>NC_010581.1:1898611-2201388 GCF_000019845.1 Beijerinckia indica subsp. indica ATCC 9039 | reverse complement strand
GGCTTTGAGCCGCCACGGTCCGAGCGCGCCGAGATTAAGCCAGCCGGAAGAAGCTCCCGGCCCGCCGTTAAAGACCAGCACGATGGGGCGCTGTGACGCTTCCTGGCCGTTGAGGAGGAAGGCGGTAAAACCAATGTCGGCTTCTGGTGTGCCGCTTTGCGCGTCGGAAAGTTTGATCGCTCCGGCTATGGCCTGAAAATTCAGGCTGCGTCCGGGCAGATCGAGCGTATGGGTCGTCGTAACCGGAGCGGGCAGGGGATGCGGCGGCGTGGTATCCTTGGTCTGTTCGGTTTCCGCGCGCGGGATTGGGACCGTTTGTTCAGCCCTAGCCGAGGAAGGAAAGGTCAAGGGGAGGGTGAAGAGAAGCGAAATTGTCGCGAGAAGAATAAAACCTCGAACAGGCCGCATTCATTTCCCCTGCAGCAGGTGGATGCCGAAAGCCGAATCTGGTGTGCGTTCCATGATCAGGAAGAGCGACCTTTGGTAGCATCAATTCAGGCGGCGGGCGATCAGCCTTTGGAGCCCTTTCCGGGAAGAAGGGCAAGAAAAAGGCTTGAGAGATCAGGCCGCGGAACGTGGCGGACAAGCGCGGTCGAGATGGTCCCGGTTGAAATGATCGAGGACGAGGTCGTTCAAGGCTTGTTTGTCCAAGGCGAAATCGTTGAGGGTTAGTCCATCGAGCGAGGGATTGGGCGTAGATGCGTCGCCTATCGACTCGGTTGCCAACCGCGTGGGGGTGGAAACGGTCAAAGGGACGACAGAAGGAGCGGCATTGGCCGCTAGCACACGTTCGGCCGGCAGGACGACAATGGCCTCCGTGCCCTCGTGGAGACGGGATTTCAGGCTGAATGTTCCATTGTGCAAGTCGACGAGGCCTTTGACAATTGGCAGGCCGAGACCCGAGCCTTCCAGGGCGTTTTTTTGAGCGAGGGTGCCGCGTCCAAAGGAAGACATCACGATCGGCATTTCCTCTTCAGGAATACCGGGTCCTGAATCGTGGATGGAGACATATTGGCCTCCGTTCGCCGTCCAGCCGATCTTGATCTTGATCCAGCCGCCGGGGGGCGTGAATTTGACCGCATTGGTGAGAAGATTGAGCGCGACCTGCCGCAGCGCGCGTTCATCGGCGCGCAACCGGGGCAGATCGGGTTCCACATGCTCCTCGATCGTGAGACCGCGTTTCTTGGCTTTCAGTGCAAGAAGATGCCGGCAGTCATCGACGACATGTGCGAGGGCCACGCAATCATCCCGGAGTTCCAGATGGCCCGCCTCGATGCGGGAGAGGTCGAGGATTTCATTGATCAAGGTCAAAAGATGCTGGCCACTCGCATGAATGTCGTTCGAGTAATCCTTGTAGGAGGAAATGACATGGGCGCCGAACAATTCGCCCTTCATGACTTCCGAAAATCCGAGAATGGCATTGAGCGGCGTTCGTAATTCATGGCTCATCGTCGCCAGAAAGCGGGATTTGGCGAGATTGGCTTCCTCGGCACGGCGGCGAGCGAGATCACTGTTGACTCGTGCCTGTTCGAGCTCGGTGATCAATTCGTCTTTTTCGTTTTGGATTGTGAGCTTTTCGAGGACGCCAGCGCGGATCTTTTGCGCGGTTACTAAAAAATAGAGCAGCACCGCACTTGCGAGACCCGCGAGAGGCATCGCTTGCTGGCTCACGATCGTGAGACGCGAAATGATCGCGATAGCTGTGGCCATCGGCAGCAGGGGGCCGAAGACGCAGGCGGGGATGGGGGCGGTGAGCCGCAGGTTTGTGGCGCCAATCGCCAAAGCGAAGACGAGGCCGATGGTCAAAGCCGGTTCGCCACCGGCCTCGACGATCAGGCCGATGAACAGACCCCAGACGAGGCCGTGGAGCCCTTCACCGAGCACGAAGCCGGTTTGCCAAGTCTTGAGCTCGCTTGGCGTTGGGCAATGAACGTCTGACGGTGTCAGAAAACGAGTGAGCAGGTGGTAAACGAGCGTGAGGCCCAGGAGATTGAAGCCGAGCCAGCCGGCCACAAGCGCGCCATCGAGCCAGGCAAGGCCGACAGCCGCCAGGAGACAATCCAAACCAGCGAGCAGTGGGAGCGACGCCAAGCGTTTGCGCGCATAGGTCTGAGCCAGCTCCAGGGCGAATGTCTGTTCTCCAGATCCACTTCCAAGGCCAGTTGGAGAACCGGACCTGATGCCGGGATCGGCGATCGAAGGGGCATCGGGCTTGGAAGCGTAGGGCTCATCCGCCTGCTTTGGCTCGCTCCCCTCTTGTCGTGGCTTTCCTTCATCCTGCGGCGCGGCAAAATGATTTGCCGCGAAAGGCCTTTCCCGGAGAGAGTTTGCGACAATTGCACTCATTCTTGAAAAAACCGGCTGATACCATTGCCCACGAGCTGTTGTGACGATGGATGAAAAAAATGAACAAGAAACTCGATATAATACTTTGATTTAATTAAAATAATTCCCATCTCCCTTTTGGCCGTGCGTCTCGACCAGTCATCGTGACCATGGAAAGGACTCTAATCTCTGGACCTGACGCGAGGCCGGATTGCACGACTTTTGTGTGGCGGTGCTTTTTTTGACGAACGGCCCTTTCAGGGACCATGATGACGGATGCCATGCCTTCCCCGGCTCTAATCGATGGATCTTTCGTGAGCGATGAACTGGCGGCCTATGCGGCGTCGATCCGTGCCTGCACGCTTTGCCGCGACCAGCCGCTGAAACTGCCTTTGCCGCATCCGCCGCGCCCAGTGCTGCGGGTTTCCTCAACGGCAAGGCTTTTGATCGCCAGCCAGGCGCCTGGGGTGCGCGTGCATCAGACCGGCCTTTCCTTCAATGATGCTTCGGGCGACCGTTTGCGCGGCTGGATGGGCGTCGGCCGCGATATTTTCTATGATGAAGCGCGGATCGCCATTGTGCCCATGGGTTTTTGCTTTCCGGGTCATGACGCGAAAAAAGGTGATTTGCCTCCAAGACCGGAATGCCGCCAGACTTGGCACGACGGCCTGTTTGGGCTGATGCCGCAAATCGAAATGATTCTGGCGATCGGCCGCTATGCCCAGGACTATCATTTCGCGCGGCTTGGGCGCCCCTTGCCCAAAAATCTGCGGGTGGACGACATCATCCGGCGGGGTGCTGAGCTCTCTCCTGCCTCGCCGCGCATCGTTGCCTTGCCGCATCCCTCCTGGCGTAATAGCGGCTGGCTCAAGCGCAATCCGTGGTTCGAGGAAGAGATTCTTCCTCCCCTTCGAGAAATTGTCGCCAGTCTAATCGGTCCGCCCTGACGACAGGCAAAAGACATGGGCATATTCGGCCCCAGCGCGGATAAGGTTTTTCTTTTCAAACGGCGTCGGAGAGAACTAAGCTATCGCCGTTTACATATTGCAAAAAGAGGAGAACGAGTCGCTTGGCGATTTCTAAACCGATTGTTACATTCGTAGAAAGATAGGCCGCGACAGAGCGCCGCTTCTTCGAAAGGTAGGGGTACGCCCGGTCGAGTGGCATATTGGGAACCAGGCGCCGAATCATGACGGCAAGGACGCGATGCAGACGATTCAAGGTGCCAATGGTAAGAGCCGAACACGAAGCGGCAATGGATTCATGAATCCACCCTTGCCGCTTGGCTCCCTTGCTTCATTGCCGCCGCGTCCGGCGCGGAACCCCATTTATGCCGCACTCGATCTCGGCACCAATAATTGCCGCTTGTTGATCGCGAAGCCGACCTTGAATGCCGCTTGTCAGGGCGGTTTCCGCGTCGTCGATTCCTTCTCCCGCATCGTCCGCCTTGGCGAGGGGCTCTCGCGCACGGGTCAATTGGGACAGGCGGCGATTGATCGGACCTTGGAAGCGCTGGAAATCTGCCGCGACAAGATGGTGGCTCGGGGCGTGACCCGCGCGCGCCTCATTGCGACGGAAGCCTGCCGCTCGGCTGAAAATGGCGCCGCCTTCCTCGAACAGGCGCGGGCTTTGACTGGTCTCGATCTAGAAGTCGTCGATCGTGAGACGGAAGCCCATCTTGCGGCCGCAGGATCGGCCTCGCTCGCCGATGCCTCGGCTGAAGGTGTCCTGCTTTTCGATATAGGCGGTGGATCCTCCGAGGTCGTCTGGCTCGGTCGCGAGCGCGAGAATGCATCGGAAGGCGCCAAGGCTCTCGATGAGAGCCTGCGCGAGCGGGTCCGGTTCTGGACCTCACTCAAGCTCGGCGTGGTGACGCTGGCGGAAAAATTCGGCGGTCTCGACGTGTCCGATCGCACTTTCGAGGCGATGGTCGATTATGTCGGCGAGCAACTGGCCCATTTTGTGGAAAAGGTCGGCACGGAGCATCGCTGCCGCAATTTCCATCTGCTCGGCACATCCGGCACGGTGACGACGATTGCCGGCGTCTATCTTGGCCTTTCCCGTTACGACCGGCGGCGCGTCGATGGCCTGTGGATGACCAGTTACGAAGTCGATCATGCCATCTTGCGCCTGCGCGGCATGAGCTACGATGAACGCGCGGCCAATGGTTGTATCGGTCTCGGCCGCGCTGATCTGGTATTGGCCGGCTGCGCCATTCTCGAGGCGATCCGCCGGGCTTTTCCGGCCGAGCGCGTGCGCATTGCCGACCGTGGTCTGCGCGAAGGCATTTTGATGCAAATGATTAACGCGGACCGGTTGCACGCCGGGACGGAAGGGCGCTAAAGCCTCCTCCATGAACGATGTTTCTTCTTCTGGCCGCGAGGGCGGCCGCTCGCTGAAGACGCGGGTCAAGACTGCACGCAAGCGGTCCTTGTCCTCGACGCTTTGGCTTGAGCGCCAGCTCAACGATCCTTATGTCGCTCGCGCCAAGCGTGAGGGCATGCGCTCGCGCGCCGCCTATAAACTCATCGAAATCGACGAGCGCTATCCCTTTCTGAAACCGGGGCAGAAAGTCGTCGATCTTGGCGCTGCACCCGGTGGCTGGTCGCAAGTCGCTGTGCGCAAAGTCCAGAGCGAGCAGGGGAAAGGGCGCGTCATCGGCATAGACCTTCTGGAAGTTGATCCCATGCCGGGCGCCGAATTCAAGGTCCTGGATTTTCTCGATCCGGCCGCGCCCGAAACGCTCGAACATTGGCTCGGCGCGAAGGCGGATGTCGTCTTGTCGGATATGGCGGCCAATGCGACAGGCCATAAGAAGACCGATCATTTGCGAATCGTCGGCCTGGTGGAATTGGCGGCGGATTTCGCCAGCACGATCCTGGCGCCGGGCGGCAGCTTTCTCGCCAAGGTCTTGCAGGGCGGCACAGAAAATAGCCTGCTCGCAAAGCTGAAACAGGAATTTGCCAGCGTGCGGCATGTGAAGCCGCAAGCGAGCCGCGCCGATTCCTCGGAGCTTTATATGCTCGCCACGGGATTTCGAGGTAAGGCCTCGGCTTGAGCGTCGCAAATAGTCGCTCACTTCATCGATGATGTCGTCACTCTTTGGCTCGCACCACGAGAATCGGGCAGGGAGACTTGCGCATCACGGCCTCGGCGACGCTGCCAACCAAGGTGCGGGTCAGACCTCGCCGGCCATGGCTGCCGACGACGATCAGATCCGCCTCCCATTCCTTAGCCGCCCTGACGATCTCATCGCCTGGAGCTCCCTGGGGGATAAATTGCAGAACATGGCTTTCGGCTGGTAATTTGGCGCGAAAATCCGCCATCAGACGTGCGCCCTCCTGTGCGGCCCGTAGGGCCAATTCAGTGGCTTCAACCCCGGATTCCGGGGTAAAAATCGGGGATGGATCAATGCTATGGACGAGCGCCACTTGGGCTTGAAGGGAGCGGGCCAATCCTATTCCGACATCGGCTGCATGGGCGGCGATCGGATCATCATCCACAGCGATGAGAATTCTTTGGAAGCTCACGTTCGTCCTCCTTTGCCCGAATGCCTTCCGCGAAGAAGCAAGAGATCATAGGAAATTCAGCCCGTGAGAAAGAGGTTCAATCTTCCCTTGCTTGGGTGAGATAGAGAAGGTGTCTTTCTGTTAGAGGTCGTAACGCTAAAGAATTGCCATGGGGAACGGCCCGGGGTTAGCCAGCGCTCTCCGTCTGTGGGCGGCTCGCAAGCTCCGCTCCAGCATCTTGTGGGAGAGTCCGAAAGACGAAAACGGATGCGGCTGAAATCAGACCGACGCCGATAAAACCCCATTTGAAATTATCCAATGTAAAGGGATCGCCCTCTGCCTGGAAAAAGCTCAAACCCTGCAGAATGCCGGCGGCAAATGCGATGCCGATACTGAGGGATAATTGCTGTGCGACTGAGGCAAAGCTCGTCGCCTGGCTCATCCTGTCATGATCGATATCGGCATAGGCAATGGCATTGATGCTGGTGAAGGCCAGCGAGCGGAAAAAACCGCCGGCGAGGAGCAGACTCATCATCGCGAGCATGGGGGTCGAGACGGTGAAAAATCCATAAGAGGTGAGAATGATCGCGCTGAGGATGACATCGTAGATCAGGATGAAGCGAAATCCGAAGCGCCGCAGGATCGGGGTCGCGGTTGTCTTCATCAAAAGCGCGCCGACGGAGGAGATGAAGGTGACCATGCCCGATTGGAACGGGGTCATTCCGAAGCCGATTTGGAGCATCAGGGGCAAAAGGAATGGCAGTGAGCCAATGCCAATGCGAAACAGCGAGCCACCCACAATGCTGGCGCGGAATGTCGGAATGGCGAGGAGTTGCAGATCGATCAGCGGATGGGCGACCCGCTTTGCATGACGAACGTAAAGCGTGAGGCAAAGCCCACCACAGCCGGCGAGCAAGGCGATGGCCAAGGGGGAGACCAGTCCACGCCCCGCGCCGGCAAAGCCGAAGATCAGCATGCCAAGTCCCAGGCCGCACAGCAGGAAACCAGAGCGATCGAGCGGTTTTGCCTCATCTTCGCGGATATTCTCGATGAAGATCATGGCGAGGGTGAAGCCGAGGATGCCGATCGGCACATTGATCCAGAAAATCCACCGCCAGTGGAAATAGGTGGTGATGAAACCACCAACGATTGGCCCCGTCACAGGACCAAGCAGGGCCGGGACCATGAGATAGGACAAAGCCCGGACCAGATCGGCGCGTTCCACGCTGCGCAAGAGAACCAGCCGGCCAACCGGAACCATCATGGCTCCGCCGAGGCCCTGAATGATACGGGCGCCGATGAGTTCCGGCAGGGTGCCGGAAAAGCCGCAGAGAATCGAACCCAGCGTAAAGACGACGATCGCGGCGCAAAAAATCGTGCGGGCGCCGAACCGATCGGCGGCCCAGCCGCTAATCGGAATGAAGACGGCGAGTGAAAGAAGATAGGACGTCATGGCAAGCTTGAGCGCGATCGGATCTTCATGCAGATCGGCGGCGATCGCCGGCAATGCGGTCGAAATGACCGTCGCGTCGAGATTTTCCATGAAGGAAGCGCAGGCCACGATCAGCGCGACGAGGAGATAACGAGGCATGGTTTCAACCGATTGCAGGGGCCAAGCCTGGAATCGCGTCCAAACCATAGACCTCCCCTAGGCCATTTGATGCTTTTTCAACGATTTGAGAGCGTCGGACAGGATTCGATTTAAACGTCCGATATTCTGTACCCGTGCACTACTGCATCCGGCCTTTTTTTGGAATTCATCCTCTAGAGGCAAAAGGGCTATAAAACAAATGGATAACAGAATAGACCCCGTCGATGGTCGCAAGCCTGACCGTCGAGAAATAGGACATGTATCATCCAGAAAAACTCAATCGACGCGCGCTGATGCATCTTCATGTGGGAAAAGTTTGACGCTTTGCTTTACGCTTGGCGTTCAGGCATGCTAAGAGCCCCCGGCAACTCTTGTCGACATATTGATCCCCTCGATCCGCCCGCACCCCAGAGGGAGCGCGGCGGCGTTAGAGGTTTTCCTAGGAGTTGTCTTTTGGCCGCGATCAAGCCACATAATTTTAAGGAAGCCTTCACGTTTGATGATGTGCTTCTGCTGCCTGGCCATTCCCAGGTCATGCCCAATTCCGCCGACCTGCGAACCCGCCTGACCTCACAGATCCAGCTCAATATTCCGATTCTTTCCGCCGCGATGGATACAGTGACGGAAGCGCGGCTCGCCATCGCTTTGGCGCAAGCTGGCGGCATTGGTGTCATCCATCGCAATTTACCGGCGGAGGAACAGGCCGAGGAAGTCCGCAAGGTCAAGCGCTACGAGAGCGGCATGGTGGTCAATCCGATCACTATTTTTCCCGACGAGACCCTGGCAGATGCTTTGGCTCTCATGCGCCGCTATGGCATTTCCGGTATTCCGGTGGTCGAGCGCAGGTCTGGCGGCAAGCCTGGCAAATTATGTGGCATCCTGACCAATCGCGATGTCCGATTCGCCGATAATCCTTTGCAGCCGATCTCGGAATTGATGACCAAGAGCCTGATCACGGTTCGTGAGGGCGTGAGCCAGGACGAAGCGCGCCGGCTCCTGCATCAGCATCGGCTGGAAAAGCTGCTTGTGGTCGATGAGGATTTCCGCTGCGTTGGTCTCATCACCGTCAAGGACATGGAAAAGGCGACGCTTTATCCCCTGGCCTGCAAGGACGGCGAAGGACGGCTGCGCGTTGCTGCCGCCTCGACGGTTGGCGAGAAAGGCTATGATCGGGCCTTGATGCTGATTGATGCTGGTGTTGATTGTCTGGTCGTCGATACGGCGCATGGCCATTCGCAATCCGTGCTCGATCAGGTTGTGCGGTTGAAACGGGCCTCGAACAAGGTTGGGATCGTGGCCGGCAATGTGGCGACTGCTGATGGCGCCAAGGCCCTGATTGACGCGGGCGCTGACGCCATCAAGGTCGGTATTGGTCCGGGCTCGATCTGCACCACCCGCATGGTGGCGGGTGTTGGCGTGCCGCAATTGACCGCGATCATGGATTGTGCCGAGGTGGCTCATGCGGCCAATGTGCCGGTGATCGGCGACGGCGGCATCAAATATTCGGGCGATCTCGCCAAGGCGGTCGCGGCTGGCGCCGATTGCGTCATGATCGGTTCATTGCTCGCCGGCACGGATGAAAGCCCCGGAGAGGTCTATCTCTATCAAGGCCGTTCGTTCAAATCCTACCGTGGCATGGGCTCGGTCGGTGCCATGAGCAATGGTTCGGCGGATCGCTATTTCCAGCAGGACATCAAGGACAGCCAGAAACTGGTGCCGGAAGGCATTGAGGGTCAGGTGCCTTACCGTGGCCCGGCGGGCGCCATTCTGCATCAATTGGCGGGCGGTCTGCGGGCGGCCATGGGTTATGTCGGCGCGGGGACGATTGCCGAATATCAGGCGCGCGCCGAATTCGTACGGATTTCCTCGGCAGGTCTGCGCGAAAGCCATGTGCATGATGTGGCGATCACGCGGGAAAGCCCGAACTATCCGACGGGAATCTGACGCGCCATGACCTTGCAAGCCGTTCTTCTGCCGGTTTTCGTGCAGTTCGGATTGATGACCTTTCTGCTTCTGTGGATGGTCGCCGACCGGCAGAAATTGTTCAAGAGCGGCGCGCTTCGTTTCAAGGATATTGCGCTTGGACAGCAGGAGCCCTTGCCCCTGCTGTCACGACAGATCGGCAATGCCTATAACAATCAGTTCCAGATGCCGGTTCTGTTTCTGGCTCTGGTTCCCCTGGTGATCCTCGCCCGCAAGGCTGATCTCACCTTCGTTGTCCTCGAATGGTGTTTCGTTGTTTCGCGGCTCATGCATGCTTATGTGCATACGACCTCGAATCACGGCACCTCGCGCGGCAATTGGTTTGCCGTTGGCAGTTCCATCCTGTTGTTGATGTGGGCTTTCTTCGCGGTGCGTTTGTTCCTCTCCCCACCCATTGAGATCTGATGATACCTGCCGCCCGTCTGAGCGCCGCGATTGAAATTCTCGCTGACATTGAAACCCGCCGCCGCCCTGCTGCCGATGCCGTAAAAGATTGGGGCCTTGCCCATCGTTTCGCTGGATCGAAGGATCGCGCCGCCATTGCGGGCCTCGTCTATGACGCCTTGCGGCGCAAGGCGTCATCGGCCTGGATCATGGGCGAGGACACTCCCCGCGCGGTTTTGCTTGGGTCCTTGCGGCAGGTGCAAGGCCTGCCTCTGGATGCCGTCGAAGCTTTGTTCAGTGGCGAGGGCCATGCGCCGGCTCTTTTGAGCGATGCGGAAAAGCAGCGCTATCGTGATGGCACTCTCGATGATGCGCCGGCCTCTGTCGCGGGCGACTTCCCGCAATGGCTGGAACCCGCCTTTCAGCGCGTCTTCGGCGCCCTGGCGGCGGCGGAAGGCGAGGCGCTTGCCGCCCGTGCGCCGCTTGATCTGCGCGTCAATCTGCTGAAAGGGGATCGCGCCAAGGCGATCAAAGCCTTGGCCCATCTCAAGCCAGAACCCACACCTTATTCGCCCTTCGGCCTGCGCCTGCCGCTTTTGCCTGATGGCCGCGCCGCGCCGCTTGTGGCCGAGGCGGCTTACGTCAAAGGTCTGGTCGAGGTGCAGGACGAAGGCTCGCAACTCGCCGCGCTTCTCGCCCATGCCAAGCCGGGGGAACAGGTTCTGGACTTATGCGCCGGTGGCGGCGGCAAGACCCTGGCTCTGGCAGCCTTGATGAACAATA
The DNA here is from genome assembly GCF_000019845.1 of Beijerinckia indica subsp. indica ATCC 9039. Lineage (NCBI taxonomy): Bacteria > Pseudomonadati > Pseudomonadota > Alphaproteobacteria > Hyphomicrobiales > Beijerinckiaceae > Beijerinckia > Beijerinckia indica. The sequence continues at coordinate 2,190,813 of NC_010581.1, read as the reverse complement.
AGGGCCAGATTTATGCGAGCGACAATGATGGCCGCAGGCTCGCGCCGATCCATGAAAGGCTCAAACGCGCTGACGTGCGCAATGTGCAGGTGCGCGCGCCGCGCGGCCGTGTGGCAAAGCTCGATGATTTGGAAGGACGCTGCGATCTCGTTTTCGTCGATGCGCCGTGTACAGGCACGGGCACATGGCGGCGCAACCCCGACGCCAAATGGCGGATCAGACCGGGTGCGCTGGAAGAACGGATCAAGCAACAGAATGAAACCCTCGCCACGGCCGCCCGCTATGTAAAGCCGGGCGGGCGGATTGTGTATGCGACCTGCTCGGTCCTGGCCGAAGAGAACGAAGACCGGATTACGGATTTCTTGAAGGAGAACGCCGGTTTTCAAGCAAGGCCAGCGGGAGACATGGCGCGGGAGGCTGGTCTTCCGATGCTGGCCGATTTCGCCTCGACGTTGGGACCGGGTTTGCGGCTGACGCCGAGGACAAGCGGGACCGATGGTTTCTATGTGGTGGAATTGACGCGTGAATAATACCAAAGGTCGTAAAGAACGGCCTTTGGTTCCTTTCTTGAATTTTCGCTTTTACAAAGCGAGAGCGAAAATTCAAGAGCGGTCCAACGGTCTTGATCATGACCGTTGGTATAAAACGGCCTGTTCACGGCGCTCAAGGCAAGCCTAAAAATCTGAATGGCTTGGCTTCCTTGAAATTCTCCGTTGCATTGCCGGAAAAGATGTTGGTCTGCTCCGGGCCGAGGTCGAGCTTGCGCACTTTTCCGGTTTCCGGCGAGAAGTCGATGGTTTTGAGATCGACCCAGAAGACATTGGGCGTCAGCGCCGATTCAAAGAAATAAAGCTTGCGCTTGTGGTCCGCGACGGTGCGCCATCGTGTCGAGGAAATATTGGGCTCCTCGGCCGTGTTCAGTCCATAGGGCACGGATGCGTTGCGAATGACACTGAAGACGCTGGCAATAGTGCGATTGGGCGTCTCATCCTTCGGAATGGCATTGATGTAAAAGGACGCGCGTGCGAAACGGTCGGACGCCCTGTTCGTGCCCGGCAGCATGATTGTGCCGCCAATCTGCTGCCAATAAGAGTCCAATGCCAATTGCTGATCGAACAAAGGCGAATTGGTCATCACCTGATATTTGCGATCGTGATGAATGACCTGCTTGCCGTTGACATATTCGATGATGGCGCTGTCACCCGTCGCATCGGAAATGGAAAGGTGAACGGTCGCAAGGCGCGTCTCTCCTGGAATATCCGCCGTCACCGGCACGAAAGGCTCGCGTGAAAGTGCATCCACGGCCTCGGCCACAGTGGCGAAATTGTCGAGCACATATTGCGCCCAGGCGGCGATAGTGAGCCCCGGCTTGGACGGGTCGAAGGCGGGGTATTGGGACTCGACCAGCCAAAGCAGATTGGCCGAAAGACCTGCCTCATTGAGACCATCCGAGGTCGAGACATCATAGGCGGAGGCGATGACGCTGCCATATTTCGACGTCCAGCGAACAGTCTTCGGCCCCGTCTCGCCATTGCGCTCCATGCCGCGCGGAAAGATCCACAGATTGGTGCCGATATCCGTCTTCCAATCCATGGAACGCGCCGTGACGACTTGGCCATCTTGCCCGAGAAACACCGCCCGTGTACAGGCTTCTGCCAGGGGGGTTGTCATCACCAATGACATGAGGCTGAGCGCGAGCAGGGAGCGGGCGAATGAGTGTTTGGTGTTGCTCATGGGTGGTTTCAGTTTGACGGTGAGATTTGGCTTACCTATATGGCGAAGACCAGTTTGCTGCTTTTCTCTTGTAATAATGAGGATAAAGTATTACTTTTTAAGCCCCGTCGAATATCATGCGAGTAACCCTCTCTTGACATGCTAAAAGTTTGTGGGAAGAGAGAGTATGTATGAAAGAAAGTGGGGTTTGTTCGGGATCTACTATAGCCAATTGACGATCTTCGAAAGGATCTGTTCAACTACCGTTTCGTGTCCCAATGCGGGCATTCTGGATACACCGGCTGATTCCCAAAACTGGCCATTCGTTTATGATCCAAGCTTGTACGATTTGGTAACGATGTCGGGACGCGCGCTCAGAAGGGTAGGCTGTGGCAATAGAAGCAATCCGAATTGGGATGAAGGCGTTGCGTCCGCACAAGGCTGTCTGTGATGCTCAATTTAAAGTTCCGAATATCCTGACCACTGATCCCTTCAACTATGTTGATTTATGGCTTCGTCGCAAACATCACAACGATGCTCTGTTTTATTGGCGGCAGGCCCAAGCCTTTTACCGAGCGTCGCAAAATCTCTCGATCGAATCCGCGCCTTTAGTGCTTTACTATTGCTTTATGAACGCCGCGAAAGCCCTCCTATCTGCTAAAGGGGTGACGTTCAGCCCAGTGCATGGCGTAACAGCACATAATATGCGAGGACCTACGAGTAAGGTACTGCTGAAGAACGAAGGCGTTAAAATCAAAAGCAATGGAATTGTACCGTCTCTTTCAGCTTATTTTGGCGAGGGGGAACGGTCTCTAATACACAGTCTTGAGGACATTCTATACAACCTTGTTTTCATCCATCGAACCTACTGCCTGAGTTACCCAAGCAGCAAGGAGCGGTTCCTCCCATTGAAGAGTGCAGAATTTGTCCGCGATTCCGTAACAGGAGAGGTCTGGTTCAGGGCCAATCCCGTGGACGACGCAGATTGGCGCTTTTTTAAGAAGGTCTTGCCTCAGGAGGTTGCTATAAACGCGAATGACCTCAAGGAGATATCATCCATCGCGAGAATCAATTGGGCTACGAGCAACAATCCAACTGGCCAAGAACTTGATGCACTTCGAGGGTTGAACCGAACTCTCAGGAGGTCCCTCCACTACATTAATGGTGCGCAAACACTGTGGTACCTCAAAACCAAAGGGACCTATGTGATTGATCGCCAGTCAATCACTCTTACTCTAGCAGCCATGCACCGACTAAGCGAAATTTGCCGCTACCGTCCTTCCGAACTTGGGTCGCTTCTGAATGGCCAAAAGCACTGGTTGTTGAGCGAATTTGTTGCGATGTCACGAACCCAATTCTTGGACGAAGTTGCCTGTGAAATGACTGGACATCAGGTCATGATTCCAAACGTCCGTATGCCAGTTTGAGGTCGTCCATAATGAACATTTATGTCGCTTGCGGTCTTACGCATGTGCCCAGAGAAATCTTTGTCTGTTATGTTGCCTTTCTTCACAAGCTTGCCGCCTCTCTTCACTCTCTACCAACAGTAGAAACCGTCAAATATGCCTTGGTCGATAGCGACCCTCAATTAGCCTTCAAGCCGAAAAGCGATCAGGCAGCGCTCTGCTATGATTGGGATCGGCGAATGGTAGAGGAGGCTGACTTAATCGTGGCCGATGCCAGTTTTCCGTCCACAGGTCTCGGGATTGAGCTTCAAATCGCAGAAACCGGCGGCAAGCCAATTATTATGCTGATTGGCGATCACGGAATTAATCGCGTTAAAAGTGCTCATTACAAAAACCCTGACCATAGCGCGCATAGCTTGCAGGTAGGCGAGGGTATCGTTTCATTGATGGCCTTAGGGCTGCCTGCTATCCGCAAGACCCTACTATATTCGGATTTCGACGCAGGCGTCGAGATGGCCGTCGAAGCAGTGAGGCTTTACACTTAACACGACAGCCGGATCGTGTGTTTGTTATCTGTAAATGAGGCCTAAAAGTGGACTGGCCGCCTATGACTAACTTAAGATATTGAAAGACTGTTACCCAAGGTCATCTACAAGTTCATAGCAGAAAATCCCAGAAATTTATCTGTCTCTCTGCTATCTAAGTTGTATCGACGCCACGATCCCCAATCTGTGACAGTCAGCCCAGGTACGCGATCGAGCTTGTAGCGATTCAACGTGACTACAGATACACATTGGTACCTTGCCATAACGCGGTTCGAACAGAATAATCCCGGGAATCAAAAGATTCGTCCCGGCCGCGAGTTCGATTTGTATCCTCTCATCAAGAATCAGCCGATGTTTGCTCAACGCGAAAATAATGACATTCATATTAAGACAAAACATCGATCAATCAGTCGAAAGAAATCGAAGCATCTGGTTCGACTGGCGGTTCATCCGGCAAGCCTTCAGGCAGAAAATCCTCAGCCCCGAGAGCATCGAGCCGCGCTCGCCATGCCTTGGGATCAAATGGAGGCTTCTCCTTCTGTTCCGAGTTTGCTTTTTCGCCACCTGTACCCATGCGCTCCTCATCCTCCTGAACCAAAATCCCATGCCCTTCTAAAAGCTTGCCAAACCCGTCTGAAAACCCTTGACGTCACCCTCCACCCATGCGCATGGTTGACGCATGACGCGCTCGATTATCATTTGTCGCACCATTCTGATCGGCTAGCCCATGCCGGCTAGCCGGGTGCTGGCTGGAGCCGTCCTGTTCTCTTCATCGAGTTCGTGTCCGACGCCCCGGCCCATCAGGCTTTGGGGAAAGTCATGGCTTTGCAGCTCTATAATACGCTGACCCGTCAAAAAGACATTTTTGAGCCGATCGATCCGGCCAATGTGCGGCTCTATGCCTGTGGCCCGACGGTTTATGATTTCCTCCATATCGGCAATGGCCGCATGCTGATCGTCTTCGATCTGCTGTTCCGCGTCCTGCGCGATCTTTATGGCGCCGATCACGTCCGCTACGTCCGCAACATCACCGATGTCGATGACAAGATCAATGCGCGCGCTGCCGAACGCGGCATCGATATTCGGGTCCTGACCGATGAAATGACGGCGATCTTCCATGAGGACGCTAAGGCCCTGAACTGCCTGCCGCCCACGGTCGAGCCGCGCGCCACCGAGCATATGGCTGAGATGATCGCCATTATCGAAAAGCTCGTCGCCAATGGCCATGCCTATATCGCGGAAGGCCATGTGCTGTTCGATGTGCCCTCCATGCCGGATTACGGCAAGCTCTCCAAACGCCCGCTCGATGATATGATCGCCGGTGCGCGCGTCGAGGTCGCGCCCTATAAGCGTTCACCGACCGATTTCGTTCTGTGGAAACCGGCCAAGCCTGAGGAACCCGGCTGGGAAAGTCCCTGGGGGCGGGGGCGTCCCGGCTGGCATCTCGAATGCTCGGCCATGAGCTGGAAACATTTGGGCGAAGTTTTCGACATTCACGGCGGCGGCATTGATCTCGTCTTTCCGCACCATGAGAATGAAGTCGCCCAGACCTGCTCGGCCTTTGGCCATGATGTGATGGCCAATGTCTGGATGCATAATGGTCATTTGCAGGTCGAGGGACAGAAAATGTCGAAAAGCCTCGGCAATTTCCTGACCATTCGCGATGTGCTCAAGGACTGGCCCGGCGAGACCGTGCGTTTCACCATGCTCAAGACGCATTATCGCCAGCCGATCGATTGGACGCTTTCGAGCCTGCGCGAAAGCCAGCGTGAACTCGACCGCTGGTATCCCGTCGCAAGGGCTTTTGATCAAATCAATCCTGATAATATTCCCGGTATTCCGTCGTCTTTTCGTGATGCGCTCCAGGATGATTTGAATACGCCGGAGGCCATCACAATCCTACGGCGCCTTTATAAGGATGCGTTGGAAACGACTGATTATGCTGGTGTGCATCTCTTACTTTGTGGCAAATTGCTTGGCCTATTCGACCAATCTCTTGAGAAGTGGAAGAATTGGAAACCAGCAAGTTTCACAGTTGAAAACGTAACATTTGAGGACTTAATAAAAGAAAGAGAAGAGGCTAGGGCGGCAAAGAATTGGCCGAAATCTGACCATCTTCGTGACGTGCTCGCGTCTTATGGAATTGTACTCAAGGATAATAAAGACGGCACGACGAGCTGGGAGGCGAAACGATGAGCGCCGCGCCGGCTCCCGCTTTGCGTCCCTATTTGCCCTCGGATGCGCCGGTTTTGGCGGGCTTGTTTCAAGCCAGTATCGAGGAACTGGCCGCCGAGGATTATGATGAAGCGCAATGCGCCGCCTGGGCCTCGAAAGCTGATGATGAAGCAGCTTTCGGGCAAGGATTGCAGCAAAATCTCACCCTGATCGCGACTGTGGATGGTGCCCCTGCGGGGTTCATCAGTCTCAAGGGTAAGGAAGATCTCGATATGCTTTATGTGCATCCAGATTTCGCCCGTCAGGGAGTGGCTGGCGTGCTTCTCAGCGCGATCGAAAAACTCGCTGCGGCCCGGGGCGCCAAAAAGCTGGACGTCGAGGCCAGCGATACGGCCAAGCCCTTTTTCGATAAGCACGGGTTCGTCGCGGATCATCGCAATACGGTCGAGATCGAGGGGGAATGGCTCGGCCGCACGCATATGCACAAAAATCTGGGCGAGACGCGGGAGGAAAAAAGATGACATCCGGCGCCACAACGCGCGAGCCTCTGACACTCTTTGATACGACGTTGCGCGATGGCGCGCAGACGATGGGCGTCGATTTCTCGCTGGCCGATAAGACGCGCATCGCGGCTCTGCTCGATGATCTCGGCATTGATTATATCGAGGGCGGCTATCCCGGCGCCAATCCGCTCGACACGGACTTTTTTGCGAAACGTCCGCCGCTGCGGCAGGCGCGTTTCACCGCCTTCGGCATGACCAAAAGAGCAGGGCGTTCCGCCGAGAATGATCCAGGCATCGCGGGCCTTCTTTCTGCCGATGCGCAAGCGATCACTTTCGTCGCCAAATCATGGGACTATCAAGTGCATGTCGCGCTCGGCTGCACTTTGGAGGAAAATCTTGACGGCATCACGCAATCCATTGCGGCGGCGGTGAAGGCGGGGCGTGAGGCTCTGCTTGATTGCGAACATTTTTTTGATGGATACAAGGCCAATCCCGCTTATGCGCTCGAATGCGCCAAAACGGCTTATGCGGCGGGAGCACGCTGGGTTGTTCTCTGCGATACCAATGGCGGCACGCTGCCGCATGAGATCGAGGAGATCGTGCGCGCCGTGAGCGAGCATGTGCCGGGCAGCGCCCTTGGTATACATGCTCACAATGATACCGAAATGGCGGTCGCCAATTCCTTGGCGGCGGTGCGTGGCGGGGCGCGGCAGATTCAGGGCACATTGAACGGGCTTGGCGAACGTTGCGGCAATGCCAATCTCGTCTCGCTCATTCCGACGCTTTTGCTCAAGGAGCCCTATGCGCATAAGTTCAAGCTGAATGTGGCGATTGAGACATTGCCGTTGCTGACCAAGATCAGCCACACGCTCGATGAATTGCTGAACCGTTCGCCGAACCGGCATGCGCCCTATGTTGGCGCTTCGGCCTTCGCGACCAAGGCCGGCATTCATGCCTCGGCCCTGATGAAGGAGCCGAAAACCTATGAGCATGTGCCGCCCGAAAGCGTTGGCAACAAGCGTCGGTTGCTTGTGTCCGATCAGGCGGGAAAGTCAAATATTTTGGCCGAATTGCAGCGGATCGGCGTTTCCGTCGATGCCAAGGATCCGCGCGTGACGCGGCTGCTCGAAGAGGTCAAGCAGAAGGAAGCGCTTGGCTATGCTTATGAAGGCGCGGACGCCTCCTTTGAACTGCTGGCGCGGCGCGTCCTTGGAGAAGTACCGGATTATTTCGACATCGAGCGGTTTCACGTCAATGTGGAGCGCCGTTATGATGCGCGCGGCGCGTTCGTCATCGCTTCAGAGGCCGTGGTCAAGCTCAAGATCGGTGGCGAAATTCTTATTTCTGCAGCGGAAGGCGAGGGGCCGGTCAATGCGCTCGATCTTGCCCTGCGCAAGGATCTTGGCAAGTATCAGGGGTTTATTTCCGATCTCCAGCTTGTCGATTATCGCGTCCGTGTTTTCCAGGGCGGGACGGATGCGGTGACGCGGGTGCTGATCGAGTTCTCGGAAGCAAGTGGCGAGACGTGGACCACTGTGGGGGTTTCCTCCAACATCATCGAGGCGTCCTTCCAGGCGCTCCTTGATGCCATCACCTACAAACTCATGAAAGCGGGGGCGAAATAGGTTGCGTTTCGCTCACCCGTGATCCTGCCATTCGACGCGATTGGACGGTAAGGGTCCGATCATTTCCGTCAATGTGTTGAGAGAAGCAATATGGTGTGGGTCAAAGACTTTAGTATGCGCGGCTGCTAATGTGCGATAAAGATTGGCCGCCGCCAAAGCCTCTTCTTTCTGGCCTGTCTTGTTTAAGATATTGGCGAGCGTATTGAGCGCCAAAGCGAGATCGGCGGTAAATGTTTGTGGCCGATTTTCAGCCAGGTCGCGATATAAGTTGACGGCTTCTTTCGCGGGCGCCAAAGCGCATTCATGCTGACCGATATGGCTCAATCTGTTTGCGAGATTATTGAGAGATCCAGCAAGGTGATGGGTAAAGGCGGCGGGTCGATTGGCCGCCAGGGCGCGATAAAGCTGCGCTGCCTCGCGTGCGGCGACAAGGGCTTCCTCGACCCTTTCGAGATCGCTCAGCCTGTTTGCAAGAGTATTGAGTGAGCCGGCGAGATTAGGGATAAAAACATCAGGGTAACCCGCGGCCAAGGTCCGGCGAAGGCTGACGGCTTCTTCCGCCGCCACAAGAGCCTCCTCATAGTAACCGAGTGCGCTGAGATTATTGGCCAAGGTGTTGAGTGAGGCCGCGAGATCTTGCGTAAAAACTTCAGGCCGGGTCTTGACCAGTGAGCGGCGGATCGCGACAGCTTCTTGCGTCGCTGTCAAAGCCTGTTCCGGTCTGTTGAGGGCACTGAGACTATTCGCCAAGGTGTTGAGCGAGACCGCGAGGTCTTGCTGATACACATCCGGTTGCGAAGCCGTCAGGCGCCGACGAAGGGCCACGGATTCTTGCGCCTGCGTCAAGGCTTCCTCGCGTTGGCCGATATCACGCAGCCGATTGGAGAGACTGTTGAGGGCCATCGCAAGTTGAGGCGTGAAGGCTTGTGGCCGCGCTGCGGTGAGGAACCGAAAATGTGTGACGGATTCCTGTGCAGCCTCCAACGCCTCGTCCCGCCGGCCAAGATCGTTCAGTTTGTTCGCGAGATTATTGAGTGCGGTCGCAAGGGCGGGGGTAAAGAGTTCAGGCTGGTGTGCCGACAGGTCTTTGTAGAAAGCGACGCTTTCCTGCATCACCGTTAGGGCTTCCTCACGCTGTCCAAGCGCACTCAGTCGATTGGAGAGATTATTGAGCGATCCCGCGAGGTCCGGCATGAATCGATTGGGAAGGACGTCAGCCAATTGCCGGTAGAGAGCGGCGGCTTCTTGGGCAAAGGTCAAAGCTTCTTCCCGCTGCCCAAGCTCGCTGAGCCGATTGGCAAGATTATTCAGCGCCATGGCAAGGGCGGGCGCGAAACGATGAGGCTGTCTGGCTGTCAGAAGACGATAATTCTGTACCGCTTCCCGTGCTGGAATAAGAGCCCCACGACAATGGCCAAGCTCACCAAGGCATGTCGCATAAGTGTTGAGAGAGAAAGCCAGGTCCGCAATGAATGTGTCGGAGCCACTATCCGCCAGGACGCGGCGGAGCGCCAGAGCTTCTTCCGCAAAAGCCAGAGCTTTTTCCTTTTCACCGATTTCGCTCAGAATATTGGCAAGAATATCAAGGGCTTCGGCTAGGCCAGGGTTGAATGCGCTGGATTGTTCCTCTGCCAGAACACGATAAAGGGAAACGGCTGTCTCGGCTTTATCGAGAGCCTCGCTCCATTGTCCCTGACGTGAAAAGGAAAGGGCGCTTTCAATAAGGGATTTCGCTTGTGGGCCGGTCATTGTCACAATCGCGGGTCGACCTTCTGTTTGTTCTTGCCGAGCCGCGCATTGAGCGTCATCGCCTGTTCGATCATCGGCACGATATCCTCGATCCTTTCCGCGACGAGATAGCGGATCTCGTAATGGGACGGGATGAAGCCCTGCTGGCGCATATGCGCGAAAAGCGAGAGCAAGGGCTGCCAGAACCCGCCTATATCGGCAAGGACCACAGGCTTCGTGTGGCGCTCGAGCTGGACCCAGGTCAATTGCTCGACCAGTTCCTCAAGCGTGCCGATGCCTCCCGGCAATGCGACAAAGGCATCGGCTTCTTCGAACATCAAACGTTTGCGCGTATGCATGTCGTCGACGATCCGGTGATCCTGGATCTCGATCGACGGCTTTTCCTTGGACTGCAGAAAATCCGGAATGATGCCTGTGACATGGCCGCCACCCGCCAGTACGGCGCGGGCGAGCACGCCCATGAGGCCATTACCGCCGCCGCCATAGACGAGGCCTATGCCGGCGTCAGCGAGTATCGTGCCGAATTGTTCGGCCGCATCGACATAACGCGCGTCGGAGCCCTTGGCGGAGCCGCAATAGACGCAGATCCGGCGCGGTTTTGAACGGTCTGGATCGAGGGGTGCAAAAGCCATGATCCGGTTGTGGCCTGACCCTTTCCCATAATCAAGTCTTGCCGTTTGCCTCAAGGAAAGCCAATCTGAGAAATCAATATTTGTGGAGGATTCGGTGTCGAACTCTCCCCCGAAGGGGTCAATGTCCGACGACCAGGGCCTGGGGCAGCGCGCGGTTATTTTTGTGTTGCTTCTCGGTGTAGCGCTCGCGGCTTATGTCGGCCTGCAACTCTGGCAGCGGCGGCCGCTGCCTCCACCCCCCGAAAAAGAAGTCAGGCCGGAGGATCAATTCGCCGATTTGCCCAAGCCGATTCCCTTGCCGCCGGTGCCACCCGCGCCTGCCCGTCCCGCGATCCTCATGCCGCCGCCCGATACCCAAGCGAGCTTGCCGCAATTCGATATTGTCCGAATCGAGGCTTCAGGCACCATGCTTGTCGCTGGCCGCGCCAAGCCCGAGGCGGAGGTCGTCTTGCTCAATCAGGGGGAGGATCGGGAGCAGGATAAGGAGCTTGCCAGGGTCACGGCCGATGCCGCGGGATTTTTCGTCATGGACGCCGTGACATTGCAACCCGGTGTTTATGCCCTTTCCTTGCGCATGACGCCGAAAGAACAAATGCCGCAAAATTCGCCGCAGAATGTCGCTGTTTTCCTGCCTGAGCCAGGGCGTGGCGAGGCCATGATAGCCTTGGCGGAAGCCGGCAAACCGACGCAAGTGCTGCAGGCGCCGAAGCCGCCGAATGAGGCTGCTGCCGCGTCTCAACGCCTTGCTTTCAAGACGGTGGACGTTGAAGCCGGCCAAGGTCTGTTTGTCGCGGGGCAGGCAGCACCTGACGCGGTTTTGCAGCTTTATCTCAATGAGATATTGCTGACGCAGGTCACGGCGGCCAAGGATGGCGCGTGGTCCCTTCGGGTTGGCCGAGGTCTTGAGGCGGGTTCCTATCGGTTGCGCGCCGATGCGATGGATGAAAAGGGGAATGTCGGGGAGCGCGCGGAAATTCCGTTCGAAGTGCCGGCCAGTTCTCCTGTCGCGGCGGCCTCGGACATGCGGCGGGAGGAGCCTGCCTCGTCCAGTGCGGCGGTGATCGAGAAAATCGATACGATGCGCGTGGAGGAGGGTGATACCCTTTGGCGGATCAGTATGAAAAGGCTCGGTTCCGGGTTCCATTATATGCAGATCTATTCGGCCAATAGCGCGCAGATCCGCGATCCCCAAAAGATCTACCCCGGCCAGATCCTCATTCTGCCTCCGGCTCCGCCGCAAGAGGAGCAAAAGCAGGCGGCGCCAAGATGAATTTGCCACGCGATAGGGCTACATGATCGGCCCCTCGCTGGGCATTCATGCTGGCGGCTTGGCTGGAATGTCTTTTGCCTGATCCTATATGGAGAAGAGAATGCATCGGACCGCGACCCAATCTTAGATCTAAGATATTGGTTTTGCGGATAATCCGGCCATTCGATGTGCTCGAACTATCGTCCGATCTTGTCCTCGCGATCTTGTCTTTGATTGAAGGACGCGCGATCCGCCGCATGGCGGGAGCCAGGAGTTCATGTCGCTTTTCACTTCATTCCCGGCCTCGGCGCAGCATCAAAAGCCGGCGCGTAAAATCGATTTCGGCGTGACCACGCGCAAGCTTTGGCCTTATCTCTGGCCGGCCGATCGTCCCGATCTCAAGAAGCGGATCTATCTTTCGCTTATGCTGTTGCTGGCGGCCAAGATCGTGACCGTCACCATTCCCTATTCGTTCAAATGGGCGGTGGATGCCTTGGCGCTGCCGCAGGACAATGGGCAGGGCACGGCGGCCTCGCTTGCCTTGCATCCCGTTTTCGCCGGGCCGATCGTCTTGACCTTGCTCTATGGTCTTTTGCGCATCGTCATGGCTCTGCTCACGCAGGTGCGTGACGGCGTATTCGCCGATGTCGCCATGCATGCGGTCAGGCGGCTCGCCCGGGATGTCTTCGTCCATCTGCATTCCCTGTCCTTGCGCTTTCATCTCGAGCGCAAGACAGGCGGCTTGACGCGCATATTGGAACGCGGCCGCAATTCCATCGAGACGATTGTGCGGACCACTGTGCTCACGGCGATCCCGACAGCCGTGGAATTCGTGCTGATCCTCGGCATCCTTCTCCATCAATTCGATTGGCGTTACGCGTTGATCGTGATCACGATGATCATCGCTTATACGAGCTATACGACGGCCTGTACCAATTGGCGGATCGGTATCCGCAAGGCGATGAACGAAAGCGACACCGATGCCAATACCAAGGCGATCGATAGTCTGCTGAATTTTGAAACAGTGAAATATTTCAATGCCGAAGCGCGTGAGAAGCGTCGTTATGACGACTCGATCAGCCGCTACGAGCAGATGAGCATCAAAACCTATACCTCATTGGCTTGGCTGAATGCCGGGCAGGCCGTGATCTTTACGCTTGGGCTTACGCTCGTCATGGTTCTCTGTATTCGCGGTATTCACGAAGGCACCAATACTCCGGGTGATTTCGTGCTTATCAACGCGATGATGATTCAGCTCTATCAGCCGTTGAGCTATATGGGTCTTGTCTATCGGGAAATCCGTCAATCGACTCTGGATATCGAAACGATGTTCGAGATTTTGGGGAAATCACCCGAGGTCGCGGACAGGCCGGGCGCCAAGCCGCTCATCGTCCGTGAGGGAGGCTTGCGGCTCGATCACGTCTCGTTTCATTACGATGAGCGCCGGCCCATTCTGAAGGATGTCTCGTTCGAGGTGCCGCCGGGAAAAACAGTGGCGATCGTCGGTCCATCGGGCGCTGGCAAATCCACTCTTTCGCGCCTGATCTTTCGTTTCTACGAGCCATCCTCTGGCCATATCACGATCGATGGCCAGGATATTGGAGCCGTCACTCAGGTGTCCTTGCGTGGGGCGCTCGGCATCGTGCCGCAGGACACTGTGCTGTTCAACGATACGCTTGATTATAATATCCGTTATGGCCGTCCCGATGCGACCGATGCCGAGGTGCGGGAGGCGGCGCATCTGGCTCAGATCGATGGTTTCATCGAATCCGCACCTGGGGGTTATCAGGCCGCCGTCGGCGAGCGCGGCCTGAAATTATCGGGGGGCGAGAAACAGCGCGTCGCCATTGCCCGCACGATTTTGAAGGCACCGCCGATCCTGGTCCTCGACGAGGCGACCTCGGCGCTCGATTCCTTTACCGAACGGGCGATTCAGGGGGCGCTTGATCAGGTGGCGCGCGGCCGCACCACTTTGGTCATCGCGCACAGGCTTTCGACCATTGTCGGGGCGGATGAAATTCTCGTCCTCGACAAAGGCGAGATCGTCGAGCGCGGCACGCATGCCGAACTTGTTGCGCAGCAGGGCATCTATGCCTCTATGTGGAGCCGTCAGCATGATGTCGAGTTGGCGGAGGAGATTTTGCGCCGTGCTGCCGCCGAAGAAGGGCAGGCGGTCGAAATTTCTCTTGGAGAGCGTGGCAAGAGGCAGGAAAAGGATGAAGCCACAACCGCTTTGAAGCTCGGAAAGGGTGATTTTGAAGAAACCGAAGAACACGCCGGACTCACCGGTCTTTGACGAGGTGAAGCCGACGCCGCGTCCCGATCCGTTCTCCTTGGCTTTCGAGGAGGCCCACAAGGCGGCGGCGCGTGGGGAGGTACCGGTCGGCGCGGTGATCATGCGTGAGGGGATCATATTGGCGCGGGCGGGCAATCAGGTTCTTGCCGATAAGGATCCGACCGCCCATGCGGAAATGCTGGCTATTCGCCAGGCTTGCGCCGTGCTCGGTTCCGAACGGCTCATTGGTTGCGATCTCTACGTGACGCTTGAGCCTTGTGCCATGTGTGCGGCAGCCATTGCCCATGCCCGCTTGCGCAGGCTCTATTTTTCGGCATCCGATCCGAAAGGGGGAGGGGTCGAACATGGTGCGCGGATTTTCGCGCAGCCGACCTGCCATCACGTGACGGAAATATATGGCGGCTTGCGGGAAAGCGAGGCCGCAGCCCTTTTACGGGCTTTTTTCCTGGAACGGCGATAAATATCCGATTGGGCCGAAAAAGGGCGTTCCCTTTAGACGAGGGGACGGGCGTGGGTTTTCCTGACGGGCCCCTCTTTATAAAAATGATGGGTTTCGCGTTGGGGCGCATGGACGCGCGAAGCAGAATATCGGCTGGTCTTTCCACTCGATGAAACCCGTTGATCGGCCCAGTTCGATCGCCTGACAAGGGCTGTCTGCGCGGCCCCCGACCATGCGGGCTCCATGTCCGACCTCGCTAATTGTCCGTGCAAGGTTTCGGCGATCCAGAGCCAGAGTCCCTTGAGATAGGAGCCTTGATAGCGCGTGAAGTGAAAATCCCTTTCGCCCTTCGCGTTGGTGTAGGAAATGGCGGGAGCGAGAGAAGCGGGGCCGACAAGCGTATTGCACCCTTCTGTGCGGCAGTGATGGCCGGGTAAACCAAGGTAAATGACCTGGTCCATTTGAGGCTGACCGCATGTCGGACATTGACTAATGGGCACGCTACCCCTCCGTTAGGTGACACCAAAATCGGGACGATTTGAACAAGGCCCGAAACAAAGCCGCTTTCGAGATCAAGATGTCATCCTCCCCCGAATGAGGATGTCTTCGGTCAGGAAAAGCGCCGACGCGATAATTCGGTGCGATCATAAGCATGGTAGAACCTAGCAAATGTCCGCTCTTTCCCTGAATTCTTGCTCTCGATAGCGGTTATTGTGTGAGCAAGTATTTGTAGGTGGATTAATTGACCAACGTAGGGCAGTGTCCTTCCCAATCATGGAAATATTAAGATTATTTTAGGGTTATTTGCAGACTCGCAGAGGGTAAAACCCTTCAAAAACAATGTAAACGAATTGACGCTGCCTTAATCGCCAAGCAGTTAAAAAGAAATCAACGAGAACCTTCGTGGTTCTTACAGGCTGGATCATCTCTGAACATATTACGCGCGCGATAGGCGTTAAGAGGTGTCGTATCGATCCCGAGCCGCTTGGCGATGGCCTCGCCGACAACAGCGAAACGCTGCCGGAACTCATAGATGAAGGCGAGCGGCGAACCTTTATGTCTGACCTCCGGTCCAACACGGAAAAGGCCGGAGAGAATGGTCGATTCATCCTGATCGGTCAGAACATGATGACCCTGGTCGTCGCGTTCGAACCAATGGTCGATCAGGCTGGCGCTGCCGGTAAACCCGGTCGCCAGCACGGGAAAAGTGCGCGTCGTCCAAAATCGTCCATCCGCCGCGTGGACCTTTACGATTTCGCCAAGACGCTCGATCCGCACCACATGCGCGTCACCAATCAATTCGATCGGCTGTTTCTGTTGCAAAGCGGCGTTCAGGCGTTGGCTGGTCAAAGGAGAAAGGGTGACGCCCGGATTGGTATCGTCGCTTTCCCAAACCGCTGATCGGTTGAGAAGTGTCACTTTTTTCCCGGCATTGGCGAAACCGATCGCGGCATCCATGCCGCTTTCGTAACCCCCGACGATGACGACCTCATCGCCCGGATAATCCGACCACAGCCTGATCTGGCTGGAATGGATGCCATGTTCCGATCCGGGTACGGCGGAGAGGTTGGGATATTGAAATTGACCGGCCGCCCAGATCACGAAATGCGCTGTTATATCACCGACATTGGTATGCAGGACAATATCGGTTCCTTCAGGATCGAGGCCCGTAATATTGATGGGGCTCGCGACGTCGAGACCGAACACGTCCACGGCCTCTTCGAGGTAGGACACATATTCCGCCCCGCTCAAATGTTCGCGCTTCAACGCATAGGCCGGCGAACTATCAAAACTGATGGCGTTGAGATCCGTCAGACCGAAGGCATTGCTTGGAAAGGACGGAGTAATGAAACGGGTTGTCGTCGGCCATAGATGAAAGGAGGCGCCGATCCGATTGCGTTCGAGAATCGTGACTCCAGGGATGGCGAGATCGCGCAAGACTCGCCCCATGCCGATACCCGCCGGTCCCGCGCCAATAATGGCGACATTGACCTTCTTTGGGGGAAAGGAAGGGGCAGGTCTCGTCATACGCCAGGCTCCATCTGAAGAGAGGGCTGTGCCCCATGGATCTGGGACAGAGCATCTCAGAAACCATGCTCATGGATGGAGCCTGGTTTGTTCCTTGATCTCAACAGGCCATTCAACCGGACAGGGCGCCGAGCAATTCGACCGTCACGTTCTCTGTGCCGAGAACACATTGGCAGGCGAGACGCGATTTGGACGCGACACCAACCATGGAATCGAGTTTTTCGCTTTCAGGGCGGCCCATTTTTGCCAGGCTTTTCTTCCCTTCGAGAATGAACACATGGCAGGATTCGCATTTTGCGTCTCGATTGCATTTCACCTCAATCGGCTCGCCGGCGGCGATAATGGCGTCGATGAGGATGGAGCCTTCGGCGGCGACTTGCGTCTTGCCGGAGGGCTTGATCGTGACCGTGGGCATGAAAAATTCCTTTAAACGTTCGATTTATGGTCCCTTGCGCCGGGCTCTCAAGCACCAGACCCAAAAGAGGAAAGCTCTTTCGGGTCTGATTTATTTCTGAGATCCAGCGGCCGCAGGCCGAGGCGATCGGAAGAACGCCATGTACCGTGGATAAAGGAGGGCACCCGCGAAAGAATGCCCTTCTTATATATGTTATAACGTATCATTATCGGCCTTTGTCAAGCTCTGGACAGGGTCGTTTGCGGCAGGTGCCGAACCGGGCATCAAACCAAAAGGAGACGCTTCTCTTTTGATGAATTTGATGCATTTTCAAAAATGAGAGCGTTACATCCGATTCCGATAAAAAGAGTGAAGCCGGAAGGGATTTCGCTTGCGCGCGGAGGCTTGACAGCCAAGGGACGGACAAGGCATGGACTTGAGTGCATGAAACTGATTTTCACCATCCCGATCGGGTGTGAACGGGGCTTCGAGATTTTCAGGATGTCCGAAGCTGCTTCATGAATGGCGTTCGTTGCGTGAATGCGTTCGAAAATCCTGCCTGGGCAAGGCTCTCCATGACCGATAAGCCGAAACTGCATATTCTTCTTTGCGCACCGCGCGGATTTTGTGCCGGCGTCGTGCGGGCCATTGATGCGGTCGAACAGGCTTTGCGCCTGTACGGAGCGCCGGTCTATGTACGCCATGAGATCGTCCACAATAAATTCGTGGTCGAGGGATTGAAGGCAAAGGGAGCAATCTTCGTCGAGGAGCTGGACGAGGTTCCAGATACGGATAAGCCCGTGATCTTCTCGGCTCATGGCGTGCCGAAATCCATCCCCGCGGAAGCACAGAGCCGCAATATTTTCGCGATTGATGCGACCTGCCCGCTGGTGACAAAAGTGCATCGTGAGGCGGAACTCCACCACAATAATGGCCGCCAGGTGCTGCTCGTCGGCCATGCCGGTCACCCTGAAGTCGTTGGCACATTGGGCCAATTGCCGGAAGGCTCGATCCTGCTGGTGCAGACGCCGGGTGAGATCGAAACTTTGCAGGTCAAGGACGAGAAAAACCTCGCCTATGTCACGCAGACCACGCTTTCGGTCGATGACACAAGAAATATGGTCGAAGCACTGACCAAGCGTTTCCCCGAGATTATCGGGCCGCACCGTGAGGACATTTGCTATGCGACGACCAATCGGCAGGAGGCGGTGAAGCGCATCGCGCCAATCGTCGATGCGCTGCTTGTCGTCGGCTCCTCCAATTCCTCCAATTCACAAAGGCTGCGGGAAGTCGCCGAACGCTCGGGCTGCAAGCTCGCTCGTCTGGTGCTGCGTGCCGACGATGTGGAATGGGATTTGTTCTCGAATATTTCCTCGCTTGGCATTACGGCTGGCGCCTCGGCCCCGGAAGTGCTCGTCGAGGAAATCATGGCCGCCTTCGCCGAGCGTTTCGAGCTCGAGGTCGAGACTGTCTCGACCGCCGATGAAGGTGTCTTCTTCCCGCTCCCGCGTGAATTGCGTCAGGCGGCGTCTTGACGAGCTGAGACTATTTGATGCCAAAAGGTCATCGGTACGACACCGATGACCGCCATCATAAAAATGATCAAGAGATCAGTGCCTTTGTATGCGTGCGGTTTTGCCGACACGGTGAGATCAAGACCCGCAAAAGAAAAGTAAGCCGCCCACCAGCACGGCGCCAGGAATATCCTCGACAGAGCAATCCGTTCTCGCCAGGAACGGGCCGCGATTGCGAGATTGCGCTTATTCACCGGATAGAGTTCTTCCGAAAAGAGTTGACGTGCCATGACGGCCGTCAGGATGATCCCGTTCGTTCCCTTTGCTAAAATCAGGTGGAACTTGGGAACGCTTGAGGCGCGCGGGAATTGTTGAGGACGCAAACCAGAGCTTTGTTGTAGATGGAATTGGTCTCGATCACCCTAAGAGAGTATGGTTTATTGCACTGTTAATATATATTAATAGTATAAATTAAAGTATAATCTTTATTGACGAAGGGTAGATGACTAAAAATAAAGTGAATTATACGGCTTTATTATTGATGGGAGCTATCCTATATCTGATTTAGTTACTTTGGCGAACCAGCGCCGATTCGTCGAAGTTTGAGACGGCGGATCATCGACTTTGAGACAGTAGATTATCAAGGAGACTTCTGATGAAGATTTCAGGACGTAATTTTATTGCTGGTACGATCAAGGATGTGCACAAGGGTTCGACAACGGCGCATGTCCATCTGGAAATCGCTGGTGGCGTCATTATTACGGCGTCCATCACCAACGAATCCGTTGATGAGCTCGGACTTGCTCCCGGCAAGAAGGCGCATGCCCTCATCAAGTCTTCCGATGTGATGATCGCGGTCGACTAATTTTTCCTTTCTGGGAAGCATTGATTAAATAAAAAATCCCCGCCAAAAGGCGGGGATTTTTTTAACACTGTGATGACACCGCGCAATTACCAAGAAGATTGAATCTATTTGGCGTTCTTACACAAACAACGCTCGGAACGATTGCGAGAGAACTAAAGGTGGTGTAGGGAATCACGTCAATGTGATGAAGGGTGCTTTCATCGTGAGAGCTTGAAACCCTTTCAGTCCCGGGTCCTTAGACATTCAGCATGAGCCTAACGTTTTCTCACACTTTACCAAGGCTCGAGGCCGGTCCGTGGCGAAAGACGCTTGGGCTCCGCGGCATCGTCGAACGTCAATGAGATAAGAAGAATGACTATCGTTCCGATGTCGGAAGACAAGGCCTCATCGCTTTTTCCAGGCCAGGTTCTCCTTGAGCTTTTTCGTCATGGGCTTGATCCGAGGCGCGAATATACTTTGAGAGCGGGCTCTCTGCTGACCATGGCGAAATGCCTGGCCCAGGCAATGCGGTATCCGCATTGGACACGCGAATGGCTCGCCTTCCTCAAAACATTTGCGCGAGCAGAGGATCTTCCGCCGGCACCGCTAGAACTCGTGCTGAAGCCGCTCGGCACTTATGCTGTCCACGGTCTGAGCGTCCGAGAGCATGTCGCGATGCTGCGTGGCCATTATCTTTTTGCGGCAAGGACAATGCCGAGGCGGTTGCTTTTGTCGCTTTGGGCGGATGCCGGTGTCGAACTCGGCTATCTCCGTGGCAAAAGTGGTAAAATTTATCGGCTTAAGCTCGATCCGGCGCGGCATTGCGGCAAAGAAGGCGAATATTCTCTCGTGTTCGAAGACGTGGAGGATGGTTTCGTTCTCGCTCGGCTAACCTTCCTGCTCACACCTCAAAATGGTGAGGCCCTTGAGCCTGTCGCCTTGATCGGAGGCCTGCAAGGGCCATCGACTATCGTCGGAGCGGATTGGAAGGACAGGAAGGAACGCATCGTTTCCGCGACGCGGGACCTGTCTGGTTTGCGGCCCAAAATGGTCGTATTCATCGCTCTATCGGCTTTTGCCGCGGCTTGCGGCGTGACCAGCTTGCATGCGGTCTCTAATCGAACGCATATCATCAATGCCGACGCGCGCTATCAGCGAAAACGACTACGCGCCGATTATGATGGCTTCTGGATCGAACGCCAAGGCATATCCGATGGTTTCGGATTCAGAATGCCTTTGGACCTGGCTTCCAAATCGGAGCGCGCCGCCTACAAACAACAACGCGCAAGCGTGGTGACATTGGTCGATCATCTCTTTGCGGCAAGCTGATGCGTATTTTGAGCATCGTTCAGGCCGTTGATTGACAAAGCGATGCTCTAAACCGGACTTTCAGGCTCTTGTGCCTTTGTCTGAAATGCGATGGGCAAAGAGGCGAGCGCCTCGGGTACGGGACCGCCGGTCGCCCAATCGAGCAATTCGACTGTATGCACCACGGGGACATCAATGCCGCTGCCGATCTGGACCATGCAGCCGATATTACCGGCGGCGATGACGTCGGGTTGCGTCGTCTTGATATTCTCGATCTTGCGGGTTTTGAGACGCGTCGCGAGTTCCGGCTGAAGAAGATTATAGGTGCCCGCCGAACCGCAGCAAAGATGCGATTCAGGAATTGAGAGAGTGGCGAAACCGGCCTGTTTCAGAAGGTCGAACGGAAGCCGCGTGATTTTCTGACCATGCTGCATCGAGCAGGCCGAGTGATAAGCGACGCGCAGAGGTGGCATTTCGCGGGCTGGCGTGAAACCCACTTCCTCGACCAGTTCCGTCACATCGCGCGCCATCGCGGCTACGGTCGCCGCCTCATCGGCAAGTTCCAGATCATCCCGGAACATGAAGCCGTAATCCTTGACGGTCGTGCCACAGCCGGATGTATTGATCACGATCCGGTCGAGGCCATGCTTGTGCTTTTCACGCATGAAAGCTTTGATATTGGCCTTGGCGAAGGCGAGGGCGCTGTCCTCCTTGCCCATGTGATGGGTGAGTGCGCCGCAGCAACCAACACCTTCCACGACCGTGACCTCGACACCGAGACGCGTCAGAAGACGAACAGTCGCTTCGTTGATTTTCGGATCGAGAACTCTTTGGGCGCAGCCATTCAGCAAGCCGACACGCAGTTTTTTCTGACCTAGTGGTGCAAAAACCTGAGGCCGGTCGACTGGGCTTGGCGAGGGAAGATTGAAGGGGGCCAGGGCGAACATGGCGCCGAGCCGGCCAGGAAAAAAGCCCGCAACGAGCCGCATTGGCCTCGCCGCAAAAAGGGCGAACCGGAACAAGGTCGGACGCGGCAACACAAAGGCCAATATTGCGCGCAGGCTACGGTCGAGGAAAGGACGCCGATAGGTTTCCTCGATATGGGCGCGCGCATGATCGACAAGATGCATGTAATGGACGCCCGAGGGGCAGGTCGTCATGCAGGAGAGGCAGGACAGGCATCGGTCGATGTGCTTGACCGTCTCGGCATCGGCCTGCCGGCCGTGTTCGAGCATTTCCTTGATGAGATAAATACGCCCGCGTGGGCTGTCGTTTTCTTCGGCCAAGGTTACGAAAGTCGGACAGGTGGCGGTACAGAATCCGCAATGCACGCAGGTCCGCAGAATCTTCTCCGAGGTCGCGATTTTCGGATTTTCGAGCAAGGCGGAAGAGAAATTGGTTTGCATGGCTTTATTCCGCGCCCTGAAGTGAAGTGGGCTCGTCCACGGACGGATCGAAATGCGTGCCGAAGCGGTGGCGGTTCAACAGGCTCAAGGGGTCGAACCCGTGCTTGACCCGCCGCGAAAGAGCGGCCAGCGCCGGGGGCTGGGGATGGAAGACGGGAATGGCGGCGCGGACCTCGTCTTCAGCACGGATCAGGGTCGCATGGCCGCCGAACCGATCGACAGCGGCCCGGATCGACGGCGCATGCGCATGAGGCGTCGCCTCGACGCAAAGCCAGATCAGGCCACCCGCCCAATCATAGAACCAGCGCAGGATCGGAACCCCCGCCGCGTGAATCGCGGTCACCAGCGGCGCAGCCTCACTCGGCGCGGTCGAGAGACGCCATACTTGCCCGCCGCAGGTTGTGATGGGCAGTGCATCGCGGATCGCAGCCCAGAATTCCCGGGAGACCGCCGCTTTCAGAATGTCATATTGACCCTTCGCAAAACGGGTGTTCTTGCGGAAGGTGGTGATCAATTCTTCCTTGCGCTTCTGGATCGATAGGTCCGGACCCTCGAGACGCAAGACCGCGATCGGACCACGCGGCAGGCCAAGCACACTGCCCTCGGGCAAACAGGCGAAGCTCGAAACTTCATAGGGAAGGCCGGACGCTTCCCGCAGCAACGCCAGGGCTTGATCTTCGGTGAGGTTGGTGGCGATGACGCTCTCTTCGTTCTCTGGCCGGGGCAGTACCTTGACCGTGACTTCCGTCATGATCGCCAAGGTCCCGTGCGAACCGGCCAGCAGTTTGGAAAGATCATAGCCCGTCACATTCTTCATGACCCGGCCACCCGATTTGAAACTTTCTGCACGGCCGCTGACGGCTTTGAAACCGAGCAGATGATCGCGCGCCGCGCCAGCACGAATACGGCGTGGACCGCTGGCATTGACCGCGATCGTCCCGCCAATAGTGCCCCCCTTGGCCTTGTCATCCTTGGGAGCGCCGTAGAGATCTCCATAATCCATAGGCTCGAAGGCGAGTTCCTGCCCATTCTGGTCGAGCAAAGCGCGGATCTCCCGCATCGGCGTGCCGGCATGGGCACGCAGGACCAGTTCGGACGGTTCATAAAGCGTGATGCCGGAAAGCCCGCTCAAGGAAATATGGCGCTCGGCAGTGACAGGAGCGCCGAAGCCACGCTTCGATCCGAGACCCATGATTTCGAGCGGGACGCGATTGGCGACGGCGGCCTCGACCACGGCAACCACGTCTTTCTCGTCACGGGGCAGTAAAATATCCATTGTTTCGGCTTCATTCGTGGCAGGAGGCATTGCGGGTTTCATCGGCGCCGACCTCACCCTGCCGATCCGCGACCTTGTGACAGTATCATGGTCGCGGATGATGCAGGTTTATGACTTTCGGCTTGGCGGGCCGATTTCCCGATCGTTCAAAACCGTGGCAGATCGGGGAAGGGCAATTGACCATTGTGCACATGCATGCGGCTGAGTTCCGCGCAGCGGTGCAGAGTGGGAAAGACTTTACCCGGATTGAGCCGGTGGGCCGGATCGAAAGCGCATTTCAAACGCTCCTGCTGCTGCAGGTCGATCTCATTGAACATGCGATCCATTAAATCGCGTTTTTCGACGCCGACCCCGTGTTCGCCGGTCAACACACCGCCGACCTCGACGCAAAGGCAAAGAATATCGGCGCCGAAAGCCTCGGCCTTTTCGCTGTCGCCGGGCTTTGATGAATCATAGAGGATCAAGGGATGCAGATTGCCATCGCCAGCATGAAAAACATTGGCGACGCGCAATCCATATTGGGCGGCGAGTTGATCCATCCGCGCCAAAACATTCGAGAGCTGAAAGCGTGGGATCGTGCCATCCATGCACAGATAATCGGGGCCGATGGCGCCGACCGCCGGAAACGCATTTTTCCGGCCTGACCAGAAACGCAGCCGCTCCGCCTCATTTTGAGAGACCTTGATCGAGGTCGCCCCCTGTTCCAGGGCAATGGCCGCGACCCTTTCAATCAGCACATCGACCTCGGCCTGCGTCCCGTCGAGTTCGACGATCACGAGGCTGCCGGCATCGCGGGGATAGCCGCAGGGCTGAAAGGCCTCGGCCGCGTCGATCGAGGCTTTGTCCATCATTTCGAGGCCACCCGGGATGATGCCGCGGGCGATGATTTCGGCGACGCAATCTCCGCCCGCCTGGACCGTCGGAAAGCCGAGCAGAACGCCGCGCGCCGTCTCCGGCTTTTGCAGGATGCGCACGGTGACCTCGGTGATGACGCCGAGCAAACCTTCCGAACCGGTCAGCACGCCGATGAGATCATAGAGATCGGAATCGAGATGCTTGCCGCCGAGCCGCAACACCTCGCCGCCCATCAGCACGACTTCGAGGCCGAGAATATTATTGGTGGTCAAGCCATATTTCAGGCAATGCACGCCGCCGGAGTTTTCAGCGACATTACCGCCGATCGAACAGGCGATCTGTGAGGACGGGTCCGGCGCATAATAGAAGCCATGGTCCTCGACGGCCCGGCTGATCGCGCTATTGGTCACGCCGGGTTGCACACGAGCGCAGCGATTTTCGAAATCGGTTTCGAGAATGCGATTGAACTTGCTCATGCCGAGCAGGATCGCATCGGCGAGCGGTAGCGAGCCGCCGGAAAGGGATGTCCCGCTGCCGCGCGGCACGACCTTGATGTTCATGTCCTGCGCCAGCCGCAGAATCTGCGACACCTGTTCCACCGTCTCGGGCAAGACGACGACGAGCGGCAATTGCCTGTAGAGGGTCAGGGCGTCGCATTCATAGACGCGCATTTCCCGTTCGGTATGAATGACACCGCCTGGAACAATCTGTTCAAGCCGCGCGACGATTTCCCCGCGATGTGTCAGGATGGCCGCCTCGGGATGTGGCATTTGCAAGGTCATAGGTCGCGTCTCCCGAGCGGCGGATGTTTTCCTTCTGGAAACGGCATGAATGGGCCGCTTCGATTTTGCCGCTACCATAGATCATAGGCTTTTACAAAAGCCAACACGGGTGCTGATCGTCAAAGCTCATGGGAGCATCAACCAATCGTTCGCGCACCGTTGGATTAATCTAATGTATTTTCAATAATTTAGAGCATCGGATATGATTCATGAAACGTCCGATGCGTTCGTCGATCAAGAAAAAGCGTGGCGAAAGCCCGGGCCAGCCGGAACCTCCGTCACGCCTTGAACGGCAGAAGAAAGATCAGGTTTCGGCGGGGCTCAAGCCGCACTCAAGCCCCCGCTCAAAACCCATCTTAAGCCGCAGAGGCTTGGCCACTTTGGGCCTGTTCGGCCTTGACCTCGCGACGGCGTGAATGCAGCAGGAATTCCGTATAGCCGTTTGGCTGTTCACGTCCCTTAAAGACGAGATCGCAGGCCGCTTTGAAAGCGATGCCGTCGAAGGCGGGTGCCATCGGCCGGTAGGCGGAATCGCCGGCATTCTGCTGATCGACGACGACCGCCATGCGCTTCAGGGTTTCCAGGACTTGGCTCTCGGTGACGATCTTGTGATATAGCCAGTTGGCAATATGCTGGCTGGAAATCCGCAAGGTCGCGCGATCTTCCATCAAGGCGACATTGTGAATGTCCGGCACTTTCGAACAGCCGACGCCCTGGTCGATCCAGCGCACGACATAGCCGAGCAGACCCTGGGCGTTATTGTCGAGCTCTTCCTGAATCTCCTGCGCAGAATAGGTCGTTTTGGCGACCGGCACGGTTAGAAGATCATGCAGTTTGGCACGCGGCCGTCCAGCCAGTTCCTTCTGCCGCTCGAAGACATCCACTTCATGATAGTGAAGCGCATGCAAGGTCGCGGCGGTGGGCGAGGGCACCCAGGCCGTATTGGCGCCGGCGCGCGGATGACCGATCTTCTGAGTCAGCATATCGGCCATGGCATCGGGAGCGGCCCACATGCCCTTGCCGATCTGAGCATGGCCGGGCAGGCCACTCGCCAGGCCGACATCCACATTATTGTCTTCATAGGCTTTCAGCCAGGCTTCGTTCTTGATGCTGTTCTTGCGCACCATGGGGCCGGCTTCCATCGCCGTATGGATTTCGTCGCCGGTGCGATCGAGGAAGCCCGTATTGATGAAGACAATACGCTTGGAGGCCGCTTGGATCCCCGCCATCAGATTGACGGTCGTGCGCCGTTCCTCGTCCATGATGCCGATCTTCAGCGTATTCGCGGGCAGACCGATCGCCAGTTCGATATGTTCGAACACGGAATTGGCAAAAGCCACTTCCTGTGGCCCATGCATTTTGGGCTTGACGATATAGACCGAACCCTTGCGGCTGTTATGGTGTTCATGGGTGCCATAAAGATCATGGCGCGCGACAAGCGCTGTCACCATGCCGTCGAGCATATTTTCCGGGATTTCGGCACCCGACGCATCAAGGACCGCGTCGGTGAACATATGATGGCCGACATTGCGGATGAGCAGCAGGCTGCGCCCATGCAGGCGCAAGGTGCCGCCATCGCCAGTCTGGTAGATCCGATCGTCATGCAGGGTGCGGGTCAGCGAAGCGCCATTCTTGACGAATGTGTCCGAAAGCGTGCCCTGCATCAGGCCGAGAATATTGCGATAAAGCGCCACTTTATCGGCGGCATCGACCACGGCAACACTGTCTTCCATGTCGATGATGGTCGACACGGCGGACTCGATGATGACATCGGCGAGGCCGGCCGGATCCGTCTTGCCGACCGGATGGTTGGCATTGACGACGAGCTCGAAATGGAGATGGTTATGACGCAAAAGGATGGTGGCTGGCGCTTCCTTGGTGCCGGTGAAACCAGCGAATTGCTCGGGCGTCTTCAGGCCGATGCTCTTGCCATCCTTCGTCGTGGCCTTCAGGGTGCTCCCCTCGATCTGATAGGCCGTGACATCCGCATAGGACGCGCCGTCAAGCGGCACGGACTGGTCGAGAATGGTCTTGGCCTTGGCGACGACGAGCGCGCCACGCGTGGGGTTGAAACCCTTGCCGCGCTCCGCGCCATTGGTTTCCGGAATCGCATCCGTGCCATAGAGCGCGTCATAGAGGCTGCCCCAACGGGCATTGGCGGCATTCAGCGCATAGCGGGCATTGGAGCCCGGCACGACGAGCTGTGGCCCGGCGATCGTGGCGATTTCATCGTCGACATTTTGCGTCTCGATCGCCTGGGGCGCGGGCTCGGGCAGAAGATAGCCGATCTCGCGCAGGAAGGCTTCCGTCGCAGCCGGATCCTTTGAGCCGCCGGAGCGATAATAAGCATCGATCTTGGCCTGCAATTCATCGCGCTTGGCGAGCAAGGCGCGGTTCGTCGCGCTTTTCGCGGCGACGAGATCGGCAAGGCCAGTCCAAAATTGTTCGGCGCTGACGCCAGAGCCGGGAATAGCTTCCTTGACGATAAAATCGTGAAGTTCCGAATCGACCGAAAGGCCGTTGATCGAAAGATAACCCATGTGGCTCTCCGAAATTTGGCTCAAACCCGTAAGGCGGGAGGCTTGCCCGGAACTGTCCCACCCCATTAGAGGGGCAGAAATTCACGGGCTTCCAGCATCTGATCCTACCTGAGATGAAATTAGGCACCGGTAAGATCTGTTCTCTATAGATGGAGGATCTCAAGCCGGGCGTCAATTTTTCTGGAAAATATTTTCATTATTCAATTAAATACATTATTATATTGAATAATAAGGTATTTTTATTTTTTCGTTAAAGCGTTTGCTGGAAAAGCGGAAGCTTTTCTGAGCGCTGGAGCCTGTTTTTCCCCATTTTGGATTGCTTTTCCAAAAGGCACTCCCGTATGCAAGTGCATGTCATATCTGCCATGCTCGTGGCCTTCGGATCTGCCGCATGACCTTTGCTCTGGGAAAAGCATTTCTGACCCTCTCTTGACGAGTGTTTCTTTCCCACAAAAAATAGCGCAGCGCTTCCCGCAATGGTGGTGGCGATCTCACATCGATCGCGAAACTCTCCGGTTTCCAGTCAAATCAAGGCGCTCTCCTTCCCATGCAGCTTTCTTTGTCCGACGGCACCGTGCTCCACTACGATATTATGGGGCAAGGTGAGACGACCTTGGTTCTCATCAACGGCCTTGGCCTCAAGGGAACCGTCTGGCGGCCCTTGGCAGCGTCCCTCAAAAATCGCTTTCAGGTGGTGATGGTCGATAATCGCGGGATCGGCCTGACCGAATCCGCCGGTCCCTTTACGACGCGGGATATGGCTGGCGATATCGCCGCCTTGATCGCCGAGGTCTCGCCAAACGGCCGGGCGCATGTGCTTGGTTTTTCCATGGGGGGCTTCGTCGCCCAGCATCTCGCTGTTGCTCATCCCGACCGCGTCGATAAATTGATCCTGGTCTCGACTGCGATCAGTCTCTCCGCGCGGTCCTCGGCGGTCATCGCGCATTGGTGTGCGATGACCAGGGCCAAAGTCGATCCAGCGCTGATCCTGCGCGATAAATTTCTGTTCGTTTGGGAAGACCGGTTCTTCGACAGGGAGGAAAGCATCACAGCCCTGATCAAGATCATTCTGAGCGATGCTTCGCCGCAAAGCACGGAAGATTTTTGCCGACAGGTCGCGGCCTGCCACGGCCATGCCGATGAGGGGCTGCCCGCCCGCATCCGCGCCGAGACGCTGGTGGTCACCGGCCCACAGGAACGTTTGCTGTCGGTCGATGACGCGCGGCAATTGGCGGCGGCCATCCCCGGCGCGCGCTTCGAACTTCTGCCGGGAGGAGCCCATAACGCCTGGGTCGAACGCCTTGGCGAGATGACGGAACTGGTCGAGGCTTTTCTGGCCTAAACCCCGCCTCACAACGAGGGTTGTTTTATGATTGGGTTCAAGCCGGGCATGCCCACACGTTATTGTTCTGGTGGATAAAATCTGACGTTTGAGTCTCAAGCGTCAGATTTTATCCACTAGCGCGGCGCGTTGTTGATCGCGGGTCAATTTCGAGCCGAGCCACAGCCACAGGAAAGCGACTGGCAAGAGAAGCAGGGTCAGCCCAAAAGTCGTCACGCCGAGACTGGCGAGCAGCGCATAGAGCCAGCCGGCGGCGACATCGCCGGTGCGGTAGACGAGTGTCTCGATGACATTCTGCGCCTTATATTTTGCCTCGCGACTCACGACTGTGAAAAGCACCTCGCGCGCGGGACGGGCCAGGGCATAATCGAATGCGCGCCGCATGCCTTGCGCCAAGGCGATGACCATGGCTTCTGGCCTAAGAGCCGTCCCGGCAAATCCTAGAATGATGGAAACTGGCAGGATCGCGAGGCCGGGAAAGATCCCGAAACGGCGTAGCAGGGGACCTGTGACAAGGACTTGCAGAAAGAGCGTAAGGCCTGAGACGCTGAGATCGATCCGGGCAAAGAAACGCGCCCGGGCGGCTGTATCCGTGAAAGCCCCCACGATGATCCGGCCTTGCTCGAAATAGAGCAGGGTCGAGGTCATGGTGGTAAAGAGCATGAGCAGGGTGATGCCGATCAGATAGGGTGATCCGGCAATGAGTGTGATGCCTGCAAACATGCCTCCACCGATTGTTAGATCGGGCGCCGCAGGAGATTGTATGCCTTGTTGGGCGGCCGTGCCTAGCTGGTTTGCCGGGCTCATGAGGCCGAGGAAACAGAGAAAGCCGATTTCAAGCAAAAGAGCCGCGACGAAAGCCGGAGCGGAAAGACCGAAAAAGGCGATGAGTCCATCGGCGAGCGCCGGCCCGGCAAAAGCGCCGAGCGTGCCGCCGGCCGCGATAAAACCGAACAGGCGTGTTCCCTGATCAGCATTGAAACGATCAGCGAGGACGCTCCAGAAAATACTGACCGCGAAAAGATTGAAGACGCTGACCCAGACGAAGAAAACCCGCCCGACTGTCAGGGGATGGATATTCGCCGCGATGAGCCAGGTAAACAGGAGAAGATTGAGCGAGAAAAAATGCGTGACAATGGCCACGAAGCGCCGCCGTGGAAGCTTGGAGACCAAAGCGCCAAAGACCGGCACCAAGGCGAGCATGACGAGAAAGGTCGCGGTGAAGAGCCATTGCAAACTACCCGAGCCTGAAATGAGGCCAAGTGCATCACGCAAGGGCCGCAATAGGTAATAGGCGCATAAAAGGCAGAAGAAATAAGCGAAGGCATAAAACAGAGCGGCGCGTTCGCCCGGCCGCACGTCGACCAGCTTCAAAAACCGACGACGCAAAGGGCCAAGGGGCTCTGGATTCAAAGAATCGGAGACAAATGTCGCGTGGGAAGGATCAGGCATGGTTCTACGGGAGGGAAATATTTTCTTTGCACGGGCCGGTTTGAGCGTCCATACGCCAAGGTAAGATGCATTTGTTATTCGCTGGAGCATAACCTGCGGGAGGCCAAAATCCTATGGCGACAAAGGTTCTGCCCCTGGTCGAACTGAAACCCTTGCTTGGTCCGCGTCAACGTCTGATCGGCATTGATCTCGGGACCAAAACCATCGGTCTTTCTCTGTCTGATGTGGAGCGTCGGATCGCGACTCCGCTCGAGACGATTCGCCGGACCAAATTCACCAAGGATGCGGAGCGTCTCCTCGCCTTGGCTGACCAATTCGATGTCGCCGCTTTTGTGATCGGCTTGCCACTCAACATGGATGGTTCAGCGGGGCCGAGGGTCCAGGCGACGGAGGCTTTCGTGCGCAGCCTTTCGGGGCTGACGAGCCGGCCCTTTTGCTATTGGGATGAAAGGCTTTCGACAGCCGCGGTCACGCGTGATCTCATCGCGCAGGACGCCTCGCGCGCCAAGCGGGCCGCCGTCGTTGACAAGCTCGCCGCGGCTTTCATCCTGCAAGGCGCGCTCGACCGCTTGGCCTGGGTCCATGAAACCGCGGACAAGGATTTACCTTGAACCTGGGCTTCAACCCGTTGACAGGAAGGGACGGAAAACTTAATAACGCCACGATCCACCGCCGTCGAGATGAAGCGCCTTATGCGCCGCTTGATGGGGTCCGGTGGGGGATAGTTCAATGGTAGAACAGCGGACTCTGACTCCGTTAATCTTGGTTCGAATCCAGGTCCCCCAGCCAATTCATTTTGCTTAAAATTCTGCTTTTTTGAACGCCTCCGGGCGTCTTTCGGCGTTTCCCAACATGCTCATCAGATCAGAGCTCGGCAGAGGCTCATCCCTGAGCATTGTGCGGGAAGAGCGGTTTGCCGGTTGGTCCGGACTGAACCACAAGATTATCGCGCCACCAGAATCCATTGGCTTTTGTCATGGAGCCTCGCAGAGAGTCGCCGCAGACCGCATCACCCGCCAAGGACGATCCACGCAATCTCACGCAAGATCTCGTGGTCCTTGTGCGCAGCTTTGTGCAGGAGCTTCATCCGCAGCGGGCGCGCAGACTCGCGTTGACTTTGGCGAGCCGGCTTGAAGACGATTTAGGCATCGACAGCCTTGCGCGCACGGAACTGATCCTGAGGGTCGAACGAGCCTTTCACGTCAGACTGCCGGTGGCACGCGTCGGAGCGGCCGAAACCATGGCCGATCTGCTTCGGGCCCTTAACGAGGCGCTTGCAGGAGAGGGAGGCAAACCTGCCGATCTTCACCCGATCCCGGCGCTGCCTTTGGTGCTTGCCGCGACAGAAGCGCAGACCTTGACGGAAGTCCTCGACTGGCATGTCGCGCGCCATCCAGACCGTCTGCACATTACTTTGCTGCAGGATGACAGCACAATCCTGGATCAGTTGAGCTATGGCCGGCTCGCGGCGCAGGCGCGCCAGATCGCCAGGGGTCTCATCGCCCGTGACATCGGGCCAGGGGATCGAGTCGCGCTGATGCTGCCGACCTCCATCGAGTTCTTCTGCGCCTTCTTTGCGATTCTTTATGTCGGCGCCGTGCCAGTTCCGATCTATCCGCCCATGCGGCCATCGCAGATTGAAGACCATCTGCGCCGCCAAGCCGGTATATTGAACAATGCCGGGTCGCGTATGCTGATCACCATGCCGGAAGGGCTGAGCGTGGCGGCATTGCTGCGGGCACAATTGAGCGAACTTGAATCTGTCGCGAGCGTCGCCGAACTGATGGCGGAAGCTGGTGACATGCGCTTGCCCCCTGCGAGCACTCCAGTATCGACCGCCTTGATCCAATATACATCCGGAAGCACGGGCGATCCCAAAGGGGTGATCTTGAGCCATGCCAATCTGTTGGCCAATGTCAAAGCCATGGGGGCGGCGCTCGAGGCCAATTCGGCCGATGTTTTCGTGAGTTGGCTACCTCTCTACCATGATCTGGGCTTGATCGGTGCCTGGTTCGGCTGCCTCTATTTCGGGGCCCCGCTTTATGTGATGTCGCCGCTGAGCTTTCTCGTGCGTCCGGAAAGCTGGCTCTGGGCCATTCATCGCTTTCGCGCCACTTTGAGCGCCGCGCCGAATTTCGGCTTCGAACTCTGTACGGCCAAGATCGACACGGCCCATCTCACCGGCCTTGATCTCAGCTCGTTGCGTGCGGTTGCGAATGGGGCGGAGCCTGTATCCCCCTATACATTGCGCCGCTTCACCGAGAAGTTTGCGGCCTTTGGCTTCCGGCCTGAAGTGATGATGCCGGTTTATGGGCTTGCCGAAAACGCCGTCGGCCTGGCCTTTTCAACCCTTGGTCGAGGCCCATTGATCGATCGGATCGACCGTAATGCCCTGATGAGCCGGGGTGTCGCCGAACCCGCCAAGGCGAACGACCAAAATCCGCTGGAGTTGGTCGCCTGCGGCCGACCGCTGCCGGGACATGAAATCCGGATCGTCGATCCGGCCGGGCATGAGATCGGAGACAGGCAGGAGGGCCGGCTCGAGTTTCGAGGCCCGTCAGCGACCTCCGGTTATTTTTGTAACGAGGCCAAGACGAGAGATCTCATCCACGACGGCTGGCTCGATAGCGGCGACCGCGCCTATATGGCTGAAGGCGATGTCTATATTACCGGCCGGATCAAGGACATCATCATTCGCGCGGGGCGGCATATCTATCCGCAGGAGATCGAGGACGCCATTGCCACAATCCCTGGTATCCGCAGGGGCAGTGTCGCGGTCTTTGGCATGACCGATCGAGTATCGGGAACCGAGCGCCTGGTGATCGTGGCCGAAACGCGTGAGACGGATCCCGCCGCGCGCCATGAAATAGAGACGCGCGCCCATGAGCTCACAAGCGCCATATGCGGCACGCCGCCAGACGAAGTCGTCCTCGCGCCGCCGCGGACTGTGCCCAAGACATCAAGTGGCAAGATCCGTCGAAGCGCTACACGAGAACTGTATCAACGCCATCAGATTGGTGTGGCGCAGGGTTCCTTATGGTTGCAGGTTTTGCGCCTACGGCTGGCGGGCCTTGGACCGCAATTCATCCGCGTGATGGCGCGCGGGAGTGCGACGCTTTATGCACTCTGGTGGTGGAGTGTCATCTGTCTTGGCTATGGCTTGGCGTGGATTGCCGTCATGCTCCTGCCACGGCTCGAATGGCGCTGGGCCGTTACGAGGGCGATCGGCCGCATTGCGCTCGCAGTGCTGGGCATTCAGGTCGCGGTCTCTGGCCTCGACCATATTCCGCCCGGCAAGGCTCTGCTCGCCTTCAATCATTCGAGCTATCTGGATGTCATCATCCTTGCGGCATTCCTCCCCGGCATTCCGACCTTTGTCGCGAAGAAGCGATTTCTCGGGGGAATGCTCATCATTCCGTTTTTGCGCCGACTCGGCACTTTCTTCGTCGAGCGCATAGAAATGATGGGGGACATCAAAGACATCGAGATGATCATCGCTGCCGCGCGGCAGAGCCGCATGCTCGTCATGTTTCCGGAAGGAACCTTCACAAGAAGGGCCGGGCTTGCAGCTTTTCATCTCGGCGCCTTCAAGATCGCTAGCGAAGCCGATCTTCCCATCGTGCCGGGGATCTTGCAGGGAACGCGCGTCATGCTGCGGCCCGGGCAATGGTTCCCGCGACGGGCACCGCTCAGCTTGAGCATAGAAGAAGCTATACAACCAACGGGGACGGATTTCTCGTCGGTGCTGCAGCTTGAGCAGCAGGTGCGCAAAGTCATCTTGACGCATTGCGGCGAGCCGGACCTTGGCGAATCCACCTGAATCGGAAATAGCCGAGACTGGTGGAAAGCACCCGGTCCGCTTGTTGCGAAACCATGTCGCTCGGCGGCAAGCCAGCTTTCACAGCCCGAACGCGCCGAGTATCTCGCGCATCGTTCGGGGTGCGCGGCCAATAAGCGTCTCCAATGCCGGATCGGTAGCGGCAAAATCACCGCGGCGGGCTGCGACGAACACATCCAACAGCATTTCGGCATAAAGGGCGGGCATGCCTGCCGCGATCTTCGCTTCTGTCCATTCCTCATCGGAAACGGTGATGTGCCGCACCTCGCGTCCGGCCACCTCGGATGCGAGTGTTGCGAGCTCAGCCATTGTCACCGCCTGCGAGGCCGTCAGCGGCGGCGTGATGCCGTCCCATTTCCCCTCATCGACGAGGATGGCCGCATCTGCTTCCGCCAGATCGTCCCGCGCGGTCCAGCTGACCGGGCCATCTTCGGGCACGCGCAATTCGCCAGCTCTCAGGGCTTCCCCCACCATATGCAGGCAGCTCTCGGCATAAAAGCCGTGGCGCAAGGACGTGTAGGCCAGACCACTCGCCGCAAGGTCCGCTTCGGTCCCCGCATGCTGATCGCCTGGCGCGAAGGGCGAACCGGCCCGCGCACCCATGTGGCTGGTGTAAAGGATGCGGCCTACGCCAGTTTCTCGGGCAGCCTCGATCGCGGTGTGATGCAGTCGCCGCGCCTCCTCGCCGAGCTTGTCGGCAGAAACGATCAAGACTTGGTCGGCACCCGCAAACGCGCTCTTTATGCTTGCCGCATCAGCGAAGTCTCCTGCGCGAACCTCGATGCTCTGCGCACTGAGCGCGGACGCTTTTGCGGGGTCGCGCACGCTCGCAATGATTTGGTCGGCCGGAAGGCGACGCAGCAGACCCTCTATGATTGCTTTCCCGAGTTGCCCGTTTGCCCCGGTAACGACGATCATCCTTGCCTTCCCATTATCGGTGGAAATGACAAAGTGATATCATTGATAATTGACTGATGCAATCAGCGCTATCGGCGGTGGCGGGTCAATGCTACACATCATCATGGCAGCTCGACCTAACAGCGAGACAGAGGAGCCGGACGCGCGCTCTAAGATTCTCGAAGCCGCGTCCAGGCTCATCGCCAGCGGCGGTGTCGCGGCGCTGACGACACGGGCCGTGGCAGCAGCGGCGGGAGTACAGGCGCCGACATTGTACCGCTTATTTGGCGAGAAGCGCGGATTGCTCGATGCCGTGGCGGAACATGGGCTGACAGCCTTTATCGCGCAGAAGGTCGCGGCGGAGCCGCATCCCGATCCGGTCCAAGATTTGCGCGATGCGTGGGATTCCTATGTCGCGTTCGGACTCGGCAATCCGGCGGTCTTCGCGATCATAAACGAAATTGGCGCGGCAGGCCCTCCATCGCCGGCCGTGCTTGCCGGCATCGCTGTCCTGAAGAAACGGGTCGAGCGGATCGCTCGCTCCGGCCGTCTGAAAATGCCGGTGGAACGGGCTGTTGCGCTGATTCATGCTGCTGGGGTCGGCACCGTGGCGACCCTTCTCTCCACGCCTGAAGGACAGCGTGATCCGCAGCTTTCGACCCTTGCCCTGGAAGCCGTCCTCGCTTCGTTGGTTACGGAACGACCAGTGCAGTCGCACGATGACCTGACATCACTTGCGGTCGGACTTCGCACTCATCTCGACGAGGCTGATGCGTTAACACCCGGCGAGCGCCTGCTGCTGACGGAACTTCTGGACAGACTAGCACAAGCGAAGGGCTGACGCCTTTCAATCAGAGGCTGTGCTGCATCGTAGCCTTATGATCAATAAAAACCATGGTTTTTATTGATTAACAGAGAGTCTGGCCTATGATGGCTCTGACGCCAGTCGGCAGGATCGCCCTTCGCGGTGAGAAAGCCGCGGAATGAGCCCGAGCAAAGGGGGAGATGGAGCGAATGTCCGAGATCCGTGGCGAGATCCTTGCCGCCAATCAAACCTATGTGGATTCCTTTGGCGAGAAGGGCACGCTCGCACTGCCGCCGGCCCGTCGCTTTGCCATTTTGACCTGTATGGACGCGCGTCTTGATCCCGCGAAATATGCTGGTCTCGCCGAGGGGGATGCCCATGTCATCCGCAATGCCGGTGGGCGCGCCAGTGATGATGCGATCAGATCGCTGGTCATCAGTTATAAATTGCTTGGCACGCGCGAATGGTTTGTGATCCACCACACCGATTGCGGCATGCAGCTTTTCGACGATGATATTATTGGCGATTTGCTGGAGCAGAGTTTAGAGACGGCGACGATCGACGACCAGGGTTGGCATGATCACGGGGCAGGCCCCGGCAGTGTTCATGGCCATTATGTCAAATGGCTGAGTTTCAAGGATCTGGCCGCGAGTGTGGTGGAGGATGTGGAGCGTATTCGTTCGCATCCACTCGTCCCTGGCCGAATTCCGATTCATGGCTTTATCTATGATGTCAAAACCGGCCAGCTGATCGAGGTATCGGAAGCCGCCAAAGCGGGAGCGCCCGTATAAATTTAGAACGGTTTGACGACGGCCAGGATCGCTATCGCGATCACCACCGCCACGATCAGACGTGGCGCATGACGCAGAAATGCGGGGGGTGATCCCTCTGGGTCGCGCTCCCATTTGCGCAAGGCGCCGGCTTCGAGGCCATGCAGAGCTGAAAGAGCCAGGACGAAAACCAGTTTCACCATGAGCCAGGGAGCCGGAAACCAGCGGGCCGTCACCGCCATGGTGATGCCGAGCGCCCAGGCAAGCAGCATGGCGGGGGTGGTGACGCGCCCATCCCATAGCCGGATTGCTTCGACAAGGCGGACATTTTCCGGCTTGGATGGCTGAGGTGAGGCGAGGAGATGCGAAAGAGCCATGCCCATGACCAGCATGCCGCCGATCCATGTCACCACGGCCGCAATATGCAGCGCCTTGAACCAAAGATAATAGTCCATGAAGAGCTCAGGCTGTCGCGTCGATTTCGGCGGCTTTTTTGCGCAGGATACGCTCGTTCGCGAAAGCGCCGAAGGGAATAAGGGCTGCAATGAGCAGGCGGGCCATCTCGCCCTTCGACCAATCCGCAGAAGCGGTGAGCCGAAACATCATCCAGACATAGAAGAGAAAGGCCAGGCCGTGGATCGGGCCCATGATGGAGGTCGCGATCGGACAGCCGCCTAGGTGCTTGAGCGGCACAGCGATGAAAACGAGAAGGACGAGGGTTGTGCCTTCGAGAAGCGAAGCCCATTGCATGAGCTGTAAATCCCTTCGCTCTTCAGCCTTTTTATCGAGGGGAGCGGCCATTATTCGACTTCCTTCAAGACGGTTTCGATTTTAGTCAGCCGGTTTTCAATTCGGCGAAGTCAGTCTGTAATGCGGCGAGAGCGTTGACGCTCGATGTTTGCGCATCGGCGATCTTTTCCGCCAATTTCCGGTAATCGGAATCCGCCGCGAAACGAAGCCGGGCCTGACGGGCGGCAGAGAAATATTTCATGCCGAAAATGGACCAGACGGTAATGAGGGCGAGGAGCGTCACCCAGAAAAAGATCTGTGCATGTTCAGTCATGCTGGTTTCCCTTTTGAGACAATGTGTCCGCATCGGCTTTCGGGGGCGATGTCGTCAGGGACTTGACCGCGTCGGCTATGCTCGATGGGTTTAAGGTGATGTTGAAATCCGTGACTTCGAAAAAATTGAGCGCCTTGCCATCGCTTGAAAGCTCGAGCTTGCCGGTGACAAGGCCGGCATCTTCAAGTTTTTGCAAATGCAGATGCAAAAGCGGCCGGCTGATGCCGACATCGCGCGCGAGCTGGCTGATGTAAGTGCGCCCCTTTGTGGTGAGACAGGCAAGGATACGCAAGCGATGCGAATTGGCGAGCGCGGAAAGGGCCATCAAGAGCTGGTCTCCGGTCGCCACGAACACCCCCCATGTTTCATATGTCATATTTAACTGACATATGAAACATAGGCCGTCAAGTGGCTCGGCCCACGCTGACAGGTCCAATCCTTGCTTTTTGGCAAACGTCCATTCCGCTCCCCTTATGCGCTCCCCGCCAGCCCATAAGATTCGCATCGCGATGATGCGTGAAGGAATTGCCTTCGGGAAATGCCTTGGAATGGGGGCTTGGGATGTTGACCCATGAAGATAGAATATGCCGATCTTTCCCGGGAGGGTTTGATCATCACGCCATCGCCCGAGGCAAGAGCCGCTGAAGGCCTCGCACCGCAAGCGCGTGATCCACGGGATTTTCTCGATACCAATCGTGATCTGCCGGCTGTCGTCGGCATGGTGCCGGACCTTTCAGTTTTCGCGAAGGGCGAGGATTTCAATGTTGGCGCTTTCGAAATCAAGGCCCAGGGTACGAGCACGATCTGCCTGCCTGCCAATCTCGCTTTTCTCCTGCCGACAACCGCGCTGATCATGGAGGATTTCTATCATCACGCGGGAGGCCGCATCGCGGATCTTTGCCAGGTCAGCTTGCAATTCTTCCGCATGGATTATGAGCGCCAGGAACATTTATTGTTCGATCAAATCCATATGCATGCAACCGAAGGCAAGATGGTGATCTATGTCGTGACCGCCATCGATCCAGGCGAGGGAGGCAATTCTTCCGTCCGAGGGACTGAATTTTTTGATCCTTCGGTCATGGGAAGGCGTATCAGGCCGGCTCAACTCGCGGCCTCCGCTCAGGATTTTGACGATCGCTTCCGGCGCCATGGCCGTGTCTCGGCTCCGAGCGGCGGTCTCATTCGCTTCAGCGAAAATACATTGCACGCGGCGCCCGACGTCACGCAGACCGTGGCAATGAGCGGGACTTTCTATACGCCCGGCAAAAAGTATTTGCGGCGGAGCCTGTTGAACATCATAGCCAGTTTCAGGGGTGAGGATGGTGAGGTTTACGGGCGCACGCGGCCACCTAACCATCATCGCGTCTCTCCAGTCGTGGACATGAACACGAACCATGAAGCCTACCGGGCCGCGGGAGAAACAATTCTGGCCGGTTTGTCGCCTACAGCCATGCCCATGGCTTGAGACGAGCGTGCCTCCCTGGACCAAGGGTGGTTGACGCCGTTTCACGAGGCTGCTCAAAACGCGATAAGGGGTCGGCGACAGGCTGGACCATCGGACTTAAGAGTTTATGGAGTCTCTCTTCCGCGTTTTGTCCGCGATCAATGAAGAGAAGTTCTTGGCTGCGAGGAAAAGCATAGAATGCCACCCATCAAGATCGGCAGCTTGACCATTAATGAGTCTCTGCATGATTTCGTCACTTATGAAGCCTTGTCGGGCACGGGCATTGGCGCGCTGCAATTCTGGACTGGCCTGACCAAGCTGATCGACGAGTTTTCCCCGCTTTTGCGCGCGGCGGATGCGGAGGGGGAGGGAACATCCGCCACGACTGAAGCTCCTTCTGCGGAGACTCTTGATCCGATCGCGGCCCGGCTCCTGGGTCCGCAAATCGTCGTGCCGGCATCAGAGCCCCGTTATATCCTCAATGCCGCCAATGCGCGCTGGAGCAGCCTTTATGACGCGCTTTATAGCTCGCACTTGATCTCCGAGGCCGATGGTGCGGAACGCGGGACGAGTTACAATAAGGTGCGCGGCGCCAAGGTCATCGAAACGGTGTGCGCCTTTCTCGATGAGATTGTGCCTTTGGCAAACGGAAGCCATGGCGACGTCAAGCTCTATGGCGTGGCCGGGGGAAAATTCTTCGCCGAATTTGCGCCGGGCGAGCGCGCGGAACTGAAAAATCCGGAGCAATATAGTGGCTTTCAGGGACGCGCGGAGCGTCCTACGGCGCTTCTGCTTCGTCATGAAGAAGGGTATCTCGTTCTGCGGATCGATCGTCGTCATCCGATTGGACGTGAGCATCCGGCTGGTCTCGCCGATCTCCAGCTTGAATCTCTCTTGGCTGTCGTGATCGATTTCGAAGACAGCGTTCTGTGTGTCGACGCCAAGGAGAAGGTTGCGGCCTATCGCAACTGGCTTGGT
Organism: Beijerinckia indica subsp. indica ATCC 9039; assembly: GCF_000019845.1. Classification (NCBI taxonomy): domain Bacteria; kingdom Pseudomonadati; phylum Pseudomonadota; class Alphaproteobacteria; order Hyphomicrobiales; family Beijerinckiaceae; genus Beijerinckia; species Beijerinckia indica. The sequence continues at coordinate 2,150,945 of NC_010581.1, read as the reverse complement.
GTCTTGAAAGGAAGTTTGCGGACTCAGTTCAAGAAAAACAACAAAGTGACAGAACGTCTGCTGGCTACGGATGCGTCCTTTACAGGTCCTAAGAGTGAGGCTTTGTCCATGCCGGGGCATAGCCTCTTGATGGCAAGCCATGCGGCGCCAACCGTTCTCAGCGATCTGATCCTGGATAAACATGGCGAGCCGGTGCCGGAAACCCTGATCGATGCGGCTGTCACGGCGTTGATCGCGATCCAGGATCTGAAGCGTGGGCGCGGGCTGCCAAATAGCGCGAAGGGCGCGATCTATGCCGTCAAGACAAAGCTGCGCGGCAGCCGCGATGTGCAAATCGCCTGCGATATTTCCAGCCGATTGGAAGGCTTTTTGAGATTGCCGAAAGAGGCGATCAAGCTCGTCCTCATGGAGGAGACGGGAGCGGTTCATGGGGCTCTTGCCGCGTGCAAGGCCGCAGCGCAAAATCGTTTCGTTGCCTTCATTCCCGATCCTGTCGATGCGGCTGCTGAAGCCCTTCGCTTGAAAAGCGCCTCGGCGGCGCTCTCTTTCGCGCCGCCTGTATCCACGGCCTGCGCTTTCGCGGCTTCGCCGAGCACAGTCGCGCTCCATGCCTTTGCCGTTCATCGCGGACAGGCGCCTTCAGCGCCCGTGTGGCCAGAGCCTGTTGTCTTGGACAAGAAGAGTGGGGCAGAGACGGATCTCCAGACTCTTTGCAGCCAGATCCTGCTCATGCTGGTCGCCTTGATTGAGTACGGCCAGAGCAGCTTGAAGCGGCATGAAGAGGATGGGCTGGATTTTGTCCGCATCGCTGATCGCGCCAGCTTGCGCCTGATCAGTGCGCAGATTGCTAATTGGCTCCGCCAGGGGCTTTATGGCGAGGAACAGATCCGTGCTGCTTTGCGGCAGGCTGCTGTTTCCCTCATGGAGAAGAATGCCAGTGATGCATCTTTCCAGGCACTTGCCGCAGAAGGCGCTGGATCATTGCTTCAAGCGGCATGGGATCTCATCGACCTTGGCGTGCAAACGCCAGATGCGCCGATCGAACCTGTCTTGCTGGCTTATCGGCGGGCAGCCAAAGAGCGACAAGGCACGACGGTACAGAATCCTTTTGAATCGATGAAAGGGGCGACGCGCGGGCTTGAAAGCGGCGAAGCCTTCCGGACCAATGATTGAAATCGAACGGCGCTTGGTTGTCCGCTGATCATGCCGAGAGGCGGGACTGCGGAAGGACCAGCCGTTTCGCGGGAAAGGTGACGATGGCGCAAGTGCCGATCCCGCTTTTGCTCCTGAGATGCAGGCTGCCCTCATGCAATTCCATGAAGGATTTGACGAGCGGCAGGCCAAGCCCCGTGCCATCGTGACGGCGGCTGAGTGAACTGTCGATCTGCACGAAAGGCTCGCAAACACGATCAATATGTTCCGGCGCGATGCCGATGCCCGTATCGGCCACGGCAATCGCCAGATCGCCCTTGTGAGTGAGATGGGCGTCGATTTCAATGGAACCGCCGGGTGGTGTGAATTTAACCGCATTGGACAGGAGATTAAGGAAGATCTGCTTGGCTTTGCGTTCGTCGGCGCGCAGCAGAGGCAGATGTTCGGTAATGTTCGAGGTCAGGGTCAGGCCCGCTTCCCGTGCCTTGGGCATCAAGAGGCGCTCGACCGGTATGATGGCATCGCGGGGATGGATCACGGATTCGAACAATTCCGTTTGGCCGGCCTCGGCCTTGGTGAGATCGAGAATGTCGTTGATGATCGACAGGAGATGTTCGCCGCTCGCATTGATATCACGTAAATATTCGCGATAGCGCTCGTTGGAGAGCGGTCCCATCAGTTCCATGAGGATAAGATTTGAGAAGCCGATAATGGCATTGAGTGGCGTACGCAATTCATGGCTGATCGTGGCGAGAAAATTGGATTTCGCCTGATTGGCGGCCTCGGCTCCTTCTTTGGCGAGACGAAGGGCTTCGATCATACGGGACTTTTCCATGCGCAAATGATGCGTCTCGAAGGCACGCTCGAGAATGGCGACGAGTTCGCCGGGTGCGCAGGATTTGTCGATATAGTCATAAGCCCCCCGCCGCATGGCTTCGATCGCCGAGGGCGTATCGACATGGGCGGTGATCATAATGCCGATCAGGCCGGGCGCTTCAGCCTTCAAACGCGACAGCAGATCGACGCCGGATGTTCCGCCAAGGCGAATATCGACCATGGCGACGGCGGGTCTTTCGTTCCGTAGCGCTTCCAAAGCGGATTCCGCATCGTGAACATTGATGACCCGATAGCCGCGATAATCAAGAATATCGAAAAGGGATTCTCCGAAATCTGGATCATCATCAACGACGAGGATCCCTTGGGATCGATCTTTGCTCATGCAAGTGCCCTCGAACCTGCGTTTGGTGTTGCCTCTTGCGGATGCAGGAGATGATCAAGGGTGTGGAGCAGAGTTTGGGGATCGAAGGGCTTGATGAGAATGCCTTGTGTGAGCAAGGAAAACTGCGCGGCTTTTTCGTCGTTTTCCGACCCGAGGATGAGCAGTTTCGGCAGGCTCGGGAGCCGGTCCTTGAAATCGACACAGAGTTCCATTCCACGCAGGAGCGATCGGTCCATATCGACGATCATGCAATCGATCTCGGAGAGTTGGTCGCAATCGAGCTGGTCGAGGCTGTTATGCGCGATTTCGACGGCATAGCCAGCCGCCGACAGGATGGGCGCGACCTGGTCGATCAGGATGGCATTGTCATCGGCAACGAGAATACGGCCGCGCGGCTCCACTTGCGCCACGGCATCGAGAAGATCATTCGCGCTGAAGGGTTTATAGAGGACGCCGAGCGCGCCATTGTCGATTGCTTCGGCGACGAGCTGTTCGACACTATAGCCGGTCATCATGAAGACATGGGCTTGCGGCCGCAGGCGGCGAAAGGCGAAGAAAGTCTCGACGCCATTCATGACGGGCAGTTTCACATCCATGAAGACGAGGTCGAAATCTTTCTCGGCGAAACGGGCGATAGCGGATTCGCCTGATTGCGCGAGTTCGACGTCATGGCCCTGCAATTCGAGAATTTCGGCAAGGCTCTCGGCATGATCGAGATCGTCGTCAACGATGAAAATATGTTTTCTCATGCGGCCAATTCCTGTCTTTCATGTGGGATAACAACGGTTACTTCAGTCCCTTGGCCAAGAGTGCTGGCCAAAGTGATTGTGCCGCCATGTTGCTCGACGATCTGCTTGACGGCGGGGAGGCCGAGCCCAGTGCCGAAGCTTTTCGTGCTGAAGAGGGGATCGAAGACACGGGTGAGGTTTTCGGCGGCAATGCCGGGCCCCGTGTCGGCTATGGTGAGTTCGATCGTCCCAGCGTTTTGCCGCGTGCTGAGACGGAGGCGCTTCTCAGGTCTTTCCGCTCCTACGTCGTTCAAAGCATGGATGGCGTTTTCGACCAGATTGACGATGACCTGACGCAATCTCTCTGGATCGAAAGCGCAATTCCGATCCCTGGCGGCAAGGACCCGTTCGACCGTGATGGTCGGTGGCACGGCAAGTTCATCGAGGACATCCACGAGCCATTGATCGAAATCACGGCACTCATATTTCAGGGCACTGACCCGCGAATATTCGAGCAGGTGGGTGATGATGCTGTTGCAACGGTCGACGCTGCGTTCCATGCGTGCGATCGGCCGGTCGAGTTTAAGATTTTTGGCGCCAGAGAGTTCCTTGAGGGTAAAGACGGTATTCTTGATGGCGCCCAGCGGATTGCGCAATTCATGCGCGACGGTGGCCGTGAGTTGGCCGATCGTTGACAGGCGCTCTTTCTTCAAGAGATCTTCTTGAGCCTGAACAAGTTCGGCGGTGCGTTCCATGACGCGATGTTCGAGTTTGTCGTTAAGGCTCAGCACCGCTTGCGTCGCGGCCTCGGCGATTTCCTTGGCGGCACGCAATTCCTCCCGCAAAATTCTCTGCCGGTCCTCGGCTTCATGGATGCGCGTGACATCCGTATAAGTGGCGATCCAGCGAATGGGTGTTCCAGCTTCATCGTAGATGAATTCAGCCTCATGGCGCAGCCAGCGGATCGCCCCCTCTGGCGTGACGAGACGCAGATGCTCATCCGTGAAAGCACTGGATAATTGCGGCGTCCGCATCGCAAATTGGCATCCGTGATGATCGTCCGGATGAAAAAAGCGAGCGAGAGACTGCGACGCCGCAGAAGGCTGGTTGGGGTCGAGGCTGAAGATCCGGTAGATTTCAGAGGAGAGTTCGATCTCGCCGGTTCGCAGATCCCGCTCGACGCTGCCGGTCTGGGTGATCTTTTGCGCGCGCTCCAAATGGTCCTGGCTGCGGCGCAGTTTTCTGGTTTCCTCAAGAGCCTGTGTGCGCAACCGACGTTCGGTCAGCGAGCCGAGGAGACCAAGGCCAATGAGGATCATCATGACGGCGAGCGCCGTGGCGAGCAGGGCAGACTGGGCTTGTCCATCGGCGACGAGAATGCCCGGAACGGCCTTGAGCGTGAGTGCCGCCATGCCGAGGAAATGCGTGCCGCAGATCGCCAGAACTATGAGCAAGGAGGCCATGAGACAGCGACGCAGATTACGCCCATCCTTGAACACGGCCATGGAGCCTCCGGCCGCTGTCATGCCGACAAGGACCGACAGAGCCACAAATCGGAGATCCCAGCTTTTTTCGGCCTGAAATTTCACAGAGGCCATGCTGATGTAATGCATCATGGCGATCGACACGCCGATGATGGCGCCGCCGAGACGGAAATGCCGCCGTTGCGCCAGCGTGAAACCGACCCAGGCCGTTGTCATGCTGGCCAGAAGCGAGACAGGAAAGGTCTCGGCATTATAGGAGATGGGCAGGCCTGGCTGGTAAGCGAGGCAGGCTACGAAATGTGTCGTCCAGACTCCGCAAGTCAGGATCAAGGCCGTCGCAAACAGCCAGGCCGGTGTCTGTGCTTGCTCCATTTCAGACGCAAGCCTGAAAAGGTTGATCGAGGCGAAGGCCATGAGACAGCAAAACAGGACGGCGAGAGCCGTCAGGGCAAGGTCATGCTGTTGCGTCAGGCAAAGAGAGAAGGTCGTCATGGGTTCATTGAGCGACCGGGTTGGTTAAGAGTCTTTAACAGCCAAGGCGCCATCGCAAGTCATGGACAAAAAGCGGCAAAGAGAGTCAGTGGCAATTCATTGAATTGCATGGAAAACGATTCAGGATTTGTTGTCGTCCCGAGTCTTGGTGACTCTCGTGGGTTTTGCCGGGGCTTTTGGAATTATCCATCAAGCTATTGATATAAATATATTTTTCTATTTATGGCAGTATCGTGAGTCTGCGTGAGGGACCGTGCATTATCTTTGGAAAGATGTTTGCGCGAGCGGGCGTGCGAGCCAGAAGGGAAAAGACGACGGTCAGGGCGCGCGTGATCAAACGCTTTAAAGTAAGGCGTTTGAATGATCCATTGTCGCGAGCGCGTTTAGTAAACGCCGGGAATCAGTCGCGACGTACGCGCACAATAGGACGCGTAATCCTGCCCGAAATAGCTGTGCAATAATTTCTCCTCCGCGTGAATGCGCGCGAGAAGCGGTGGAATCAGCAAGGCCACGAGGAGCACGCCGACGCCCGAGCGAAAGGCGAGCGCCCAACCAAGAGCGCTGATAAGGAGCCCCAGATAACTTGGATGACGAATGTATCGATAGGGGCCGGTGGTGACGAGTTCATGTCCGGGCTGGATGGCAACGAGGCCGCTGAACCTGCGGCCGAGCACAAAGACCGGCCACAACCGTAACGCCCCGCCGCCGATGAAAAGGAAGACACCGATCCAGCGCAAGGTCTCACCGCCGAGAAGCCAAAACGCCTTGCGATCCGCATAGGCCGGTAAAAAAGCCGAAAGAAGTCCAATCAGGAGGAAAGCCCAAATAACCCAGCGGTTCGCCCGATCCTCATATTGCCCTGGGCTCAGATTGCCGCCGCTGAACAAGGCCACGCCGGACAGAAGGAAGAGCCCAAGCGTCAAAGTTACGCGGGCCGGATTGGCGAAGAAGGCGGCAATTCCGCCCCAGCCCAGAATGGCGAGCCCGAGCATGATGAAGGCCGCGAGCAAAGTCATGAAGGCCATTTTGGGTGTGGGCGTCACAACGACCTCCCATCATTGATCCGTGTCCATGATATGCGTGCGGGGCGGGGGCTTGAAAAGACCTGGGATCAGCCGATCAGGCAAATGCGATCATCGGGGTATGAGACCGTGAACGCCATCGATGGCGATCTGCACAGCCAGGGCGGACAGCAGAACGCCGAGAAGACGACTGATCACTGCGCGTCCGGTTGGACCCATGAAAGCGTCGATTCTATCGGCGATTTGCAGAACCACGAAGGTCATGGCCATGATCGCGATGATCAGCACAATGACACCGAAAAAAGCGGTTGTGTTCGGTGCATGCGTCGTGGCGACGATCACCGCCGCTATGGCACCCGGGCCGGCGATCAGCGGCATGGCGATGGGAAAGACGGCAAGGCCCAGGATCTCCGTCTCATCCGGCCGTTCCGTGCGGGCGACCTCGGCGGATTTTCGGTCGCTGCGTTTGTGAAACACCATTTCAAAGGCGATCCAAAAAAGCAGAATGCCGCCGGCGATGCGGAAAGCCTGCAAGGAAATTCCGGTGACCGTGAGGAGCGTTTCGCCTAGCAAGGCGAAGCCGAGGAGGATAAAAAGCGCGCTCAGGCAGGCGCGCCTCCCGACGATCCGCCGTTCCACAGGCGTCAGCCCAGCCGTGACGGCGATGAACAAAGGCGCCATCGCGAGGGGATCGACCACGACAAATAAAGTGGTAAATGTCTGCAAAAGATAAGGAAACATGGCAAGCTCGAAAAGCCGGTGGGAGAGAGGCCGCCTGATGGGTGCAAAGTGCGGCAAATCCGGCTAAGTTCGCGCCGGTTTCCGCTATTTTCGGCCGCGCGGCAATTGTGTCCATCGGCCGGTTTCATCCCCTTTTTCCAAGGAGAATTCTATGTCCGTCGATGCCGTGACCGTCCGCAAAATCGCGCATCTGGCGCGGATCAAGGTCAATGACGCCGACGTGCCGCATGTACAAGAAGAGCTCAACGCCATTCTGGCCTTCGTCGAGCAATTGGCGAGCGTCGATGTCGAGGGCGTCGAGCCGATGACTTCGGTCATGCCCATGCCGATGACCAAGCGCGAGGATATTGTGACCGATGGCGGCATAGCTGATGCAATCGTCGCCAATGCGCCGGCCACGGAAGACCATTTCTTCGTCGTCCCCAAAGTTGTGGAATAGACCAGCCCTCCTGGTTTGAGCTGAATTTTAGATTGCGAATGAACGGACGCGAAACGTGACCGAATTGACTGATTTGAGCCTGGCCGATGCGCGCGACGCTTTACGGCAGAAGAAGATTTCCGCGGCCGAACTCGCCATGGCGCATATAGAGGCCGTGGAAAAGGCGCGGGCCTTGAACGCTTTTCTTCTTGAAACCCCCGAACGTGCGCAAGCCATGGCGCGGGCCTCTGATGAAAAGATCGCGCGCGGCGAGGCCGGGCCCCTTGAAGGCATTCCGCTTGGCATCAAGGACCTGTTCTGCACAGAAGGCGTGCGGACGACGGCGGCGAGCCATATTCTGGAAAATTTCGTGCCCGCCTATGAATCGAGCATTACCGCCAATCTCTGGCGCGACGGCGCCGTGATGCTTGGCAAGCTCAATCTCGATGAATTCGCCATGGGTTCTTCGAATGAGACGTCCTATTTCGGGCCCGTCGTTTCACCCTGGCGGCGGGAAGGCTCCACGGCCCCTCTGACGCCGGGTGGTTCATCGGGCGGATCCGCGGCGGCGGTCGCCGCAAGATTGTGTCTCGGGGCGACCGCGACGGATACTGGCGGGTCAATCCGCCAGCCGGCGGCCTTTACGGGCACGGTCGGCATCAAGCCGACCTATGGCCGCTGCTCGCGCTGGGGCGTCGTGGCTTTCGCCTCCTCGCTCGATCAAGCGGGACCGATTACCCGTACCGTGCGCGATGCGGCGATCTTGCTCCGCTCCATGGCTGGCTATGATCCAAAGGATACGACTTCGGTCAATCTGCCAGTCCCTGATTATGAGGCGGCGCTTGGCCGTTCGATCAAGGGCATGCGGATCGGCATTCCGAAGGAATATCGGCTTGATGCCATGCCGGCCGAGATCGGCAAATTATGGGATCAGGGTATCGAATGGATGCGGGAAGCGGGCGCCGAGCCAGTCGAAATCTCGCTGCCGCATACGCGCCATGCCTTGCCAGCCTATTATATCGTCGCGCCGGCTGAAGCCTCGTCCAATCTGGCCCGGTACGATGGTGTGCGTTTCGGCCTGCGGGTGCCGGGCAAGGACATTGCCGGCATGTATGAGGAGACGCGTGCCGCGGGTTTCGGCAAGGAAGTGCGCCGCCGCATTTTGATCGGCACCTATGTGCTCTCGGCCGGCTATTATGATGCCTATTATGTCCGGGCACAGAAGATCCGCACCCTGATCAAACGCGATTTCGAACAGGTGTTCGAACAAGGGATCGATGCGATCCTCACTCCGGCGACGCCGTCAGCCGCCTTCGGACTCGGTGAAAAAGGCGCCAAGGACCCGATCGAAATGTATCTCAACGATATTTTTACGGTGACGGTGAACATGGCCGGCCTGCCGGGCATTGCGGTGCCGGCCGGCGTTTCCGCCGAAGGCTTGCCGCTCGGCCTGCAATTGATCGGCCGGCCTTTCGACGAGGAGACTTTGATCGCGCTCTCGGGGGTCATCGAGGCGGCGGCACCACGTGTCTCTTATCCCTCTTCCTGGTGGGGTTGAAGGAGGAGCACGGCGACGCAAAGCTATTGGGTTATGCGTCGCTGCCGCGAATGAGGTATAAGATTTCAAGAGACGAGCGTGGGCTCGAACAAAGGGGTCCTGCATGAACACACATGTCAAACCTTCCAAGCTCATCAAGGGCGCGACCGGCGATTGGGAAATCATCATTGGTCTTGAAGTCCATGCCCAGGTGACATCGCGATCCAAACTCTTTTCCGGTGCCTCCACGCAATTCGGAGCCGAGCCGAACAGCAATGTTTCGCTCGTCGATGCCGCCATGCCGGGCATGCTGCCGGTCATCAACGAGGAATGCGTGGCGCAGGCCGTGCGCACGGGTCTCGGCCTCAAGGCTCAGATCAATCTGCGTTCTGTCTTCGATCGGAAGAACTATTTCTATCCCGATCTGCCGCAGGGCTATCAGATCTCCCAGTACAAGAGCCCTATCGTCGGCGAGGGCATCGTGATTGTCGATGTGTCGCCGACCGAACAGATCGAGGTCGGGATCGAGCGTCTGCATCTCGAACAGGATGCCGGCAAATCACTGCACGACCAATCAGCGACGGATTCCTTCGTCGATCTCAACCGGTCGGGTGTGGCCTTGATGGAGATCGTGTCCAAACCCGACATGCGATCCGCCGACGAGGCGCGCGCTTATGTCAGCAAGCTGCGCACCATCCTGCGCTATCTTGGCACGTGCGACGGCAATATGGAGCAGGGCTCACTGCGCGCCGACGTCAATGTGTCGGTCCGCCGGCCGGGCGAGCCGTTCGGCACGCGCTGCGAGATCAAGAACGTCAATTCGATCCGTTTCATCGGCCAGGCGATCGAGACGGAAGCCCGCCGGCAGATCGGTATCCTCGAGGATGGCGGCGTGATCGATCAGGAGACGCGCTTGTTCGATCCGGGCAAGGGCGAGACGCGCTCGATGCGTTCGAAGGAAGAAGCGCATGACTATCGCTACTTCCCTGATCCCGATCTGTTGCCGCTCGAATTCGATCAGGCCTATGTCGATGGGCTGGCCTCCGCGCTGCCGGAATTGCCGGATGCGAAGAAGGCTCGCTTCATGAACGATTACGGGCTGCCGGCCTATGACGCGGGCGTGCTCGTCGCCGACAAGGAGACGGCCGATTATTATGAGACGACCGTCAATTATAACGGCGTGAAACGCGATCCCAAGCTCGTCGCCAATTGGGTGACGGGCGATGTGGCGGCCTATGCCAATTCGGTCGGGCTGCCGGTTTCGCAAACCCATCTTACACCAGCGCAGATCGCCACATTGGTCGATCTCATCAGCGAAGAAGTGATCTCGGGCAAGATCGCGAAGGATGTGCTGGCGATCCTGATCAATGAGGACAAGGCGGGTGATCCACGCACTATCGTCGAGGCACGTGGCCTGAAACAGGTCACGGATACGGGTGCTATTGAAGCAGCCGTGGATGCGATCATCGCCGCCAATCCAGACAAGGTGGCGCAGGCGCAGGCCAAGCCCACAATGCTCGGCTGGTTCGTGGGGCAGGTGATGAAACAGACCGGCGGCAAAGCCAACCCGCAAGCCGTCAATGAAATACTGAAAGCCAAACTCGGGATCTAACGATCGAACGAGAGAACGATCGGAGGCGGCTGAAAAGCATTCGGCTTTTGCATCCGAATGGCGAATCAATCAACGATGATTCGTCGAAGCCGTTCACGAATTTGAGCGCTGGCCGTGCCGTTGGCACGGCCTTTTTGTCTTTGCGCGAAAATTTTTTTTCGATTGTTGCATGCGTCGCAATCGCCCCATGAATGATCTCGCGGTCGTTCGTATTCTGGGCGGACATGCGTGGGGGCCAGCTTTTCGACGAGAGCCACTCCAAGGATGGAGAGGTCCAAGCTCAAGGCTTTCACGGATCGGCTCGATAAAGAATATATCTCATAATATCAATTGATTATAGTCATAGGCAAAAAGCCTTAAAGGTCTTTTGAGGCTCTTGTGCTCTTGTTCTTTCGGCGTCGAAAGGTCTTCGCGGCCAAATCTTTTGCGTGCTTGCGGCTGTTGCCGAATACATGTGACGTCTGTCCAGCGCGCACACATCCTCTGATTTTTAGTGTATCTCTTCATGTAAAACCATGCGCGAATAGTGGTTTCGATAAGAGGTGACCACTTGCACGTGCGGGGAAGCGCGCTACGCTAATGAACGCTTCTTGTCGGCACGAGAGCAACTGGCGGAAGAACAGAGGGAATCCAGAGATGGTGAAGGCAACCACGAAAGCACCAGCGGCGAAGAAAGCCGCGACCAAATCAGCTGCGGCCCCAGCGAGCGCCACGAAGAAAACCGCTGCGGTCAAGAAGAGCGCTGTGACGAAGACGGCTCCCAAAACCGCGACCAAAGCGACTGCGACCAAGAAGACCGCTGTCAAGACGACTGCAGCGAAGGCCACTGCAACCAAGAAGACTGCGGCGAAGAAGACTGTTGCCGTGAAGGCCCCCGTCAAAAAGACCGTCGAGAAAAAAGCGGCTGTGAAGAAAACAGCGGCCAAGAAGGTCGTCGCCAAAAAGACAGCCGCCCCGAAAGCGACCGTGCAGAAAGCCGCGGTGAAGAAAGCTGCCGTCAAAAAGACAGCGACCAAGACTGTTGCGGCAAAGACGGTGAGCAAGCCCGCGACGAAAGCCCCTGTGATCAAGAAAGTATCCAGGAAGGCGGGAGCGCCGGCCAAGCCGAAAATTCTGGCTCCGATTACATCGGGCAACGGTTGATCAGCGCGGGCAAGGATGGAGAGCGCTGGTCTACGCCGACAGAAGGTTTGAGAGGGAAAGATTTGTGAGGATCCGCGAAGGTTCGGGTCCTTCATTGTCTTGATAATGGCAAGAGCATCCAATCCGGTCATGCTCGCCAGCCTGCGGCGTGCGCCTTGATGACGATCGTCGGGCGAGACATGGCCATGCAGGGCGGTGGGACATGGCGAGGGCTGGTTTCAATTCAGCCGGACCCTGGATGTCTCGGGCCAATGATCTCTGGAGCATCGGCCTCAAGAGTGAGCCTCACTTTTGAGATAAAGCCGATGCGCTTTGTCTTCGTCATCCGGGACAAAGGGTTTTGTTCGACCTCTTGGATGAACAGATCAGAAAACTTATTGCTTGAGGCAGGCCTGAGCGAAGACACGCCAGGTTTTGTTTGTTGCCGCGCCGGAGAGTTTCATCTGCTGCCATTCGAGCCCGCATTGATGCATGCGAGCCCGTGACGCGGGTGGAAGGCTAAAGGGTTGGAGGCTAGCCGTCTTGGCGGGCGTGGGCGTATTCACTGGTGCACCAGTCTTTTGCGGAACTTCCGGGGCCAAGGCTGTGGGCAGCGCGGGTTGAGTACCATGCGAAGGGCCTTGATTGCTGTCCCACGGCACTATTTTTGCGGTTGAACTGTCGGGTGCCTTGGGTGCTGTCTTGGGGGCCGTATCGGCATTTTTGGGAGCGGTATCGGCATTCGATTGAATCGGCGTCTCGTTCAGCGGAGACTGAAACTCCGATGGGCGAACGGGGGGCAGGGGCGGTTTCCCTTTGGTCATGTCATGCTCGGCGCGCGCAACCGACAGGGGCATTGACGCCATAAACAGAATGATCGCGAAACGACGAGCGCACCGAGATTTCAAGCGCCAGGTCAATTCGTCAATCCGCATCCTTCTCAACTTTCCGGCCTTAGGGTTTCCGTTCACATTCTGAACGCGGAGAGTCATGAGATGACCATCGGAATGGTCTTGAAGAGACCATTCCAGTCAGTTCGTGCCTCAATGAGCCGGTGGCTTGGCGGGCTTAGGTGCAGTAGCTGGGGCGGTAGCGCTCGGTTTGGGGGCCGTCGCCGACGGCACCGGATGCGGAGATGCGGGAGCCGACGTGGTAGCATCGGCTTGTCCAGGAATGGAATGGGCCCGGGTAAAGCCGTCTGTCTTGCAGAGGATTCTCAGAATGCATCCTTCAATTTCAGCTGAGTCCCCTGGAGTCTTATCCTTCTCGTGGCCCTTCGCAGGGAGGACCTTAAAGGTGATATTATAGGTTCTGCCATCCTCTGGATTATAGGCCTTGCCACGCCAGAGGTCCTTTTCGGCAGCCAGATCGGACAGAAGTTGGATCCCGATCATGGGCTGAGTGCGTTTGGCCTTGTCAGGATTTTCATGATCAACCTTGGGTTTGCCGTCTTCTAGCGGCTCTCTCAGCCAGACCAGGGTTCCGCAAAAGGTCGTATTATTGGCGAGGCAGGGAGTGATCTTGATGATCGAATCCTCTCCCGTCGTGTACCAGAGGCCGGTTGGGTCGAGGGGGGCAGCCAAGGCCACGCCCTGCATGGCCAAGCTGAAGCCGAATCCTGCCACAAGCCCCATCAGGGGAAGCCGGCGCGTCTCGAAAAGACGGAAGTAACGAGAGGAGAAAAATTTCGAGCGTGAAAAGACAGAAGGCCGAAATGACATTGAGCGCCCTCGAGACAGAGAATTCTTCTATTGCCATTAAGGAATGGCATATGACTTACGCAACGCCCCCTGGACGAAAATCGGCAAGACCGAGCCCATCCTTGAATCCCGCCGATCAATAAAGCAAGATCGCCGCCCCATTTCCTGAGGTGCATGATCCCTAATTAAGGCGAAAACGCGAGAACGACTGAGGGCATTTTGGCTCGTGATGAGACATTGAGAGGCAGTTGATCAAGTCCACTTTAGATCGGCTGGCCGAGCCCGGCTTCATTATTGAGAGAATTAAGCGGAGAATAAGGAAGAGATTGCTAAAAGGGCTTCCTATTGAGGGCGTTATGGCATTCAGGCCGATGATTCGGAACCCGCTTTTTCCGAGCTGCGGCAAAAGGAAGGGAACGATTCGGACCTGGCACTGTCCAAATTTAAATGTCCCATGCGGAGGGTGCATTTCCTTAAGCTATTGATTTTACGGGAGGTTTTCAATCAAAATGGCGGAGACGGAGGGATTCGAACCCTCGATAGGGCTTTACAACCCTATAACGGTTTAGCAAACCGCCGCCTTCAGCCTCTCGGCCACGTCTCCCCACAGGCGCAAAACGGCGCAATTGCGATGCTGTTTGCCTGTTGGCCTTGATATGCCCGAGGCGGGAGCCGAACGCAAGCCTGAAGGACAAAAGGAAAGCCCCAATTCGGCGAAAACATGCGGGTTTTTCCCGGGTTTTTCAAAAGTGGCGGGAAAGTCACAGTATTCTTGGAACTTAGCTCAAGCCCTAATGAGTCTTTTGACCTGAAAGAAAGGGGCGTTAGATTAACTTCATCAAGTTGTGAAGCTCGAGTCTCGCGATTTTTCGTGATGGGGGTGGGACCATCATGACGACGCGGGTGGGTTGGAAGCGCTGCCGTGAGGGGATGAGCATGCTGAGAGTGAGGGGTATCATAGCTGCTCCAAAAAAGCGGATGAGGGGGTGCGAAAAAGTGTCGCGCAGCCTTAATCTTAACAATGGGGAGCGGTCTGTCCTCGGGGGGGGCTCGAACGAACATCTTCTCGGCACAAGCATGGCCAAGCTGACGTTGACTCACTGGTTCGTGCGTGGACTGATGGGTTTGGGCGCTTTGGGCGCCGGTCTTGGTTTGAGTGAGCCTGCCGCTGCCGCGGATCTTCCGTGGAATAAAGCAGCGCCTGTCGAATATGTGCGCGTTTGCGATGCCTATGGTGCGGGCTTTTTCTATCTGCCCGGCACAGAGACATGTCTGAAAGTTGGCGGCCTCGTTCTCGCCGAATATCGCGGCTTCGACGCGTCCTATTCGATCAACGGTGGCGCTTTCTACGCTAATGGCGTCGCCCGCCCGGCGGGAGGTTTTGTCCCGAGCCCGGCACAATATACCAATGCCCGTACCCGTGATGCTTATGGTTTTGGCGCCTTGGGACGCATCGAACTGGACGCGCGCACGAAATCGGAATGGGGTACGGTGCGGACCTTTCTGCGCGTCGATGCTTATTATGGCTCGAGCGACAATGCTGCGACCGGTAGCGGTGGGCAGCTCGGCAATAGCTGGAACGGGACAGCCGGAACCACCGCTCCGCGCGAGACAACCATCGTCAACAAAGCCTTTATCCAATTCGCCGGTTTGACAGCGGGTCGCGCCCAATCGCTCTTCGATTTCTATGCCGATGCCTACAACTTCGCGAACTTGCGTGGTTCCAATGCAACGGTTGCTCTTTTGTCCTATACGGCGACATTCGGTGACGGATGGTCGGCGTCCCTCTCCTTAGAAGATCAGCCTTCTCGCCGCGCCGCGATTGGCAGCACAGTTGCCGGCTCACAGGCCATGCCCGGCGGGACGCGTGTCCCCGATATCGTCGGCAACGTCCGTCTCGATCAACCTTGGGGTGCTGTCCAGTTTTCGGCGGCGGCGCATCAGGTGCGCGCGACGCTCTTTCCGGCTACCGCGCTCTCGGTCCCGCCGACAACCTATGCCTTCCCCAATAACACCAGCAATTCCTATGGATTTGCTCTGCAAGGCGGCGTCCAGCTCAATGCTGATGTGATTGCCAAGGGCGATAAATTATGGCTGCAAGCGGCCTATGAAAAAGGTGCCTTCAGCTATATTGCAGGCAATAATATTTCCTATGCTTATGGTGCGGTGGGCCAAAATCGTTATATGGGCTCCGGTATTACATCCGAAGATTATTCGTTCGGATGGAATCCGCAGATCAATTCTGATTGCGTCTTCACCGGAGCCGGCTCCTGCGAGCAGCAATGGGGATGGGCCTTTGTCGGCGCCTACAAGCATTATTGGATTCCGACCTTGAGCTCCGCTGTGTTCGGATCTTATGCGGAAGTTCATTATTCGGACAATGCGGTGGCAGGTGTCGGTGGCGCCGTTGGTGTCTCCAATCTTAAGGAAGGCCGTGTCGGTACCAACTTGATCTGGACGCCGTTGCGTGGCTTCGATATCGGTGCCGAATTCATGTATATCCACCTGGATCAGACGCGTCCGGTTGGCTTGGCTTCGGATACGACCTTGAGAGCAGCGGGCCTGCCAGCCTTCAAGAGCAATAATAATGAATATGAAACCCGTATTCGCGTGCAGCGTGCTTTCTGATCAGCGAGACGCTTGCTCAAAGAGCGCTTGATAGGATCAAGGCCTCTTCCAATCGCGATTGGAAAAGGCCTTTTTTATTGTTCCGCCCGGCATGTTCCGCCTGGTAGGCACCTCGTCGCTCACTTGGTCACGTCAAGCGGCGAATTAGTACGCCCCGTGCTTTCAGGCGATTCCAGAATCATAAAGAATGAGCGATGGGCCCCCATTCGCGACCCTGGTCTGAGACACACTATCTCCTGAAGCATCGCTCGTTCATTCGGGTTCGGAGCAATGCTGCGAGCCCTTATGATCGTGCGCGATTCATCCTGCCTTGGCGATGAACTGACACAGGCGGGCGATGACTGGCGCCTCGATCAGGGGTGGCGCATGGCCCTGGCCTGCGATCGTATAGGTTTCGCAGTTGGGATGACGCGCGGCCATTTCCCGCAACGTTTCATCCGACAGGAGATCGGAACGGTCGCCGCGAACGACGAGCAGAGGGATTTTCGCAAGAGCCTCGAATTGCGGCCAGGCGGGTGGAAAAGGTTGGTTGGGATTGAGCGCTTCGAATTGCTTGCTCAGTGCGGGATCGTAACGCACCCCGAAATGGCCTTGCTCATCCATGAAAGTCTGGCGGGCAAAGATCTCCCATTCGGCTTCGGAAAGAGCAGGGAAATCGTCACGCACCGTGGCCTTCAAGGCGGCGACGGCTTCTTCGAGAGAGGTGGGGGATCTGGTCTTGCCAAGATAACCGCAAATCCGGGCGATGCCTTTTGGTTCGATCACCGGACCGATGTCGTTCAGAACAGCCGCGTGTAAAACGGCAGGGCTGAGAACGCCCATGAGCATGATATGCAAACCGCCACGCGACGTTCCGACGAAGGTGGCTTGTTCGATGCTGAATTCCGCGAGACCACGCAGAATATCCCCATGTTCCACGGCAAGCGTATATTTTTGCCAATCGGGATCATGAGCGGAAAGGCCGCGGCCGCGATAGTCGAAGGCCAGGACACGGCGCGGGGCTCCATGCAATCCGCCGGCAAGCGCCTGCGCCAATGGATCGAAATCCGTCGAATTGCGGGTCAATCCCGATAGGCAGACAACGGGCACACCAACAGCGCCTTGCGGTGCATAATCACGCACATGCAGGCGCAATCCGTCCGCACTCGTATAATAGCGGTGTGTAAAAGCGGGTGGCTCGGCAATGGTCGAAGCGGTCATGGCGGCCCCTTTCACCGGAAGGAAGCTGGAAGGGTTGATTCCCTTCGAACTTTAAATCCAAACGGGCAGGGTCGAAACAGGGACTTATACCAGATTACCGGGAGGTTTCCTGTTGAGATCCATCTATACGTTTCAAAGATCCAGCCTATCGGTTGGCCTTCAACGTGAAGCTCCGATGCGCTGGATCTTTCGTGATGAGGACGATTACAATCTGACGGGGTTGGGCGGCGAGAGCCGCAGCAAGGCTTCGCCGAAAGCCCGATGATCCTCGCCGAAGCGAAGCTGATACATGGCGAGATTTTCGACGACTCTCTGGACGTAATTGCGGGTTTCCGTGAAGGGAATGCGCTCGACCCAATCGATTGGATCTACTGCCGGATCGCGTGGATCGCCATAAGCATCGATCCATTGTTTGACCTTCTTGCCGCCGGCATTATAGGCGGCGAAGGTCAAGATCCAGGAGCCGCGTTGTTCCGCGAGGAGATCGCCGAGATGCGCGGCCGCGAGCTGCGCGTTGAAAGCGGCATCGGAAAGCAGGCGCGTCTCATTGAAGGGAATGCCGGCGCGCTCGGCAGTGCGGCGTGCTGTCGAGACGATCATCTGCATGACGCCACGCGCTCCAGCCGATGAAACGGCCTTGGTGTCGAAGGCGCTTTCCTGACGCGCGATCGCATAGACCAGCGAGCGGGCCGCCGAATTCGGCAAGGGCTCGAAACTCGGAATGCCATAGGTCGGGAAGGCCAGATTCTGCAAGGCGTAGCCGCGATAGCCTGCGAGCTTGCCAATCATCAAAGCGAGATGCGCGTCATGCTGGGTGTCGACGACATCAGCCAGGGCGGCCATCTGGCCGTCGCCTTCCAAATGCTGCGCGGCGGCGATGGACAGGGATTGCGCCAGATCCTTTTGATCCAGGGCTTGCAGCAGGGCGATGATGCGGATCGAGGGATCCTGTTCCGCCGGCAAAAGCGCATGGCGGGCGGGTGCCTCTGTCACGAGGGGCAGACCCAGCTTGGTGCGCGCGAGCTGACCGTAATAGGTCGCCGATTGCCGCGCGGCTTTTCCATAATATCCATTGGCGGTGACCGCCACCTCGGCCCTCATGTCGTCTTCGGCGGCGCGGCCTTGCCAATAGGCCGCGCGCGCGATGGAAATCGGCGTCTCGGCAAATTGCGCGGCTTGCGCGAAATGCGTCATGGCCTTTTCCGGATCATGCAGGAATCGCAAGGCGATCCAACCGGCGTGAAATTCGGCTTCGATACGCAGGTCGCGCGAGACAGCCGAATGTTCGGCGCAGATTTTATAGGCCGTGGCGGCATCATTCTGATCGAGCAGCTTGCGGGCGATCAGCCGACGTTCCACCCACCATTCATCGCCATTGACGAGACGAGCGGGATCATGCGGCGCGCCGAGCATGAGGGTCGCGGCCTCGGTAATTTTTTCGCTGCGCCGCAATTTTTGGATGCGAGCGAAAAGATAAGCCGGGTCATTTTGCAGGCTGGCGGGGACGGCCGCAAAGAGCTTGTCGTTGGCGATTCCCTCGAACGAAGCGATGCGCAGACGCACCAGGGGAACCATGTCCGGGCCGGCGAGCGAGGCAAGGCGCATGGCCTCGGCCCCTTGCTCTTTATAAAGAAAGCGTTCGGCGCGGTACTTATAATCGGCCTTTTCGAGCAAGGAACCGAATTCGCTTTTGAGCTTGGCTTCCATGGCGGTGCTGAAATCGCTTTCCCGCCAGACCTGGCGCACGAGCTTCGCCGCTACTTGCGGCTTGTCGTCCAGGATCATGAGACGTGCGAGAGCGATCTTGCCCGCCGGCGTCTTGGGGGTCGTCTCCTCGAGAAAAGCACGGCCTTCCGGCGAAACCTTGCGCTCGTTATAAAGGGCTTCTTCGGAACGCTTGCGCAGCCAGTCCTGCGCGGGCCATTGTGGATGCGCCTTGGCGAAGGCTTGCAGGCGGGTAAATCCGCTTGAGAAGCGTTGGAGAACGATCCATTCGATCGCGGTGCGGACTGTATCGTCCTTGACGAGTGTGCCAGTGGCTTTGTCCGCCGCGGCGAGATCACCCTTGCGATAAAGATCCAGAGCCTCGTTCAGACCGGTTGTGTCGAGGCCGAGTGTGTCCAGGGTGAGTTTGGTGGTCGCTTCTTGGGTCGGTTCGGGAAGGGCAGGGGCAAGACCAGTCTCAAGACCGGCATCCGGTTTTTCCGGACGTGTGGCTGTTTCCATGCGGCCGTCGAGGGGAATGGCGTCAGGCGTCTTGTCCTTGAGCCTTATTCCATCGAGGTTCATCTCGTGGAAACCGAGGGCCGCCATGGCGCCGATGGTCAGGGCGATTGCCCCTTTCGTCAGTGATTTGGAAGCCCGCTTGCTGGCCATTCTGTTCCCTTGTTGGCGCCTAGACCCGTTGCAAGCCTTCCGTGGTCGGCGCTTGCCTGTTGAATTCTCGAAAATTTGACCGTGTTTTCCTTAACAAACCGTCAAATTCATTCCGTTCTTCCTCGATCGCCTGGAAAGGGCATCGCTTTGCACTCTGATCCGTGAGGAAAGTCTTTTCGGAACGGACCTAAATGTTTATGTCTTGGCCTCCCGCCGCAGCGTCGACTTGCTCTTAACAGCACGGCGATTGCGGCAAGGGTGCGGCAATAAGGAAGATTGAAGAGCTTCTGGTCGGAGATTGGGCGTCCAGCCGAATCGCCCGAACGGCGAAGCACCGGATTTTAAGCAAGATCTGGTCAAGGTTCCTCATCAGGCGAAGACACACGTGAAGGCACAAGGGCCATGGGAATGAAGGCAGCTTTCAAGGGCTCGATCACGGCGCTCGTGACCCCGTTTCGTGCCGGTAAGGTGGACGAACAGGCCTTTCGCGCTTTCGTCGATTGGCAGATTTTGAGCGGCACGCATGGCCTTGTACCGGTCGGCACGACGGGTGAAAGCCCGACCCTGACGCATGAGGAGCATCGTCAGGTTGTTTCCGCCTGTATCAGCGAGGCAAAGGGCCGCGTGCCGGTCATCGCCGGAGCCGGTTCAAACAACACGGAAGAGGCTATCGAACTCGCGCGTTTCGCGGAAAAAGCGGGTGCGGATGGCTTGCTGATCGTGACGCCTTATTACAACAAGCCGTCTCAGGAAGGACTCTACCGGCATTTCAAGGCGGTGAATGATGCGGTGGGTATTCCGATCATCATCTATAATATTCCCCCGCGCTCCGTGGTCGACATGTCGATTGAGACGATGCAGCGTCTGTTCGAATTGAAGAATATCGCGGGCGTCAAGGATGCGACCGGCAATCTCGCGCGCACGGCTTTGCAGCGTCAGGCCCTGGGACCGGATTTCATCCAATTGTCAGGTGAAGACATGACGGCGCTGGCGGTCAATGCGCTGGGTGGTCATGGCTGCATTTCCGTGACGTCGAATGTCGCCCCGCGCCAATGTGCGGATATGCAACAGGCCAGCCTCGATGGCGATTTCGCCAAGGCTTTGCAAGTGCATGATGCCCTTTCGCATTTGCATGCGGCACTGTTTGTCGAACCCAATCCCGCCGGCCCCAAATATGCGCTGAGTCTGCTTGGCAAGATCGAGGACGAGATCAGGCTGCCCCTCGTCTCCGCCTCGGTCAATGCCCAGGCCGTGATCCGCGCTGCCATGGTGCATGCCGGTCTCATTACAGAATAAGTGTGCTTGAGTGGCCGCAAAGAAACCAAGCGCGTTCAAGATCGCCGCGGAAAACCGCAAGGCGCGCTATAATTATGAAATTGGCGAGACTTTCGAGGCGGGGCTCATGCTGACCGGCACCGAGGTCAAATCCTTGCGCACCGGCAAGGCGACCATTGCCGAGAGCTATGCCTCTGTGGATCGGGAGGGCGAGGTGTTTCTCGTCAACGCGACCATCCCCGAATATCTCGAGGCCAATCGCTTCAACCATGCGCCAAAACGGCCGCGCAAACTTCTGTTGCATGGGCGCGAGATCGCCAAGCTTTCGCAAGGGGTCGAGCGTCAAGGCATGACCATTGTGCCGCTGAAAATTTACTTCAATGATCGGGGCAGGGCGAAGATTGAAATCGCCTTGGCGCGCGGCAAACAATTGCACGACAAGCGCGAGACCGAAAAGAAACGCGATTGGAACAAGGAAAAGGGCCGGCTGCTGCGCGACAAACATTGAGATCGGCCTTCCTCATCTTCTTTGTCTTCCCTGTTTTCGGCATCATCTCTCATGTCTCACAATACATTCGGCCATCTCTTTCGCGTGACGACCTTTGGGGAAAGCCATGGACCGGCCATTGGCTGCGTGGTGGATGGTTGCCCTCCCTTGATCCCAATCGATGAAGCCGACATCCAGACCTTTCTCGATCTGCGCCGTCCCGGCACGTCGCGTTTCACGACACAGCGCCAGGAAGCCGATCGTGTGCGTATCCTCTCGGGTGTCTTCACGGACGAGGCGAGCGGCAAACAGGTTTCGACGGGCACACCGATCGCGCTCCTGATCGAAAATACGGATCAGCGCTCGAAGGATTATGACGCGATCAAAAATCTCTATCGACCAGGCCATGCCGATTTCGCCTATGACGCAAAATATGGCTTGCGTGATCATCGTGGCGGGGGCCGTTCCTCGGCGCGCGAAACCGCGACGCGGGTCGCAGCCGGTGCCATCGCCCGCAAGGTGGTCGCGGATGTGACGATCAGAGGGGCCCTCGTGCAGATGGGGCCGCATAAGATCAACCGCGACGCGTGGGATTGGGACGAGACGACGCGCAATCCCTTCTTCTGCCCGGATGCAAAGGCGGCGGCTTTTTTTGAAACTTATCTCGATGATATACGCAAGGCCGGGTCCTCGATTGGCGCGGTCATTGAGATCGTCGCGGAGAATGTGCCGGCCGGCTGGGGCGCTCCGCTTTATGGCAAGCTCGACGCTGATCTTGCTTCCGGCTTGATGTCGATCAATGCGGTGAAAGGTGTCGAAATCGGCGAGGGTTTTGACGCGGCCGCGCTGAGCGGTGAAGCCAATGCCGATGAAATGCGGATCGGTTCTCTCGGCGAGCCGGTCTTTCTCTCGAACCATGCGGGCGGCATTCTGGGGGGTATTTCGACGGGCCAGCCGCTCGTCATGCGCTTTGCTGTCAAACCGACCTCTTCGATCCTGCAACCGCGTCATACGATCGACCGTTCAGGCCATGAAAGCGAGATCGTCACTAAGGGGCGTCATGATCCGTGTGTCGGCATACGCGCCGTGCCGGTGGGCGAGGCCATGGTCGCTTGCGTGCTCGCCGATCATTTTCTGCGCCATCGCGGCCAGATCGGTGAAGGCGCTGTCTGGCCGGCGAACCGATCACGCTGAAATCTCCCCCGGCTTTTATTGCTGAGGTACGCTGCCGTCGATTTCGGTCGAATAGCTTGCAAGAGCATCGGCCGTATCCCGCATTGGTTGCTGACTTACGGAAACGAATCCGACGCCAGGCCGATCGATATCCTCGATCAGCAGGATGACAGCGGCAACCAGGAAAATCATGATATAAGCGGGTATTCTCCAGCGCTTTTCCGTGGCGCTGCTGGCATAACCCATAAAGCCGATGGCAACGGTGGCAATGCCATAGAGACCCAGGAAGACAATATTCGGTACGCGGTTGCGCAGGGCAGTCAGACGCTTTTCCTGAGCATCGAACATTTCATTCAACCCCTGAATATAAAGACCGGTCGGCACCATGGCATTATCCTTGGCTATGACCGGTTTGACCTGCGCCCATAGAGCCGCTTGGATGGCGTTGGAGCGGGCGATCGCGCCATCCAATTGCGCGGGGGGCGTGTATTTCTCCTGTGCGGTAATATCCAGACGAATTTGGACGTATTCGCGCAGGAGCTTCAAACTTTGCGTGGCGTGTGATTCCGGCAGCAGGCGCGCGCGCAAGGCGGCTGTTCCAATCGCATTGGCTTCCATCAAGACGGCTTCTCGACGCGCATCGAAACGCGTGAGGCTCATGGAAAAGGTGAAGCTGATCATGAGCGCCAGGAGGCCGAGCATCGAGGCTTCCAAGGTGGAGATTTGACCCTCCTCCTTACTGCGCAAACCAAAATGATGACCAAGTTCGCAGGCGATCAAGAGCACGATCAGGCTCGCTGCGAAAATGGAGCCGAGCGAATAGGCGGAGAAATCGATCACGATCGGAGTCCGAAAATGCGGAGCTAGACTTCTGCCGGAGGATTAGGCTTGCCCTTTAATATTGTGCAGGCGGCGTTCCCAATCGAGCGCCTGTTTGACCATTTCTTCGACATGATCATGTTTGGGTTGCCAACCCAAAAGATCGCGCACGTGCGTGGCGCCAGCAATCAGTGAGGCTGGATCACCCGCGCGGCGTCCGGCGATCCGCACTTCGAAATCGACGCCGCTCACTGCCTTGACCGTGCGGATGACGTCCAGCACCGAAAGACCGCGCCCATAACCGCAATTGCAGGTCAGGCTCTCGCCACCCTGGCGCAAATAATCGAGTGCCAGCAAATGCGCATCGACGAGATCGGTGACCTGAATATAATCGCGTACGCAGGAACCGTCCGGCGTCGGGTAATCCGTGCCATAGACATCCATCCCCTTGCGAAAACCGAGCGCGGCCTGCACCGCGATCTTGATGAGATGCGTGGCGACGGGTGAGGCTTGTCCGAGCCGGCCTTGCGGATCGGCGCCGGCCACATTGAAATAGCGCAGGATCGCATAGGTGAGGGCATGCGCCTTGGCGACATCCTCGAGCATCCATTCGACCATCAGCTTGGAACGGCCGTAGGGGTTGATGGGCGTAAGCGGGGCGTCCTCGAAAACAGGATTAGCCTTTGGCTCGCCATAGACAGCGGCGGTGGATGAAAAGATGAAATGTTTGACGCCGCTTTTCGCGGCACATTCAATCAGATTGCGCGCCTTGGCCGTATTGTTGAGATAATACCCTAGAGGATCGGTCACGGATTCTGGCACGACGATTTTCGCACCGAAATGGGCGATGGCATCAATGTGATGGTCGGCAAGAACCCGGTCGACCAAAGCTTGATCGCCGAAATCGCCAATGATCAGATCGACGCCTTGCGGCACCGCCCAGGAGAACCCGGTCGAAAGATTATCGAGAACGACGACTTTCTGCCCGGCATCGAGGAGGCCCAAAACCATATGGCCGCCGATGTAACCCGCACCGCCCGTGACCAGTACGCTCATCCTTGCCCTCGCCAGCCCGATTCTCCAAAAGCCGAATGCGGAAACGTTATGGCCTTCAATGGCTCTGGTCTATGGCTTTTGCCTATGAAATCAACAATTCGGCACTGTGGAGAGAGGGGATGAGACAAATTTCTATTATTGATTCAATTGAGCATGACTTGACGCGTTCAGAAAAGTAACCAGACGTTCGAAAGCGGTTTTGCCGTCCTCCTGGTCGAGATTGAACTGATATTCATGCGGCAAAGCTGGCTTGTGATCGGTGTCAAAAAACAGGCTGTCGACCGACACGCCTTGTCCTTTGGCGATTTGGGCTAGTTTTTGAGATTGCGGAGCCAGGCGATCGCCATTGCCGACGGAAAGGAAGATCGGGGGAAAGTTTGGTGTGACGTGGCGCACCACTGAAAATTGCGCCAGTCGCGGATCGGTCGCGGCATTGGCCGTTCCGAAATAGGCATTGAGGATTTTCGCAAAATGACCCTCGGGTGCCTGTTTCAAATCGAAACTGTCCGGATCATAGACGCCGCACATCAGGATCACACCGCGCAATTGGGCGGGCGCAATGGAAGGACTAATGCCGAGGTCTCGCGCATAAACCGGATCGGTGACGATATTGCCGAACTGGCCGGCAAGCTGGGCACCTGCTGAATCGCCCGCGAGGAAAAATCTGTTGGGATCGATATGCAGGCGCGCCGCATTTTTTTGAAGATAAGCAAGGGCCGCATCGATCTGTTGGAGCGGTGCCGGATAATGATGCTCTGGCGCGAGTGAATAATTGAGGCCGACAACGGTGAAGCCACGCGCGGCGAGAATCTGGAGATAAGGAGCGACATAATCCTTGTCGCCAGAGACCCAACCGCCCCCATGCAGCCAGACGATCGTCTGCAAAGCCTGGCCTGACTGAGCGAGTGAGGCGGGGTAAAAGACATCGAGGCGGGCATCGGCGTCGCCTTGGGTGTATGCCTCGTCGAGCACGGAGGCGACACCGTCGGGAATATGTTTGGCGAGGCCTTGTTCCATGCCAGCATTGCCATTGTTCATACCCTCGCGGATCGCGAACACCTCTTTTTTCGTGTCCTGCGGCTCGGCGGGTGCCTTATGACTGCTCGCCACAAGGCTCAGCGCGGTGACCGATACCAGCATGATTTTTTTCATGGGCCGTTCCTTTAAACGCGGGCGAGGCGGATGAGATTGGTGGCGCCTGGCGTTCCGAACGGGACACCGACAATGATCACGATCCGATCATTCTTCGTGGCGAAGCCTTCCTGCAGCGCGAAGCGGCTCGCGCGTTGGGTCATATCGTCGATATCATGGGCGTCCTCGGTCACAACGGCATGCACACCCCAGGCGAGCACGAGCCGGCGGGCGGTCTGCTGTTTCGGCGTCAAAGCGATGAGCGGAGCCGGAGAGCGTTCACGCGCGATGCGCAGCGCCGTCGACCCGGAGAAAGTCCAGGCGACGATAACCGTGGCGTCCAGGGTCTCGGTGATTTCCCGGGCGGCGATGGCGATCGCGTCGGCGGCCGTCTTCTCCGGCACAGCGTGCTGAGCACTGAGGATCGACGCATAAACGGCGTCTTTTTCAACTTCCTCCGCGATGCGGTTCATCGTCGTGACCGCCTCGACCGGATATTGCCCAGCAGCACTTTCCGCGGAGAGCATGACCGCATCAGCGCCATCGAAAACAGCGGTCGCGACGTCGGAGACTTCGGCGCGCGTTGGCACGGGCAGATTGATCATCGATTCGAGCATTTGCGTCGCGACGATCACGGGTTTGCCCAGGCGGCGCGCGGCGCGGGTGATGCGTTTTTGCAAGCCAGGCACTTTCTCGAGCGGCATTTCCACCCCGAGATCGCCACGCGCCACCATCAATCCATCGGACAGTTCGAGGATTTCATCGAGCCTCGTTATAGCTTGCGGCTTTTCGATCTTGGCGATCACCGAGGCTCGGTCGCCGGCGATCTTTTTGACCTCGGCGACATCATCGCCCCGTTGCACGAAGGACAAGGCGATCCAGTCGACCTCGGCATTGAGCGCCGCCGCGAGATCCGAGTGATCCTTTGAGGTCATGGCGGAAACGGCGATCTCGGTATCCGGAAGGCTCACACCCTTGCGGTTCGAGACACGGCCCGCGACATCGACAAGAGTAACGGCGTGGCTCGCATCGGCCTCGATAACATGCAGCCGAACCTTGCCGTCATCGATCAGGACAGTGTCGCCCGGTTTGAGGGCCTTGAGAATTTCCGGATGTGGGAGATGCACCCTTTGCGCATCACCAAGGCTCTCCTGCTGATCAAGGGTGAAGGTCGCTCCCTTGACGAGATCTGCGCCACCACTCGCAAATTCACCGAGCCGCAATTTGGGTCCCTGCAGATCGGCGAGAATGGCGATCGGGCGGCCGCTATCTGCCTCGATTTCGCGAATGACGCGAACGTACTCGCGCAAGTTGTCGTGAGACGTATGGCTCATATTGATACGGAAGACATCGGCGCCAGCTTTGAACAGAGCCTCGATCGTGGCCTTGTCTGAGGAAGCGGGGCCGAGTGTCGCGACGATCTTGCAACGGCGAAGGCGTTTCATCTTGGCGTTTCCTTTCGGGCTGCTTCAAGAGTGAGCCTGGCGTTTTTCTCAAGTGGATACGGTCGTTGCTCTCTTCCGCTGAAGACAAGTCCAGGCAAGTCGGTCCATGACAAACTGGAACGAAGGGCGGATCAACCGGACTTTTGGAAGAAGCGGATTGGTTGCAAAGAACGAACTTAAAATTCCATTTTGCGGTTTAATGATGTGACTGTTTAGACACATAAACTGTGAACTTGTTTTGAAGCGGCGCTTGCACCGATAAAACCGTTTTTCGGCCTTAAACACTCCGCTAATCTAGCGTTGTTATAGCCTGGGAGAGAAGGATGAAAGCTCCCGGTCAGCGCCGACACACCAATCTGTGATTTGCATCCGGATGATGGCCCCCCATATGGGACGGCATATCACGAGAGACGTGGCGGCTTTTCGGCTGGAGCTTTACGATCCGATTTCCATATTGATCGGTTGCGATCCGTTCACGGATAGGGCTCCCGAGGGCGACAAAGATATGGCGAATCGCTTATTTGGTCAAAACCCAGGTACCGCTCCTCCGTGCCGGCTACGGTTCCCTGCGCGAATGTCGACGCATGCGCTGAGCCTCGGCGTGGCTGGCCTGGCGTTTCTCTTGTTTCATGCTTCAGCCATGGCCTTTGATGGGGCGGGCGAAAGCGGTGCTGGCAGCAAGATACCGCTGCAGATTTTCAAGAATCCGCAAGCTGCTTTGCGCGCGGGCCTTGAAGGGTCACGGTCGGGCAGCGATCATTGGATCGAAGCACTGAAATATGCTGCGGCGGGTGGCGAATCGCTTGCGCAGTGGAAGCTCGGAAAAATGTATGCGAGCGGCGACGGTGTTCCTCACGACGACGTCAAAGCTTATGAATATTTCTCGCAGATTGTCGCCTCCTATGATGACGATAATCCCAACCGCCGCTTCATGCCGCTCGTTTCCAATGCCTTCGTCGCGCTCGGTATCTATTATCTGAACGGTATCGCTAATACCAAGATCAGTGCCGACCCCGCCCATGCGATGGCCATGTTCCATTATGCGGCGATCAATTTCGGCGATCCCAACGCCCAATATAATCTGGCGCGCATGTATCTCGATGGCGCGGGCACAGCCAAGGACAGCCGCCAAGCGGTCCGCTGGTTGTCTCTGGCCGCCGATAAAAATCATTATCAGGCGCAGGCTCTTCTCGGGCAGGTCCTCTTTACCGAGAAGGAAGGCATTCTACATCAGCGCGCCCGTGGCCTGATGTGGCTGACCCTTGCGCGGGAGGCGCCCCTGGATCAGCGCAAGGATAAGTGGATTATCGATCTTTATGATCAAGCCATGGCGTCGGCCAGTTCGGCGGAACGGCAGATTGCGCTTAGCTATCTGGAAAATCACTTGAAGAGACAAGATTAGAGCCGATTGAAGGATTCCAATCGGCTCTTGTATAAACGGCTGTCGCATCAAATCGAAAAGTGGATAACCACATTCGAAAGTATTGAGCCGTCGGAACAGGTCCGGGGCACTTTACCTATTCTTCTTCCTGCTGCCCTGCGGCCAGCCAGCTATAACCGCCCTGGTCCCAGATTTGGGCCAATCTCTGATCGGCGCCATATTGCGGATATTGAAGCTTGATCAGATTATATTCCTTCAAAAAGGCCTCGAGATCCTCTCCCTGCAGGAAGACGATCTGATTTTCCGTCTTGAAGTGCAGCGTATAAGCGGTCTTGTCGTCGCTTGTCCGCAATTCATATTCATCGCCGCCTTCGACGAAATTATTGAGTTCCTGACTATCCGTCATCGATCAAACTCCTCCCAGGGCATGACTCTAAACGGGAATTCAGTGTCACGCTCTAGATTTTTAATCCCTCGATCAGGGAAACTCACACCATCAGAATATGATCGATCGAGGAATAGGGGATGAGGAAGGTCCTCGTGCCATCGGTCCAAGAGATCGAGACCTCACCAATATCGATTTCTTGATCCTGAACGCTATGGCCAGAAATGATCTGCGTGGCGCCGGCGATCGTGGTGATCTTGGTATCGCGATGAGCGTTTTTTGCCTTGCTGACGAGCTTTTCCAGCAGGCCTTTCATTACTGCGTCTTTGTCACTCATGATCCGCCTCTAACATCCAATTTGCTTGATCGTTTTGCTGGGTGTCGATGGTCCGTGTCCAGCATCTGTTCCCAGCGGTTTTCCGCGTTGTCATAGCCGGATTTGCGCTCATTGCGAAGCACCGTCCTGTCCGGCAATGAAACAGTTCTCCGGGTTTGATGGGCTCAAAACCAGGGGGACTGCCTGTCTAAAGAGGGTGGGTTTCAAAGCCCCCTTCGCTTTGGCTCAGTCATCACCACCGTGAGGATTCAAACCACCCTTTCAAACATTCAAGAAAAGTGCCGCTCACGCCGGAATATTGGCTCTGAATTTAGGAGGATTTTGCTCCGCATCCGCGCCGCATTCAGGGGATCGACCTTCTTTGAAAAGAGCGGGAAAGGAGGGGCTGAAAGCCCCTCTGTCCGGGGTTAAAACCCAGCCCTCCAGCAGACTTTTCAGAGCCTCTGTCAGGAGGCCGGTTTGGCGGCCGGTGCGGCAGCGGGCTTGGGCGGTGGTGGCGGCGCGGGTTCCGGCTTCACATAGGGTATGAAGAGGAAGTCGCGTGTCTTCATGCCGGCAAGGCGTCCATCCGCGCGGATGGACGGATCCTTCGCGCGCGCCGCCGCAATGGAGCGCCAGTTCGTGTTGGGGGCCGGCCAGGCGGAACGGATCGCGTCGGTATCATTGTTTCGATAAAGCGCGAGGAAGGGATAGATCGGATTTTGGATCTGGCTCTTGGCGAGTTGCAGCAATTGTCCGGAAATTTGCGCCGGGATGCTCAGCATATCGCCAAGCCTTTCGCCGACATAAGCCTCTGTGAAAGAGGCCTGCTTGTCGAGCGGCACGCTGATGAGGGAAATCAGAATGTTCTGTTCCTCGATCGGAGTGTCCGGCGCGCCGGGGGCGGCCTGAAGCTCGGAGCTATACTCGAAGAAGGTCGGCATGATCGTCGTTTGATCGATGCAATCGGGCAGGCGCAGGAATTCCTTGCTGGTTTTGATGCCGATTTTTTCCGCCATTGCATTGCGAACCGCTTCGACGTCGGACAATTCGAACACGGCGAGAAACTGCTGCAGGGGGCGCACGTCGATCTGGTGCGGACCGAACATGAAATTATAGGCTTTGGTCACGCCCGGAATCGCCTTCACTTCATTGAAGAAGTCACAATACCAATCATGAAAGGCCGCCTCCTTCTTCGGAGCCGGGTCCGACAAGACGACAAATACCCCCTCTGCCATGGAGTTCTCCTCGATGTTGCGCGGCCGATCTGTGCCCCGGCGGTCTTGCTTGACCAAAACCGTGAGCGCAAAGCCGCCTAATAGTGCTTCTTAAGCAAAATCAATGCTGCTTTGCCTGTCAGTTGTCGGCAATGATGGGCGAAACAGGTCATTCTGGTCGCGTTTCGCCGATGAGGTGCAATCGATGCGCCACGAATCAGCCGCACCTTAAAGTTCCGCCAAACTCTGTTGTGACCATGGGAAGACAACCAGCTGATCTGCGCCGATGATCAGGCAACCTCTTCTGCGCATGGCACGTTGCTCCTTCGATGGGTTTGGAGGAGGTTTCGTGAATCGCCACGAACAACAGGCCAGAGGGTTGCCCCGGCGCATTCTTCTCGCAACGGATATGACGAGCCGTTGTGATCGGGCGACCGAACGCGCGCTGACGCTTTCACAGGACTGGAACGCCTCGATCATCGTCCTGCATGTGCTTGATCCCGACCTCGCCACGGCTTCCTCTTCGCCGGCCCTGCTGGCGAATTGGCACCAACGCTTGCAGGATCATGTGAAGACCTATTTTGTGACGGGGGCGGAGGATGTCCTGACCTTGGTCGAACAGGGCGAAGCCGCCGAGGTGATTACCCGGGTCGCGCGGACCCAGAAATGCGACCTGATCGTGACGGGCTTCACAAGCCTTGTGGGACTGGAACATTTCCTCGTCGATAATACAGCGGATCGCATTTTGCTGATGTCCGCCACGCCCTTATTGATTGGCAGGCTTCGCGCACGATCGAACTATCATAAAATTCTGATTGCGATCGATTTCTCTGAAGCCTCGCGGCATGCTCTGGATCTTGCTACGGCTTGGTTTCCTCAAGCGGCGCTGACGCTGTTTCATGCTTATGACACGCCGTTCTCCACTTTCGTTTCTCATGAAGACTGGCAAAAGGATTATCGGGAGGCGGCCATTCTTGATTATGCCGATTTCGTCGCCCGTTGCGGGGGCGAGGCAAGTTCCCTGCCCATTGTCTTCGAAGCGGGATCGCCTGCACCCGTGCTTGCCCATTATGTCACGAAAAACGAGGTTGATCTCGTCGTCGCCGCGCAAAGTCCGAGCGATCTTCTCAAGCGTCTCTTTGGCACGACGACTAGGACGTTCGAGGACGATATCCCATGCGATCTGCTGATCGTGCCGATGGGATAAACCAGAGTAAAGACGACCTGGAGCTTTCCTCCCTCTTAAACCGTGCTATCAAACAAACCGCTTGTGTCGTCCTGACACAATGATCCAAACCACTTTCCGGGAACGCCATGCCGCATGGAAACCCCTTGATTTCCACGATCGTCACGGCGTTCGTTCTGGCCTTTCTCCTGGGCGTTTTGGCCAATCGGTTTCGCCTGCCGCCGCTCGTTGGCTATCTCGTCGCCGGCATCATCGTTGGCCCGCATACGCCTGGCCTCGTCGCGGATCAGACGCTTGCGCAGGAACTCGCAGAAATCGGCATCATCCTCCTGATGTTCGGTGTCGGCCTGCATTTCTCGCTGAAGGATCTTGCTTCCGTTCGCGCTGTCGCCGTGCCAGGTGCGATCGCTCAGATCCTCTGCGCCACTTTACTGGGTGTCGGCTTGGGACAATGGATGGGCTGGCCGCTCGGCGGCAGTCTGATCTTTGGTCTCGCTCTTTCGGTCGCCTCGACGGTCGTGCTGCTCAAGGCGCTGCAGGATCGCCGCCTCCTCACGACCGAGCGCGGCAAGATCGCGGTCGGATGGCTCATCGTCGAGGATCTTATCAGTGTCCTCGCTTTGGTTCTCATCCCGGCGATTGCCGATATTCTGCATGGCAGCGATGGCGCGAAAGAGCCGCTGGCAGCCGGTTTCGATCAACTGCTCGGCATCGATCTGGGGATCGCGGGCCTGATCGTCGCAATAGTTCTTAAAATTTCTGTCTTTCTCGCGCTCATGCTGATCGCCGGCCGGCGTGTCATTCCCTGGTGCTTGCACTGGATTGCCCATACGGGTTCACGCGAATTGTTCCGCCTTGGCGTGCTGGCGATCGCACTCGGTGTCGCTTTTGGCGCAACCTCGCTGTTTGGTGTTTCCCTGTCTCTGAGCGCCTTTTTTGCCGGCATGGTTTTGGCCGAAAGCGAACTCAGTCACCGTGCCGCTCAGGAAAGCCTGCCTTTGCGGGACGCCTTTTCTGTTTTGTTTTTCGTGTCGGTCGGCATGCTGTTCGACCCATCGATCGTGCTCAAAGCCCCGCTGCCTCTGCTTGCTACGGTGTTTATTATCCTGATCGGCAAATCGATCGCGGCCTTCTTTATCGTTCGTATTCTCGGCGGGACGATCGGCGCTGCTTTGACCATCTCGGCGAGCCTCGCCCAGATTGGCGAATTTTCCTTCATTCTCGCTGAACTCGGTATTGCTCTCGATTTTCTCCCCGTCGAGGGGCGGGCCTTGATCCTCGCCGGATCGATCTTGTCGATCATTCTCAATTCAGCCGTCTTTTCCCTTGTCGATCTTCTAAAACCTCGCTTGGAAGCGAAAATCCAGCATCCCCTTCCACAAGACGCAACGCTACGCCTTGAAACCGCTGTCATGGCGGAATCGGATGTGTCTTCAATGCAGGAAAGAGAGGAGGTGAAGAGGGACAGCATGATTGCGGCCAACGAGGATCGCATTGAGGCCGCGCGGGAGGTTGGAGAGGAAACAGATTACAAGCCGACCCGTTTGAAGGAGCATACGATCCTGATCGGCTTCGGGCGGGTCGGCGCATTCATCGGTAAGACGCTTGAGACCGCGGGCGTTCCTTTCCTCGTTATTGAGGAGAATGATCAGATCATCGCTTTGCTTGAGGAACAGAATGTGGAGACCATAGCCGGTAATGCGGCGAGTGATAGCATTCTGGCGCTGGCCAACCCCGGAACGGCACACAATCTGTTGATTGCCATCCCCAATGCCTTTGAGGCAGGGCAGGTCACGGTTCAGGCGCGGCGGGCCAATCCCTCATTACGGATCATCGTCCGTGCTCATTCCGATGCGGAGGTCGATCATCTTGAAAAGCTGGGCGCTGATACGGTGATCATGGGCGAGCGGGAAATCGCGCGCGGTATGCTCCATTGCATGGGTTTGACCGGACCAGCGATCAGCGCGTGAGTGATCAGGCCGCGCAGTGCAGAGCGTAGGAATAGTTGTGGCGACTGCGGGCGCTATGCGGGTCCATAATAACGTGGCTAAGCGAACTAACGCTTAGAAAATAGGCAAGTACGGCACAGAACAATCATCGGAAAAAGCGTGATCCGGCGGCGGGCGTTTTGCCGCCGGATCGCGGAAAGATTTACGCCGCCGCGGCGAGACCTTCCTCGGTCAGCGTGAAGAATTGCTCGCTCTTGCCGAGCTTGACCCAACCCTTCTCGATCGCAAAGGCTTTGCCGGCATCGTAATCAGCAAGGGTCCAGCCGTCTTGCGAGAAGGGCAGGGTGAAATTGCCGACCAGCAAGGTGTCGCCCTTGCGGCTATTGTGACGTTGAAAAATCGTCAGCATATAACGCGCGCTGTCTTCGGCAGTGGCTGCCATCATCATTCTCCCGTGAAGTCCGAAATTCAAGATATTCCAACGGCTTTCCTACTGGCCGTTGGTCTTACCCATGTTCAGCCCAGAGCATCTTCAACTGAAGACGGCAGGCAATGGGAGTACGCAAGCAAGAATCGCGCAATTGGCCGGAACAAGCGTGTGGAGAAGGCTGAGGAAAGGATGGATGATCATTTATACAAATGATTTTAAATAACTTTATGTCCTTTTTCTCCCTTTGCCACGGCCTCTGGAGGCTTGGCCGTTTCGGCGGGGAATGGTAGGAACCCTTCATCATTCATAGATGTCGAGACTGGGGATTTTGATGAGGAAAGAGTTCATGCTCACGATTCTCCTCGGCGCTTTGCTGATCGCGACGGGAGCCGAGGCGAATAACCATGGCAACCAGAGGAGAAAACGACACGGGTTCGTTTCTGCGGAGTGCATGTCGTCAGCGGCCTGTCGTGGGCGACATCCGAGCGGCAATCATGTCCATCAGGTCACCCGTGGTCATGGACGCGGACACCATCATTCAGGGCATTGGTGAGTAAAGGTCCTCGATATGGACGGGTCATGACACTCCGCATTCATTCGGCGGCAGCGGCGGTGGGCAGAGGTGTATGCCAGGATTTCCTGATCGTTTCGCCCCTCGTTCCATGTTTGAACTCATGTAAATAGAGGCCTTCGAGCGGGTCGAGATCTCCTTCCCAGGGAGCAACTTCAAGGGCATGACGCGCATCGGAGATGCCTGCTTCCCAGCGTCTGCGGATGTTTTCTTGGCTGAAATCAATGTCCTTGGTATGGCCTTCCCCTTCGAGCAAGGGCGCGAGCAGGTGCACGACATGCATACGGGTCTGGCAGCCATAAGACGCCATCTCGCGCACTTCCGGGCTCTGGCGTTCCGGCTCGGGAATGCGCTTCGACAGTTCGGCAATGATATGCCTCAGGCGATGGATCTGGCGTTGTCGAATGATCTGTGTCATGGCGCGGCTTGAATATTGTATATCCTTTTGTCTATTGATCACGCGCCAAATGCTTTCCGGTTCTGGCCCGTCGGGATTCCAGACATCGACGGCGAAAATCAGCGCGCTGCGGCGCGGTCTCATGTCAAAAATGGCCTCGACAGGTGTGTTCGAAAGGAGACCGCCGTCCCAATAGAGGTCGCCATCGATCCGGACCGGCGGAAAGGCGGGCGGCAGCGCACCCGATGCCATGATGTGGTGCACGGTCAATGGCATATCCTTGCTGTCGAAATAGCGCATCTCGCATGTGCGCACTTTGGCGGCCCCGACGGTAAGGCGTGGCTTGCCCTCCGAAAGGTAGGAAAAATCCACCAATTCCTCGAGGGTCTCTTGAAGAGGTGCGATCGAATAATAGCCCGCGGCATCTGGTGCAAGCGGCACATACATGCCCATGAAGGCCATTGGATTCGGTGTGAAAAAACCATTAATTCCAGTGGTCACTGTATTCCAATTGGCGAGCCAAGGGCCGATCAAAGGCCATTGAGACATGGCTTCGACTTGGGGCGCATATTCCACCCGGCGCCAGAATGTTTGAAGTTTATCGAGACGATCCTGTGGCTGGTTGCCGGCTATGATTGAGGCATTGACTGCACCGATTGAGGTGCCGATGAGCCAATCAGGTTCGATCCCTGCGGCATGCAAGGCTTCATAAACGCCGACCTGGTAAGCGCCCAAAGCACCTCCGCCCTGGAAGACAAGGACGACCTGCCCGAGCTTGCTTTTGACGGCTTCGCATTTACTTGAGGCATGCGTGATAGGATCCGACATCGCTTTTCCCCATGCGCGACTTGATGCGTGACTTGGCGTCCGCGCGTCATTGGACCATCATGCTCTATCGTCACGATGCCGGTTCGCACGATATGGGATCAGCTTGCATCACCGGACATATCGGCTGGCCGCGAGCTCCATTCAGACGTGCCATAGGCGGCCTCGGTCACGTTCAAGAGAGCCGATGGGAATGTATTTGCCTTCACAACCTCTTTGAGCGTTGTCCGGTTCCCCATGAGCGATTTTCACGCCCGGCTCAAAAAGACAACAAAGAGCGGCTTCATCAGGAAAGCGAACGTCAAGGCACAGGTTGGCAGGTTGGAAGGCACCAAGATTGCGCCAGAGCCAATTCTTGGCAGCAACCCCTGCAGGCTAGCTACACAATAAGGACCAAGGAGAGCCTGTAAAACCGTGGGGTGAAAGCTTTGATCGGTTAATCTTTATCCTCCCAATGGGGTTGGGGCCAACACCTCAGTTGGAGGAACCGTAATTGTAAAAATAGAGAAAGTTGAAGTTCTCGATGATGGGCGAGGATATCCTTTGCCCCGCATTATCGAGCATTGTGAGGACGACCAAGGATCCAGAGGCGGGGGTGCCCCCTTGCCAATAATAAGTTGGTGAACGCGCCGCATAGTCCCATGCAATGCCATGCGGCCATGAGACATTGATATAATTCGTCAGAGTAGCGAGGCCGTCGCCGACACCGGGGCGTTCTACAATCCATTCAACGCTGTTGCCTTGCAGTGAGACGCCGGATGGTGGTGTGAGCTGATATGTGGCGGTCTCGCGAGTGGAATAATTGTAAATGTAAGCGTAGCCGTTGGTTGCGCTCGTGTTCCAGAGTTCTATAAAAACCAGATCACCAGGATGGACAGCTGGAACACTGACCCTTGTCTCTGGAAAAGGATACCACTCGATCCACGCAGAGTAGAAGCTTGCTGTGGTGCCTCCATTGCAATAAGCGTCGGCCTCAACACCGGCCTGCAGAACGTCACCAGAACCATAGCCGTCAATGCCGGGCCATTGAGACGAATAGACCCAATCTCCCGTGCAGGTTCCGTAGGCTTGGCGCGCCGTCGGCACGACAAACTCGCCGATGATAGCCTCAACCTTGAAAGGGTTGAGTGAATTATAAATTGCGTTTCCGCTCCAATTGTAAGACGTGCCTGTGTAAATAGCGTTGAAAGCGCCGTTTGTGTTTGGGCCGTTGGCGATGCTGTTCGCAAAGGGAATGAGCGGCCCTTGTAATCGCACTGGGCTATTCGAAACGTTCGTCGGCGTCAGTATCGGAGTCGGGCCATTGGCGCTTCCTGCCGCCAGCGGAGCGGCCACGGCCCTTTGCCAACGGCTGAAGGCTGCCGGAGCAATAGCGATATCAGGTCGAGGCGGAATCGCGTAATGCGTGTTGGCTTGCACTGACGCTGTCATGGGATCGAAGCCTGGCGGAGGCGGAGGCACAATAGACACGCCCAGCGGATGGTCAGCACTGATGCTGCCAGGCGGAGGGATATTTACGGGCAATGCCGCGACGGGATTATTGGCAATCGCCGGAGGCGCCGATTGAGCGCTGACAGGAACGGATATTGTCGCAATGAGACAAACCGTTGTTCCGAAAATTGATAGGTGTGCGAAAATTGATAGGTGTGAACGAGCGTCCATTATGTTGCCCTCACGCAATTTCTATCAATAAAAACGGGCATATAATTTTAGAAAAATGCTCCCCTGAAGCTTACGGTCAGGGTCATCATTGTAAAGTGAGAAGAGGGCTTGATATATGGTCAAGCTTTTAAAACATAGAATCAATATAATAATGATTGATATTAATGACATCATAACAGGATGGCAAGATATTCTTGCTGATTTCCTAAACAACGTTATCTTTGAATATGATGAGAAGATTTCAGGGATGGGGGATATGCGTTAAAGCACGACCCCTTCCGCCTCTCGAGCATTCGTTACGTTGGATCTCACACACGCAGGCCGGCCTGCTTCAGGAGCGGCAGGATCTTTTCGCCGAAATAGTCAAGATCCTTGGCGAAATCATAGAAATTCAACTGCACGCCATCGATGCCGATGGCTTTGAGGGCGACGAGTTGCTCGACCACTTGTTCAGGTGTGCCAATAATCTCGATATTGCCTCCGAGATTCAGTCCCTGCTTGTGGTTTGTGTCCTGCCGCCCACGCCAGGCATGCGCATCGCTGTCATAGCTGTGAAACCCTTTCACTTCCGGCGGTACGCGATGCGCGACGATCGCATCGACATAATCCTGTGTCTCGCGTTCCGTATCGCGGCTGATAACGATCGGGTTGATCAAGGTCCTGATGTCACGACCTACGTTTTTCGCCGCCTGCTTGATACGCTTGATGTGCTCCGGCAGGGTTTCGAGTGCGCTTTCGATATGCGCGCCGCCCGGGCTCGTGATGAAGATAATATCCGAATAGCGGGCGGCAAAATGAATGCCGGCTTCGGACCCTGTCGCATTGACGAGAACAGGCCTGCCGAACAAGGGTTTCGGCGTGATGAAAGCGTTATTGACCGTCCAGGAGGAAATGCCCTTGAAGGAGAAATTTTCCTCCTCGCTCCAAAGCCTTTCCACGACATCGAACAATTCCGCGGCGAGCACATAGCGCTGATCATGTTCGATCCGCTGCCAGCCAAACATTTCATGTTCGACGGCGCGATGCCCCGTCACGATATTGATGCCCCAACGGCCTTTCGAAATATGATCGAGCGTGGCGCCAAATTTTGCGAGATGGAGTGGGTGCCAAGGTCCATAAAGGACATGGATGGTCGAAATGAGCAGAATGCGCGATGTCACGCCCGCCATGGCGGCCAAGGCGATGAAGGAATCGAGCGAGGCCTCGCCGTCATAGCCTCCCTTCGGCAACCATTGTGTGCGGCTGAAGGCGAGATCAAACCCCAAAGCCTCGGCGCGCTTTACGATCTCGACATTGTAGTCATAGGTCCATGAATTCGATGTCGGATAGGAGGAATGACGAATGTCCTGCAAATTGAGGAATACGCCGAGCATGAGCGGCTGCCGGAAGGCTTGCGATAGAGGGCTGTTCGGGAATTCCGAAGGGGCCTTGATCGCGACTGGATCTTTTTCATCATGAGGCTGAAGCAGGGCGGTCATGATCCTCTTCCTTCGGTCGTGTTATTAAATCCATAAACTAAAAGCAATTTCAGGCACGAGGCCGCTCGCGCCTTTGGCATGGACGTTTCGTCTCAGAAGATCCGGCCTTCGTCGAAATCCGTTCTCGTGCCGTTGAGATAATAATCGCCCACGACACGCGCCTTGAGAAAAAGCGGATTGTGATTGAGCAGCGTGCGGATATTCCGCCAGTGACGATCGAAATTATTGGTTCTCGATGTCGCCGAGCCACCCCCGGTTTCAAAGATCAATTCGGCGGCGCGACTGGCCAAAGTGCCGGTGACAATCTGTGTCTTGGAATTGGCGAGAGCGCTGGCCATGACGAGATCATCAAGTTCTGCGTCCGGCGTTCCAGCAACGATCGCCTCCGCAGCGCGATCCAGTTTCCGCGCGGTCTCGGCGATCAGGGCATCGAGAGCATAGGAGATGGCGGATATTTCACCAACCGCTCTTTGCACGAAATGATCGCCGCGCGCGGTTTCCGAGGCACTATGTTTGGCGGAACGCGCGCTGGCTTGCACATAGTGAATCGCATCGCTCACGACGTTACGTACAATGCCGACAATGACCGCTGCCAGATGCAATTGCGCCCTTGTGGCTCCATGGCGGCGCACGAAAGGATTGGCTTTGATGTGCGGAGAGGTCTCATCCGGATAGACCGTGACATTGACGAGCGAAACACCACCGCTGGCCGACATCCGCTGTCCCATGCCGTCCCAATCATCGAGGATGTGTACGCCTTCACGATCCGCTGGGATCAAGGCATTGATGACGGTGCCTTCCTCATCCAGGGCGGTGAAACTCGTATAATCGGCATAAGCGGTGCCCGTCGCATAATATTTATTGCCATTGAGAAGATAATGGTCGCCATTCCGCCTTATGGTGGCGCGGATCGTATTGGGACGCGGCGTGCCGACTTCCATATAGGCGCCGCCGAACAGTTTGCCCTTCAGCACTTCTCCGGCATAGCGCGTGCTGAGAAATGATTGTGGATCGATCGCCATCGATTCCACAAAACTGAAATGTGTACGCAAGGCATGCGCCACGCTCGAGTCGGCGGCGGCCAAAGCGCAAATGATTTCAACCTGATCGCTCATCGTGCCACCTGGGCCGCCCAATGCCTCTGGCACGCGGAGAGAGGTCAGGCCCGTCTCCCGCAATTTGCGAAAGATATCATGGGGCAATTCGCGTTCACGTTCACGCCGCGCAGCATCCTCGGCGATTTCAGCGGCGATGGCCGGCAGCCGGCTCAAAATCTCTTCCCGTTTCGGCTGGACGGTTTCCTTTTCACGGGAAAGGGGAAGGACTGCGGCTGGCGTGGACATGTCTCTCTCTCTATCCTCGTCAAAAAAGACCTGAGTGCTGGCCGATCCATGAATGCGCAGACAGCACTCTTCAAATCTGAAAAATGATCACAAACTCATGCGGTCGAGTTTGGCGGATCGGGGAATTTATTTCAGGGCAAAGCCGAGCGCGCGGATGACATCGGTCAACAATTGACGCCCCTTGAGCGCGTCAGCCGTGCTGATGCGGCTCGTGGCCTGGTCCGTCCAGTCGATCGGCGACAGATTTTGTTCCGCCTGAAAGATCCGCAGGGTTGCATTATAGAGATCGAGCGGGGCCGCTGGATGCTCCTCGCCATAAAGCTCGTGATGGAGCACGATGTTTTGGGAGAGACGGGGTTTGATCTCGGCCGGTTTGTCCGGGTCTGGATAACCAACCGTCAGGCCGAAAATGGCGATGGTCTCCGGTGGCAGGCGTAGTTCCGCCGCCACCGCTTCCGGCTGATTGCGGATGCCGCCGATATAGCAGGACCCAAGACCGAGCGATTCCAGGGCGACGACGGCATTCTGTGCCGCCAGTGTCGCATCGATCACGGCGAGCAGGAAGGTCTCGATATAATCGAGACCTTCCGAGGTTCGGTCGAGACCTTTGGCGATGGCGCGAAGGCGTGACAGATCAGCGAGCCAGACGAGGAAAAGAGGCGCCTGGACGATCTGCCGTTGATGTCCTGAAAGAGCCGCAAGGCGGGCCCGACGGTCGGGATCTTTGACGGCAACGACGCTCCAGGCTTGCAGATTGGACGAGGTCGAGGCCGATTGCGCCGCCGCCACGATCGTCTCCAGCGCCCCTTGCGGCAGCGGGGTCGGCAGATAATCCCTGACGGATCGATGCGAGAGAATGGCTTCGAGGACAGGATTGAGCGCGACGGTGCCCGTCTCCACGGGCTGACGATAGCGCGCGAAAATCAAGTCATGAAGGGTCCTGTCGCTTTTCTCTTCAATCGTGTTCCGATCAATCGTTTCCGTATGTGTCATGAATGACCATCCGCTTTTTTAAGAGTTCCATTCAGCCGTCTTATTCAGCCGCTTTGGCACTTTGGACATGGCGATTGGCCGGGCGGCGCAGGCCCAGATTCTCTCGCAGAGTCCGCCCTTCATAGTCGGAACGGAACAGACCACGGCGCCTCAGTTCAGGGATCACCCCTTCGATGAAATCCTGCAATCCCGTTGGGAAAACCGGCGGCATGATATTGTAGCCATCCGCGCCATATTCGACGAAGCGCTCCTCGAGTTGATCGGCGATCTGTTCCGGGGTGCCGACGAGCTGCCAATGGCCGCGCGCGCCTGCGACCCGCAGATAGAGCTGGCGGATCGAGAGATTCTCCCTGCGGGCGAGATCAATGAACAATTGCTGCCGGCTCTTGCTCGAATTGGTCTCCGGCAAATCCGGGATTGGGCCATCCAGCGGATAAAGCGAGAGGTCCAGCCCACCCGTGGCGCCCGAAATCAGCGACAGGCCGACGGTCGGATGGATCAAAGCCTGCAATTCCTCGAATTTCGCCTGAGCTTCGGCTTCGGTACGGCCGATTACCGGAAAGACACCCGGCATGATTTTGAGATCGTCCCGGTCGCGGCCGTATTTGGCAAGCCGGCCTTTGACATCGGCATAGAAATCCTTGGCCTCGTCGAGCGTCTGCTGCGCCGTGAAGACAACTTCACCGGCTTTGGCTGCCAATTCCTTTCCTGCCTCGGAGGAACCGGCCTGTACGATGACGGGATGGCCCTGCGGCGAGCGCGCGACATTGAGGGGGCCCTGCACCTGAAAGAAACGGCCCTTGTGATGCAGCACATGCCTTTTCTCCGGCTCGAAGAAACGGCCGCTCTCCTTGTCGCGTGGAAAGGCATCATCCTCGAAACTGTCCCACAGGCCCGTCACGACTTCGGCGAATTCGCTCGCGCGTTCATAGCGTTCCTGATGCTCGAAATGGCTGTCGCGGTTGAAGTTCCGGGCCTCGAATTCGCTCGCCGAAGTGACGAGGTTCCACCCTGCGCGGCCATTGC
This sequence comes from Beijerinckia indica subsp. indica ATCC 9039, assembly GCF_000019845.1. Classification (NCBI taxonomy): domain Bacteria; kingdom Pseudomonadati; phylum Pseudomonadota; class Alphaproteobacteria; order Hyphomicrobiales; family Beijerinckiaceae; genus Beijerinckia; species Beijerinckia indica. The sequence goes on along the minus strand of NC_010581.1, from coordinate 2,108,969 downwards.
TCAGATGATCGAGCGAGGCGAATTTCCGGGCGATGTGATATGGCTCGTTGAACGAGGTGGAGGCGGTGCCAACAAGGCCGATATGGTCGGTGACGGCCGAAAGCGCGGAGAGCAGCGTGAGGGGTTCGAACTGCGCGACATAACTATGCGCGGTACGGCTCAGCACCTCGACATTATCGCCACGGGTCCCGACACCATCGGCGAAGAAGATCAGATCGAATTTCGCCGCCTCGGCGGCTTGCGCCAAAGCGACGTAATGTTTGAAATTGATCCCCGCATCGGCCTGCGCGTCCGGATGACGCCAAGCCGCGATATGGTGGCCCGCCGGATAGATGAAGGCACCGAGTTTCAGCTGGCCTTCACGTTTCGCCATGATTGTGCCCTTGGATTGATTTTGACTTCGAAAGTTTGTTGAACCGCGAAGCGTCTATTCATGCAGACGCGGAAAGCCGTGGCGTTCCGAGAGAAGCTCGAGGATCCGCGCGGTCGTGTTGACGAAGGCGTTCTCGCCATAATGCTCGGCGTCGGCGGGGATGGGTGCTTCCTTGCCGAGGATGAGAAGCGGCAGGGATTGATTATCCTCGCCGAGCAAGGCGATGACAGGTTTGCGCGGCCGTGCGAAGGGGATACGCTCGACATCGAGCCGCGTCGCGAGATCGGGGAAGGCCGAGAGCAGCCCTTCGACCTGATTGCAATGGGGACAGACGAAACGCTCGCCGGGCTTTTGCGCGTCTTGGAATCCCGGTTCGATCAGAAAAAGTTTGTCGCGGCTCATACAGGCTTGTCTCTGTGATGACTGGAAAGGAAAGGGCCTATTCAGCGGCTGCGATTGTATCGGCCCCCACAAAGCGGTTCGGCGGCCGCTTCAGACCGAGATTTTCTCGTAGCGTCCGGCCCTCATATTCCGAGCGGAACAGGCCACGGCGGCGAAGCTCGGGAACGACCAGTTCGATGAAATCACTCAAGCCGCCGGGCGTGATCGGCGACATGAGATTGAAGCCGTCGGCGCCGTAATTCTCAAAACGCTCCTCGAGCTGATCGGCGATCTGTTCCGGCGTGCCGACGAGCTGCCAATGGCCGCGCGCGCCGGCAATCCTCAGATAGAGCTGGCGGATCGAAAGATTCTCCCGGCGCGCGAGATCGAGAAGAAGCGTCTGCCGGCTTTTGCCGCCATTGGTCTCGGGCAGTTCGGGCAACGGCCCATCCAGTGGATATTGGCTAAGATCGATTCCGCCTGAAAGGCCGGCCAGAAGATTGAGGCCAACTTCCGGCTGGATCAGAGACTGCAATTCCTCGAACTTCTCCCGCGCTTCGGATTCCGTGCGGCCAATGACCGGATGCACGCCCGGCAGGATTTTGAGATCCTCCGGCGAGCGGCCGTATTTGGCGAGCCGGCTTTTGACATCGGCATAATAGGTGACAGCTTCGTCAAGTGTGATCTGAGCGGCGAAGATCGCCTCTGCGGTTCTGGCGGCGAGTTCCTTGCCCGCCTCTGAGGCACCCGCCTGCACCACGACCGGATGGCCCTGCGGCGAACGCGGAATGTTGAGCGGCCCGCGCACTTTGAAATGTTTGCCGCTATGATTGAGGACGTGAAGCTTGTCCTTGTCGAAATAATGCCCGCTCTCGCGGTCGCGAATGAAAGCGTCATCCTCCCAACTGTCCCAGAGGCCTAGCACGACATCGGCGAATTCCGTCGCGCGCTCGTAGCGTTCGGCATGCGGGATATGCGCGTCATGTCCGAAATTGGGTGCCGCGCCAGCATCGGAGGAGGTGACGAGATTCCAGCCCGCGCGTCCGCCGCTCAGACGATCGAGCGAGGCGAACTGCCGCGCGAGATTATAGGGATCGGAAAAGCTCGTCGATGCGGTCGCAATCAGGCCGATCGTCTCAGTCACGGCCGCAAGCGCGGAGAGAAGCGTGATCGGCTCGAAGGGATTGGCGCCATTATGAGCCTTGCGGCTTGCCGCCTCGATATCGTCGAGCCGCACGCCCACACCGTCAGCGAAAAAGACGGCGTCGAATTTCGCCGCCTCGGCGAGTTTGGCGAGTTTGACGTAATCCTGAAACTCGGTATCGGCCTGGGCTTTCGGATGGCGCCAGGCGGCAACGTGATGACCGGTGAACAGGAGAAAGGCTCCGAGTTTGATCTGTTCCTTGCGTCGTGCCATTGCGGGCCTCTTTTCAATCGCTGGATCGTCAATCGCATCGAACCAGAAGGCCAAAACAGGCGCCGGTTCGATTCCGTAGATCTTTGAAAACGCGTAGGATTAGACTTTAATCAGCAGCCACCTTTTGCCTGTCGCCATGGACTGCGCCCGCATAAAGACTGTCCTCGAAATCCGGTGGAACGGTGCCCGTGATACGGCGCTCATGGGCTGGAAGATCATCCAGGAAAAGATCGCGGCTGATGCGCGCGACGACGCCAGGAACATCGCGCTTCAGGCTGGGCACATCGCCGATTGGAAGGCCGAAGGAGACGAAACCACTCGGATTGAAGACATGGATATTTTTCAAAAACGGCGCCGTACCCGGTTCCTTTTCGAGATATTCATGGCCAAATCCGAGATAGGGATGCGCGCCGAGATAGGCATCCTGTTCATCGGCTGGCGGCGTATAGAAATCCCGCCAGAGCAGAATATCTTCCGCGAAATCCGCCAGTTCCGGCCGGACATTCGGATCGGAGAAATAGCCGGTGCCGGCGATCACGTAATCAAACGCGAAGGTTTCGCCCTTGATCGTCGTCTCTGCGCGCCCGTCCCGAACATGTGCCTCCGTCCAGGGAGCGCCCAGATGCAGATGAAAATTCGCAAATCTCAGGACGCGCTCAATGGAATCCGGTGGCGGCGTTGAGCCCGCCTGACGATAGCGAATGGCTTGATGCCAGCGGATGGCATCCGGTAAATAGGCATAATTGTCATAGGCGCCGGGATAGCCGCGTACACGCAGGATCGGCACGCTCGCGAGAGTCTCGCGCCGGCTGAACAAGCGGACCGAGGCCGCACCAGCCTCGAGCGCCGTGGCAGCCGCGTCGAAGGCCGATGCCGCGCCGCCGACAACGGCAACATCCTTGCCCTTGAGCGCGGAGAAATCGATCGGATCGGATGTATGCGCGAGCAGGCTGCGCGGCAGTCCCTTGGCCAAAACCTCGGGGATAAAGGCGCCGCCGCTTCCTAGAATGCCATTGCCGAAAATGATCTTCCGTGTGGTCTCTATCCTCGGTTCACCCTTGCTTTCGAGATGCAGGCGGAAAGCGCCATCGGCGGGCTCGACGCGCGCGAGCCGTGTCCCGTAGCGAATCTCGATACCGAGAAAGGTCCGATACCATTTCAGATAAGCGGCCCAGGCCGTGCGCGGGATGCGATCGATCGCAGCATAGGCCTCGGCGCCATGGCGCGCCTCATACCAGGCCTGGAAGCTGAGGGCCGGGAGACCGAGTTCAGGGCCGACCAGATTTTTGGGGGTCCTGAGCTTGTTCATGCGGGCGCGAGTCAGCCAGATGCCGGCTCCATTTTCGTCCGCCGCCGCATCGATGATCGTCACCTTGCCGATGCCGGCCCGACGTAAGGCGAAAGCGAAGGCGGTGCCCGTCTGGCCACCGCCGACGATCGTCACATTATGATCGAGGCCCGGCCGCTCGGCGACCCAATCGGCGGGGTCGGGACCAAGCAGGCGGAGCGCATTCAGCGCCTCTATGTCGAAAGTGTCACTATCTGTCATGAAGCCTCCTGCGGCGATCAGTCGAGAATGGCGCGGGCGGCAATGCCGCGGATCAAATTGCCCTGGGGGGCATGGGCGCGCCCGGTGAGGGCGTTGCGATGATGACGCTCCAGCGGATTGGCTCGCGAGACGCCGGGATTGCCACCGAGTTCGAGAGCGAGGCTCGTCACGGCGAAAGCGTTTTCGATGACGACATGTCTGACGCTGGCGGGCGCGGGTCCGAGCGGCAGCCCGGCATCGACATCTTCCGCCACCGAGCGCAGGAGCCGGGCATTGGTGATGAGACGCACCTCGATGTCGCCGATGGCGTCGCGAATGCGCGGCACGCTCGCCAAGGGTGCGCCGAGACTTCCGGGCACGCGGTTCTTGACGAAATCGACGATCCAGTCACGTGCCGACCGCGCGATGCCGTCATAGACGGAAGCGATCAAGATCGAAGCCCAGGCCATGCTCGTCTCGTCACGCTTGACGCCTCCCTCGGCAGGCTGATCATCGAGACGATGATCAAGGGGAACGGCGACATTATCGAAAATGATGTCATGGCTGGCTGTCGCCCGCATGCCGGTGGCGTTCCAAGTCTCGATGATTCTGATCCCGGGCGCGTCGAGCGGGACGAGGAAATGAGAGAGACGCGGATCATCTTCCTCGGTCACGGCGAAAACGGCCGCGAAGGCAAGGCCGGGCTGGCCCGTCACATAGGCCTTGCGGCCCGTGATCCGCCAGGTTCCCTCGACAAGCCGCGCCCGTGTCTCGGGCAGGGCGCCATGAGAGGGCGAGCCAATATTCGGCTCTGCCTGAGCAGCGTTCAGGAGCGTCACTTCTTCGAGTGAGCGTCTGACCACTGCTGCCGCCACATGGGAAGGCCATTGTGTGGGTCGCGCCATATTGGCGTTCTGGAAATAGTTCATTGCGAGCACCAGGCCCGTCGAGGCCTCACCCCTTGCGATCTCACTGATGACGGCCTGGGCATCGACGAGCCCCCGGCCCGCCCCGCCATAGGCCTTTGGCGCCGTGAGTGTCAGAAGGCCGGAGTCGAACAGGGCCTGGAAATTCGCAAACGGAAAGGCGCCTGTGGCATCATAATGGGCTGCCGTCTCGGCGAAGCTTTCGGCGAGAACTCGTGCGGTGCCGAGAAGAGAGGGCAGATCAGTGACATGCGTGTTCATGAGGCTCCCTGGAGTTCTAACGGCCACATACACGCCGGGCACGTATTCCAGATATCAAGCGTGTTCTTCCCGATCATAGGCCGTATGCGTAATCACCGAGATCACCCGAGACACAGTGGGGCAGAAAATTTTCCTAGAAATTGCCTTCTATGGAGCATGTTTGTGTCATTTGCTTTGATCATCACATGCGTTTCGATTGCTGTTCGTTCTATGAATTTATAAAGACTATAAAAATAGTCAACTTTGATTTTCGCCAATGCGTGATTGAAAAAAGACCACTTGCCGTATCGTTTTGCCGGAGCGGTCAAAAGCCACCGTCGAAAATGTCAGCGGCTTTATGGGTATGCCCGTGTGACCTTGCATACGAGCATAGCAATCTACGCTAAGAGGGAATCGGACAGGTTCCCTCGTATCGAGAATCACAGATTCTCGAACCGTCACTTTTTAACCGTATCCACTTGTCCTCATTGAACCGCGACGAGTTGCGCTTCAATGAGGGTGGATATTAGAGTGCCGCCGAGAACGTTACGCCGAAGTAGCGCGGCCCCTGCATCGTAAGGCTGACGGCTGCGGGAGCGGTTGCGTTACCAACTGTAAACGCGCTGAATGGCCGCGCATCGAAAAGGTTTTTGACCCAGAAAGTGACAGCGTAGTTACGGTCGTCCGTACGTAAGCCGGCCCCGAGATTGACGAGTGAATAGGCAGGCTGCCAATATTGATAAACAGATCTCGGATTTGTGAGCTGGCTCTTGTTGAACCAGGCGACATTTCCGTAGCCGAAGGCGGTATAGGAGGTCGTTGTCCAAGCGCTGGTATCGTGAAGAGCTTCACCGAGTTCACGAAAGACCTGACCAACCGGATGAGCATAATCGACACCGACATTGAACGACCACCAGGGCACACCCGTCATACGCGTATTTGACAGGCTGACGGTAGAAGGCCCGCCTGGATAGGTATAGTCTGCTGGCGCCGGCGCTTGATCATACGAGATGTATCGTGCTTCTGTATAGGCGCCGGTCGCATGAACCTGTAGCCCCGGAATGAAATTCGGAGCCCATCTTTCGATGAATTCAACGCCGCGTAGGCGGACGTGCGGCGCATTGCCCATATAACTCGTAGAAGCAAGAATGCCGGCGCTTGTCGTGTAGAGCAAGCTTTGCGGCGTTTGGAAATTCCACAAATCATTCCAATAGAAATTGACATTGGAAACGAATTGGTCATCGAACCAATTGGTTTTGAGCCCGATTTCATAATCGAGCGACCGCGTCGATTTGTTGAAGAACGGTGTGAAGCCATTAGCGAGATTGCCGGGCGTGACCGGGCCCGCCGTACCGTTCGCTGTGGGGGCCTTGTCGCCGCGGCCGACTAAGCCGTAGAGAAGAATGTTATCGTTCACCTGGAGGGACGGATTGAGGAGCGCTGTAACACCGTTGTGATTATTCGTATGTCCGCCAGTTGTCACATTTCCGCCGCCGCCCCCAGCGATGAGAGCAGAGATTTGCTGCGCATAGCTATAAGGGCTACCAGACACGAGTTGCGGAACCCAGGTTGTTGTCTGATATCGCATATCATAACTGTTGCGTACGCCTGCCGTAATCGAGAATTTGTCGGTGAAATGGAGAGTCCCCGAGGCATAGCCCGCGACCTGGGTATCCCGCACTCCGGTATTGAACCAATTGATAAGACCCTGCATGGCGGCAGGATTATTGAGCCATTGGGCTGCATAGGGGCCCAATTCCGTATGATGCATTCTTGCCCAGTTGCTTTCATAAAGCGTATAAAGACCCGCCAACCATTCGAATTGTTCTCCCTTAGGGGATGAGAGCCTCACTTCCTGCGACACCTGCATGCCATAATTGTCCATATTGCAGGTGCCGGCGCCGATCCAGGCACTTTGGTTATCCGTGCAATCATACATTGGCGCGTTGAAATAGCCGAATGCGGTAATGGACGTTAGAGTATGTTGTCCCAACTGATAGTTTAGCTCGTTCGATATGGTGCCGACCCTGGCGTAATCCAGGCCGGGATGGCCGAGGTACGGTTGATAGGGATTAGTCGTCTGGATCGGCTTGCCAAGTCGATTCGCAAACGTTTGGAAATAGGTGGACGCTGGTCGCGTGCCATTGGCATAGACGAGAAATGAATCGCCAATGGGCGCGGTTGCGCTGCCACCGCCCGCGCCTTGGCCGTAGCCGGTATATTCCGCGATATTATTGAAGCTAAAAATAAATCGATCCGTGAAATTTTCGCCAACGCCGAGAAGCTGAATACGAATACCCTGGCGGTTGATGTCGCCGTAGTCCTGACCGTTTCCGGCATCTCGGATCCAGCCTCTCGCACGTTCGTAATAACCGCTGACGCGATAAGCCAAGGCTTCATCGATGACCGGGCCAGTCGCATCCACCTTCTGGATGACATGGCCATAACTGCCGATCGACGTCTCGAGCTGTGTTTTTCGCGCGAAGGACGGCAAAGGTGTTGTTATATAGATCGTGCCGACATCGGTGTTCTTGCCGCCGCTCGTGCCGCTCGGGCCGTAAGAGATTTCGAAAGATTCGATATTGGTCCAATCGCCGGCCTGATATTCAGGTTGAATCCATGGAACATTATCGACAACGAAGCCTGTTTCCGACTGATAACCCGCCGAGGTCGCGCCAGCCATTGCCGAACCTAGACCACGAATCGCCATTCTCGAAAAATGCGGCGTCGTGATATTGGGCCTGAAACCTGGGATCTTCTGGGCGTAATCATTCAGAGTTGTGAATTGCTGCTCTTGAGCCTGCTTTCCGGTGACGACGTCGCCAGAACGAGGCGTGTGCATCATCACCTCCTCCATTTTTTGCTCGCCCCGATCCTCCTCACCCACCACGACGACATCCTGAACGGTGCCGTCTTGCGCGGCACCCTGAGCCGTATCTTGCGGGCTACCCTCATTCTGAGCTTGGGATGCGCCATGCTGATGCATGCCGGCCGCCGCTTCGACTGGATGTGCCAAAGGGATATACAAGATGCCTAATGCGAAAGGAGCTATTGAAGCGCTTGACAAAAGTCCGCGGCGCAACGAGAGGCACCTCGTATAATATTTTCTTGTCATGTTAACACACCAGTATCGCCGTCTATAAAACTAGATATTTTCACGAGGACCTATCATGGCCTTAAGGAGGGAAAAAATTTGAATTTCTGCATTATGTCGTTGATGAAGCTGGATAATGGTATAATTTTCCATATTTTGTATGGATTTTAGGATAACTATTTATCTCGTCATGGCGCAGTAAATTTTTAAGCTAAAAAGATGAGAGCCACGCCAGCCTCTATTCAGTAAAGATTGCCCTCTACTGAGATGATCATGCGTTAAATTGTCGGATGAGAAGAGCAACGAAGCTCGATTTCTTGAATAGTAAAGTCGAGGATTGCTAAGTAATGGATAAGCGGCTTGCTTTTGGGGACCGGACATCACCGCGTAAACACGCGACCGTTCATGGCCGAATGAGACAAAACTTTTCGGAGCGGCATTCACCCTTCACGCAGAGTATCCCTAAAGGATTGCCGATCTCATGCGTTCAGGGGAGATAATGAGCCCCCTGATGTAACAGTCTATGAACGAGCGTCGGCTCGCTCGCCAGTCAGAGCCGACCGCGTAAATTTGAACGGAGAAACAAGTAAATTTTTTGTCTTATAGCGGCGAACAAAGACCGTGACTCAAGTGTATTCAGATTGACAGTGATGGCCGTCTGAGTGCCGTCGGGGTCTTTCTGCGGCTCGTTCGTCGTCGCGTCCAAAGAGGGGCTTTCGTTCTCACCACCGCCACCTTCGAGCATCGACGGGTTGGGCTTTTCCTCACACCGAACGAGCCAGCCGTTTGGACAATAAGTCATATTATGCCCGTAGAAATCGCAATAGTCCGTGTCGATACGGTATCTGTCCCCCGCTTTGGCAAGGAATTCGGCGATAGCCCGGTTGGGACCGTCGTCGAACTGGCGGTAATGCGGGTCGCGCAGATCGGCGACGACGCCATCCTCGACAACAATGTAATCATTGGGTCGGAGGCGGCTATCGAAATAGTCAAGAATTGCGCTCACCGAGGCGTAGCTATGGGCGCTGTCCTCGATCACAAGCCAAGGATGCGGCGCTGAGAGAATGTCCTCGTTCGGGAAAGTCTCGCGCGGGTATGTGCTATCGGCCTTGTAAAAGGTCACGCCCTCGACGCTCAAGGTTGGTGTCACGAGATCGAGGCTCAGGATTTTGGTGGTGAGGCCAAGCGTATGGCACTGGTCGCGCAGCCAGAGTGCGCTGCCGCCCTCCGACGTGCCGATTTCGATAATCGTTTGCGGCTTGAGGGCCTGTAAGAGGCGAAGATAGAGTGCGAGGTCGAAGGGATTTTTTGCCAGGCGTAATCCCTTGTAGCGTGTGCGCAACGTCCCGTCCTGCACGGCGTCCAAGAGGTGGGGTGGTAGGGCGACCGCGAAGGCGCGGTCATTGATCGAATAGGCCTTTCTCGGCAAGGTGGCGGGGAGGCCGACACGGCGGGAGATCATCTCATCGTCGAGCGCGCCGACGAATTGTGGCGTGTAGCGCGGCGTGACGAAGGCCCGACCGTGGATCTGTCTGTATTCCGCGAGCATCGGCTCGCGTGTGGCCTCGGTGCCGTTGGTCGCGACACCGCCATGGACTTGATGGAAGGTTCCTTCGCCGAGGATCATCCACGCCCGCCCGCTCGATGCAGTCACCGCTCGCTCCCAGAAATCGAGATTAGCGAGGCCGCCGCCTGGCGTGACGAAACGCTCTTCCAAACCGCCCAATTGTTGCCAGAGATCACGGTCGAGGAAGACGCCATTCGACTCGGCGATGCAGCCGAACCAGCCTTCCGCTGACGACCCGGCAAGGGCGGAAATGTTGAACAGCTTGTAACCGTTCTCTTGCCAAGGCGTCGTGTCGAGCAGTCTGTCCTCGATCGCTTGATCATAACCGGCGAAAACAGAGCGCATTTGCACGTCAGGCCCGAGGTGAAAGGCGAGACTGCCGATGATCTTCGAGGGATCAGATTGATAGGCTTCGTGCGCCCGTGCGATCAGTCCGGGCGACGCCATGCGGGCGCCATCGATGAACAAGCCCAGCATTCGCCCGCCGGCGGTCTTGGCGGCCGCATTGATCGCCTTGACGGGTGAGGAGGGCGCCGGATGAGTCCGGATAACGCGCACGTTCGGAGCGATACCGCTAAGGGCGGCTTCGTCGACCGGTTCGGGCGAGCCATTGTCCACGACGATGATCTCATAGTCGAGACTTTCGATCCCACGCTGATAGTTTCGGCTTAAAGTATAAATCGTCCGGGGCAATTCGCGCGACATCGCATAGGCGCAAACAATGAGGCTGAGATCCATCTTGTGTTCCAAGTCTGTGCGTCAGTCGTGCGTTAGCCCGTGTTTGGACATGGCCGAAATTAGAAGCGCGGCTGTGCCGGTTACGCCGGATCGGCTGGCGAGACGGCGGCACGAATGTTCGATTCTGAGGGCGCGGTGGCAAATGTGCGCTCGATGAGTTCAGCCGGCGGCTGTTCCTGCGGCGTTTCCAAAATCTGCCGGATGACGGGATTATAACGGTCGCTCAGGACAGTGTTGCCGGAATCGAGCCGGCTGACGACGAGCAGCCCCGTCGGTTCCGTGTCGAGCCATGTGAGCTTGAGATCTGGGCGCAATTTGGCGAGCACTTGTGGGAAACGCCAGACATCGCCGGTCCAGGCCTGGGTTTGCCGGTCTCTGGCTGCTTGCAGGGGGTGGTTTGGCAGCACATCGTCGATGACGATGACGCCGGATGGGCTCATGAACCGTTCGAGATTCATAAAGTCGCGATAGACATATTCGGCGAGATGCATGCCGTCGATGAAGGCGAGGTCGACCGGTGCCGTGATTGCGTCCTGAACGGCGAAAAAGAAGAAATCGTCGCTCGTGCAGGTATAAAGATCGAGATCGTTCGGCCGGACTTCGAGTTCGGGGCCTGGGTCGATGCCGATGGCCTTGCAACTGGCGAGCGCGAGGCTGCGGCCTTTGCGGATGCCGATCTCAAGATAGAGACGCGGATTTACGATCTTATGCATATCGGCGAGGACGTCGAGATAATTGCGTTGGCCGGATAGGGCTTCCGTCGCGCGATCGCTGTTGGGCGCGACATAGTGCGGCGGGAAGGTCGCGCTTTTGGGATGGGCGATCTTTTCCAGCGTTCCGCCCTTCTGGAACACGCCAACGAGGTCACGCCACGGGCCGCGTTCGTCATGCCAACAATGGACGAGGCGCAGTCCGCTCCAGTCCGCCAGCGCCTGATAGGCGTCAGGGTAGAAACGGTAGCAGTCGACAGGATAGCGATGGATCGGGCCGGCGGAGGGCGCGATGATGAAAAACAGCGCCTCCGGTTTGAGCACGCGGGCGATTTCCGTGAACAGGCGCCAGAATTGCGCGCAATGCTCCAGCATCTGGCCAGAAATGACAACGTCGACGGATTCATCGGGGAAGGGCAGGCGGTAAGGATCGTCGAGAACAATATCGACGCTGGGCCCTCCCTGTAGGTCGAGGCAAAGGAATTCCGAAGCATCGACGAAAATGTCGCGGTAGGAGCCGTTGACGCTCGCCCCGCCGATATCGACCACGCGTTTCGAGGTTGCGGGACCGTACCAGGACAAGCACCGCTGCATGTTCTCGAGGGACGATGGATGCATCTTTGCCTCCTTATAGGCCGCGAACCGTTTGAATTCGTTTTCACCGTCTCATGACATTATTGGGGGCCGCTGGCTCCCGTCACGCCACAGGACGTTTCCTTCTGAAACATTCTCATTTGGCAACCGATTCCCTTTAAATGAGACGCGCGAACCTACCAATTTTGACAAGGAGACAATAGCGGGCAAGCATTCGCTTTTAAGGGCGCTTGGCCGGGTTGATCGAGGAATCATAGCGAAGCCTATAGAGAGAGGCCAGGCAGCCAGCCGTTCTGAAAAAGGCAAGCAGTCCGATGAACAAGCTACAGGATGTCGATTGGTCCCGGATTCCGGTTCCGGAGGATGATGGCAAGGCTGACCACTTGCATCAGGCGATGATGCCCCATGTGCCCTTGATGGTGACGGATGGGAGGACGATCGACTTAGCAGCGCTGACGGGACTCACCGTAGTTTACGCTTATCCTCGAACAGGACGGCCGGATATTCCTTTGCCGGAAGAATGGGACATCATTCCTGGTGCGCGAGGTTGCACTCCCCAAGCCTGTGCCTTTCGGGATCACTTCGCTGAATTGCGTGAATTGAATGTCGATTACTTGTTCGGTCTTTCGACACAGGACACTCTTTACCAGCAAGAGGCGGTAGAGCGGCTGCATCTGCCCTTTCCGCTGCTGTCCGATCATGAACTGGCGCTTACCAAGGCACTGCATCTGCCGACATTCGAGGTAGACGGTATAACTTTACTCAAGCGCATCACGTTCATCATCGAGACAGGAAGCATCAGACAGGTCTTCTATCCCGTTTTCCCGCCCGATCAGAATGTCTCTGATGTTATTTCTTGGCTCCGGTCACACCGTACCTGATTTCCAATGCTGCAGCATGGAAGCCTCTTCTGACTCTTCCGTTCATGTCCCTGCTACAGGCGGGGGAGAAGCCTTGTTCCGCTGCCGCGCTTCGAGCAGCTTGCGCTTCTTCGCGCCCTTTCGCCCGCCCGACCGGGCCATCCACAAAAGAGTATCGAGAAACAGGCGGTTGTTGCTGCGGGGACCACGCTTGCCATTACGCTCACCCGAGACAAAATCCTTAAGCCGTTCTCATTAATCGTCCCGCAAAGCAGCGCAATCCATCACTGATCTCCTAAAAAACAATGTTGAATCGCATTTTCCGACATCAGGGAATCTCCTAAATCTTAAATCATCATCACTACCTAGCGAAAATTGAGACCTTGCAAAAAATATCTTTGTGCGTTTTATTTGGGGGCGCTTTTAAATAAGGCGCTGAGGTTATTGTTTTTGTTACTATCTGTATTTGCTCGAGGGAGTATTATTGTGGGTAGCTTGGATGCTTTCATAGAACAGAACCCGCATTTAGTTCGCACTGATGAAGTGCCACTTAGTCGAAATACCGAGATTAGCATGCCTGTTTTCGTGCTAGGTGTGACATCGACCAGCCTCATTTTCCGATTCCTAAATACCAATTATAAGGTAGATCGATCTGAAGTTCTCAGCATCGATGGGAGGGAAGACCCGAGCCAAGATGGGCAGGCGGCGACACTTAAACTTAAGCCAGATACGGTATTAGTGATATCTCAGGAGGTATCCGCTGCCGATGTCTCAGCATCAGTACCATTTAGCTTGCTTCGAGCTTCTTCGGTGACGGCTAATCAAGAAATGGTTAGTCCGAAAGAAGCACGGTGGCGCAATGCCACTGGTTACGTTGCCCCTCTGCTCGGTGGTGTTGATCTAGAAGAATTGGACGCCTATGCTACAGGTTCAAAATCTTTCTGTGGTGGTAAGCGGACAGACGATAGTATTGTCGATGATGGCTAATCTATAGCTGCCAAGGAGCTCGGGCATTGCCTCGCAAGGCGGTAATCGTATCGCATCAGGCTGATATACACGCTCATGCAGTCAGGCATGAGCTTGAGAAGCTTGGATCGCTGGTAAGGGTCATTGATCTTCAAGCATTTACTAGAGAGTTCGATCTCGCTACCCAAATTAAGTTGGGATCGGCTTCTGGAATGATTCGAGACGGCAAGACGGGTGAAAGCTTAGATCTCGCGTCGATTACCGGCCTTTGGTGGCGCCGCCCATTTCCACTAACCCGTGAGAAGGTAACGACATCGAGCAAACTAGATATCACCATAGCCAACGAAAGGCGTGCCGCGATCATAGGATCACTTGACGCTTTCGTACGCAATGCTTTCAACGATCTGGGTCGTAGCCAACAGGCGGCACATAAGCCAACACAACTTTTGCGTGCTAGTCGCATAGGTTTGAAGGTGCCAGATACTTTGATTACAAATAATCCTGAGGAAGCAGAGGCCTTTATCAAAAGTCTTCACGGTCGAGTAGTCTACAAAATGCTCTCCGGAACCTCTTTGGGAGCATACGGGACGCGTCACTTCAAAGATGGTGACTTTCGTCATCTCGATCGCTTGAGTACTTGCCCTGCTATATTTCAACGTTACGTTAAAGGGGCATACGATCTAAGAACGATCGTGATCGGGAATGATGTATTTACTGGCCGAATAGACTATGACGAAACACTCGATACACCTGACACTCGCTTTGTGCCGACAAAAGTCTCACCATTTCAGCTTCCGGCTGAGGTCACAGAGAAGCTCGTTCAGCTCGTACAGAGTTTTGGATTGGTCTATAGTGCAGTAGACATGCGATACTCACCCGAAGACGGCTATGTTTTCTTTGAATCCAATCCAGAAGGCCAGTTCTTGTGGATTGAAATTGAAGCCGATCTACCGATTAGCGCTGCGATAGCGCAACGGCTGCTCAAATAGACCGAAATAGCAGGCAGGATGCCCCTATGCGGGCCTTGTCGCAAAATTTTGTGTTTAACGGCGTGTTGGGGAAATGAGCCCCTGACAGACTTCATCAACGCCTACAATTATGGCCGGAGGCTCTAAAACACTGAAGGGCCTCACTTCCTACGAATACACCTGCAAAGTCTGAACGAAAGAGTTTGAAAAGCTCATCCAAAACCTATTCCATCAATGTGCGGGATCAACGCCTGAGGCTGGAAAGAAGAAACCCGCTGCAGCGGGTTTCTCAAAGGAAAAAGAAAGCTGTCAGGCGAGCTGCGGCTCAGCCGTCTTCTCAATGACTTCCTGAAGCCGAGATATGATGGTTTCGGCCTCTGTGCGCACCACCCAATCGGGGCTGATATCAATGAATCGGATGACCCTGCCGCGATCGAGAATGATGACCGCCGGTGTCGGCAGCTCCCAGGTTCCCGTTCCTATAATCTCTGGAAGAGAATAGCCCTTGGCGAGCGCCGCCTGTTTTGAAGGTTCGTCCGACTCGAAGACAATGTTGAGGCTTCGCGCCAGGTCATTGTTGGGATCGGAAGCGACGATGAAATCGAATTGATGCTGTGCCTTGATATCGCCGAGGCGCTCTGGCACCTGCGGACTTACGGTGACGAGTGGCACGCCGAGCGTTTTCAAGGTCGGAGCGAGCTCGCGCTGATAATAGGGAAGCGCGATATTGCACGCCGGGCACCCCGCGTGGCGAAAGAAAATGAGAACCGCTGGTCGGTTGGCGACGAGATCGTCGAGCTCGATGGTGCCGCCTGTCACATCAAGCAATGGCAAGGGGGCAACGATATCGCCCGCGGCAGCATAGGTCCGCTTCGCGAAATCCTCGACGAGCGTTTGTCTCTGGTTGGCTTGTCTCTGGTAGGCTTCAGGTTCCCATGTCTTCTGACGCTCTGCCTGCAACTCTGCGAAAAGTTCACTCAATGATTGTTTGGACATAGATCTTTCCTTTTTCGTGTTCACTCAGTGCAGGGGGCTGGTTCAAGAAGCGCTTTCGCATCCAGCCTCGGGTTCGGCATGGGCTTGCAACGCCTATTTACCTGCGTTGATCAGAACGACGTCATCCTGCGGCGTGTGCGCGCGCCTGCAGAGAATGTCGTGATAATGGTGCTCGAGTGCACTTGTCCGTGCGATGCCGGGCCATCTCATTATACCTTCAGAATAAAAAGTATTTATTGGCATGTTGAAGTTATGATATAGACTAAATTAGTCTACTTATTAGATGATCTAAACATCAATACGCCTGTTGGCGTGCTTTGAAAAATTTGAAGTTCTCATCCAAGAGTTTATGAAATCCGCAAGGTTACGGATGAGAACGAGGCATGGATGGCCTATTTCTTCAGATTCCAGGGGTGCGCTGCAAAAATTTCCGGCTAACGGCGTATTGAGGAAATGATTGGACTTTGCGCCTCTATGTCGGACAGCAGTTAAATAGAGGCCGACAAAAACTTGGAGGTATGCGGCTTTGAGCAGCGCGTCCTTCGTCGAAGGCATTGGGTTGGGTCGTTGAAGACCACATACATTCAAGGTTGCCATTGAGATGGGCGGCTCGCACATGCAGCATCAGCTGAGCGCCCCAGCGAGCCCCCCGGACGGACGTGCGGATGGCGACCTCCGCGACTGATTTGGAAATTGGCATCGGCGCCGATCCAAAGCGCAAAAGACTGCCGTGTCGGCTTCAGGCTGATCGTCCCGGACACCTCACATCCGTTCAAACGCGTGGCGATGCTAGCGACCGTGTATCAGTTCAATCAGGATCTGCAGGGATGGCTGCAAGCTTTATCAGACGCAGCCACGCAAGAGGGGAGGCGGCCATCTTGGCCGTCCTCGCAGAATTGCCGCATTCAGTACTGCGCTGCTTGAGCAGTCTCAGGTAGATACAACCTTGAGGCAAGAGCTGCTCTATGCTTGCCATCGAGATACATCAGATCTGTGTCAGGAATACTGATGCTACGCTTCAGTATTCCCAAGAGTCGCGTCGTTAACGGCTACCTGACACCCTTAACAATTTAGGATTCCGCCATGAGTTATTGACTATTCGTCACCGGCGGCGGCTTGTCGCTGCGGCAGCGGGAAGGGCACGCGGCCCATCAGCGGGTCGGTGATGCTGTCGCGGCCATTCTCGATATGGCCGGCCAGCTGAGCCTTGAAGCTCTGATCGCCTTCGATCTCGACAGTGATGTCATACCAGCCGCCAGCTTCGAGGGCCCAATCCGTCACCACATGCGATTGCGACGGTTTGACCACTTGGTGACGGATGACCGCGCCGGTGTAAGCATTGGTCAAGATCAGCCGCGCGGTGGTATAGCCGACGTTCGCCAGATCGATGAGCAGCATTTGCGCAAGGCGATCAGTCCTCGTATTGACGCTGATCTGTGCGAAGCTCGCTCCTTTCAAATTGCCTTTGAAGTGACGGTAAAAGCCGTTGGGACCGTAGACCGAGAGATCGTAGGAACCATCTGCGGCGCTGGTCCAGACATCGCTCAGTTCCTTGCGGGACTCGACCGTGAAGGAATGGGGCGGCGTCCTGCCCGAAGCATCACGGATATGAAACACCGCTCCCGCTTCGCCGGTATTGCGGAAAACGAGCGTGATTTTGGACGCGTTAGCCTGAGGTATGGACTGGACCTGCAGATCATATGGCAGGGCGCGCGCGGGGCGGATGCCGGACTCCTGCTCTGGCACTTGCTGCTTCGTCGGGACGGCCGGAACGTAGCTGTTGTGACGGTTTGCATCCACAGGCGCATAGGATTTCGTCGAGGGCAGAGCCACCTTAAAGGCATTGGGCGTCTTGAAATCGAAGGTCGAGGTCAGATCGCCTGTGACTGTGCGGCGCCAGGGAGTGATGTTGGGCTCGATCAGGCCCGGATAATGGCGGGCGAAGCGGGCTTCGAGGAAGCGGACCAGCGAGCTGTGGTCGAAAACCTCGGAATTGACCCAGCCACCGCGGCTCCAGGGAGAGATGACGACCATAGGCACCCGCACGCCAAGTCCGTAGGGCGCGCTATGATAATTGGAGCTGCCCGGGAAGATCTCATTGGCGATGGACACAGTCGAATTGCCGTAATCCGCGCTCATCGGCGGAACCGGGGGGACCACATGATCGAAGAAGCCGTCATTCTCATCATACATGAGGAAGAGCGCGGTCTTGCTCCAGACGTCCGGCCGCTCCGTCAGAATGTCGAGGATCTGCGAGACATACCAAGCGCCGTAATTGGCCGGCCAATTCGGATGTTCTGTATAGGCTTCGGGAGCGGCGATCCAGGATACCTGGGGCAGCTTGCCG
Organism: Beijerinckia indica subsp. indica ATCC 9039; assembly: GCF_000019845.1. Lineage (NCBI taxonomy): Bacteria > Pseudomonadati > Pseudomonadota > Alphaproteobacteria > Hyphomicrobiales > Beijerinckiaceae > Beijerinckia > Beijerinckia indica. Next base: position 2,091,264 of record NC_010581.1, on the reverse strand, counting down.
GACTGAACGTCGTTTTTGAAGATGTCGAACAATGTACCGGAAGCAGAAATATTGGTTCCGGTGCGGGCCTTTTGCGCCAGCGGCGAGGAGGACGGCGCATTCTGATACTGATGGAAATAGAGCAGCGAATTATCGCCATAATTGCCGATATAGGGATTGCTCGTCCAACCCCAATATCCATCGGCGGTGAGCCCGACGCCAATATCCTGATATATTTTCCAGGAGACGCCGGCGGCTTCGAGACGCTCTGGATAAGTGTGCCAGCCATAGCCGGCTTCCGCATTATCGAGCACCGGTCCGCCGCCAGAGCCGTCATTACCAACCCAGCCAGTCCACATGTAATAGCGGTTGGGGTCGGTCGAGCTCAATATCGAACAATGATAGGCGTCGCAGATCGTGAAGGCGTCAGCAAGCGCGTAATGGAAGGGAATGTCCTGGCGCGTGAGATGCGCCATGCAGGTTGCGCTCTTCGCGGGGATCCAGCCATCCCATTGACCCTTGTTCCAGGCATTATGCGTGTCCTCCCAGCCATGCGGCAGGTCTTCGAGGAACTGCATGCCCATATCGGGAGCATCTGGATGGAAGGGCATGACGACGCTGCTTCCGTTGGGCTGGCTCCATACGAGGGCGCCGGAAGACAGACGCACGGCGCGCGGATCGTTGAAGCCGCGAACGCCCTGCAACATGCCGAAATAATGATCGAACGAGCGGTTCTCCTGCATGAGGAAGATGACATGCTCAATGTCATCAATCGACCGCGTGCGGTTGTTGGCGGGCAGGGCCAATGCCTTGCCGATGCTCTGTTGCAATGTCCCCGCCATGGCGCCTGAAGCGACGAGCTTGAGGAAACTCCGGCGATCGGATTCGGTCATGATATGTCTCAGGTGGGTGGCATTGCATGCAGCTCTAGCGGATGTTGGTGACAGTACTCTGTCAGTATCCGAGACGACCCTGTGGATAGTTCGTCCCGTTCGCAATGCCCACCGGGATAGATTCTAAGGTTATTTGAGATCAATCATCCTCAGCCTGAGCGCATTAGAGATGACGCTGACGGAAGACAGAGACATAGCTAGGGCGGCAAGGGCTGGCGAAAGCAACAGGCCGGTCAATGGATACAAAACACCCGCCGCGACCGGCACGCCAAGCGCGTTATAAATAAAGGCGAACACAAGATTCTGACGGATATTATACATGACCGCCCGCGACAGATGGCCAGCCTTGACGAGCGCGCCGAGATCGCCCTTGAGCAAGGTGATGCCAGCGCTTTCGATCGCGGCATCCGTTCCCGTTCCCATGGCAATGCCGATATCGGCGGCGGCGAGCGCTGGTGCATCATTGACGCCATCGCCCGCCATAGCCACGATCTTGCCTTGCGTCCGGTAACGCTTGACGACCTCGGCCTTCCGCTCGGGTGCAACGCCCGCCTCGACATCGCTGATATCGAGTTGCCGCGCGACCGCCAGAGCCGTGGTTTTCGTGTCGCCGGTCAGCATGACGACGCGAATCTTCTCGGCCCGTAGGGCCGCCAAAGCCGCCGCGGCCGAAGTCTTGATCCGGTCAGCGATACCGAAAACTCCAGCAAGCTTCTGATCAATGGCGACAAAGACCGCCGTCGCTCCATTCTGGCGTAGCGCTTCGGCTTTTTCGGCAAGCGGGGTGAGATCGATCTTCTGGTCCGCCAACAAGGCCGCATTGCCGATGAAGACCTGGTGGCCTTCGACACGCGCCAAGGCGCCCTTGCCGGCCGGCGCGGAAAATTCGCTGGCCTCGGGAATCGTCAGATTACGGGCCTTTGCCGCCGCGACAATGGCGGCGGCGAGCGGATGTTCGCTCGACCGCTCGACAGCCGCCGCATAGGTCAGGAGCTCGTCTTCAGATTGGGTGGCATCCGCCGTGATGATGGCGGTTACGGCCGGATGGCCTTCGGTCAAGGTCCCCGTCTTATCGACGATCAGTGTGTCGGCTTTTTCCAGCCGTTCCAGGGCTTCTGCATTCTTGATCAAAATGCCGGCCTGTGCGCCACGCCCCACGCCGACCATGATCGACATGGGCGTGGCAAGGCCCAGCGCGCAGGGACAAGCGATGATCACGACGGAAACAGCCGCGAGCAGCGCAAAGGAGAAGCGTGGTTCAGGGCCAAACGTCATCCATGCCGCAAAGGCCAAAACGGCGATGCCGAGAACGATCGGCACAAACCATCCCGCGACCTGATCCGCCACACGCTGGATGGGGGCGCGGGTGCGCTGCGCCTCGGCGACCATTTGCACGATCCGGGCGAGCAAGGTTTCACGTCCGACGCGCTCGGCTTCGATCACCAGGCTACCGCTCTGGTTAAGCGTGCCGCCGATGACCGTGCCGCCCACCTCCTTGGTGACCGGCATGGATTCACCCGTCACCATGGATTCATCGAGCGCGGAACGGCCTTCGATCACTTTGCCATCAACGGGTACTTTCTCGCCGGGCCGTACGCGCAGATGATTGCCCACCTGCACATCGGCGAGCAAGATCTCTTCGTCGGCGCCATCGGCGCGGATGCGGCGCGCATGTTTTGGCGAAAGGTCGAGCAGAGCGCGAATGGCGCCGCCAGTGCTTTCCCGTGCGCGCAATTCGAGCACCTGGCCGAGAAGGACCAGAACGGTAATGACGGCCGCCGCCTCGAAATAGCTCGGCACCGCGCCATGATGCTCGCGCAAAGCCGCTGGAAACAGGCCGGGTGCCAAGGTCGCGATCACACTATAGAGCCAGGCGGTTCCCGTTCCGAGCGCGATGAGCGTGAACATATTGAGATGGTGCGCGACGACGGAGCGCCAGCCGCGCTCGAAGAACGGCCAGCCCGCCCACAAGACGACGGGTGTCGCCAGGACCAATTCGATCCAATTGACGGTCTGCATGCCGATCCGTTCGATGATCGGGAAAAAATGGCCGCCCATTTCGATCAGAAAAACTGGCACGGTCGGGATTAGGGCCAGCCAGAACCGGCGCGTCATATCGGCGAGTTCGGGATTGGGCGCCGCCTCCTGCGCCGCGCTGACCGGCTCCAGTGCCATGCCGCAGATCGGGCAGGAACCAGGCCCCACCTGTCTCACTTCAGGATGCATGGGGCAGGTATAGATTGTTCCTTCCGGCACGGGTGCTTGGACTTGCGGTGCGATGTAGCGTCCCGGATCGGCTCTGAATTTCGTCTCGCAGCTAGCTGAACAGAAATAATAGGTCCGCCCACTATGCTCAGCATGATGCTTGGCTGTGTGCGGATCGACGCTCATGCCACAGACAGGGTCTTTCATCTGGCCTCCATCCTTTGACGGAGCTTCATGATGATGATCATGGCCATGATCTGCGGCGCAATGTTCATGATCGCCTTCTGTCATTGACGTCTTCGTCTGCATGGTCGGCGCACTCCTTATTGAGGCGAGCCTAAACCTCCCCATAACGGGAACGGTTGGCTGGAACTTTCATGCGTAAAGATTTGTAAGGGTTTCAGGATGAACATTATCGAAGCCGGAAAACGCGAACTCGTTGTGACCATCGCGCCGTTGGGAAATATTTGAGTGAGAGCCGTCGATCTTCATAGAGGATTTGCTGCGGCACTTGGTTGCAGTCTACCATGACGAGGATCATCCGACCTCTTCCAAGAAACGGCATTTCGAGATCAGCGCGGCGCCTTGTCTCAGTGTCGATCCAAACGATGAATGATCCGCTGGGGCCGGAATACCGGTCGATTTCCGACTCAAACAGCAGGCCTCGGCGCGATGCGGCCATCCGGGCCACGCTGGCCGTAGCGTTTGCCTTCAGCATTGTCGGAATGTCAATAACCACGGGATATCGATGATAGTTATGTCAGTCATTTAGCTGATGCATTAACTTGGGCGCGGCCATTAACTTAAGACATTTTGATTGTTTGATGCAAACAACACGAAATTACCCTGCATGCAGGGTAATTTCGTGGCAAGCTAGCAGAACAAAAACCAAAACTACATTAAGGAATCGTTCTTATTATGCCTGATTGTCTTGAGTAGGTGGCTTATCTGAGACAAAATCTCTTATTTTGTCTCAAGCTAATGCTTTATCCCCTCAAAACGCATCGGAGTTGTGTAGTTAATGGCAATCCAACAGACCGGCTGGTGCGCCCGCGCCGGGTTGTAACTGCGCGTTCGATGCCGGCTGCAGTGATGCTGTCAGAGGGTTGCGACGATCTTCCCGAACTGACCGTTCTGCTCAAGGTAGCGGTGCACCTCGACCATATCCTCGAACTTGAACGTGCGATCGATGATGGGCTTGAGCGCGCCGACCTCAAGGCCCTTGAGGACATAGGCGATCGCGGCTTTGCGACGGGTCTCGTCGCCGCTCGTCAGCCAGATGTTGTGCGCCTTCACGGTCGGCATCTTGGCGATCATCTCTAGGACCGGCAGTGTGGTCGGGCCCTCGGCAAGCGCGCCATAGAGATAGACGATGCCCTGGAAGGCCAGCGCCGAGATCAGAGTCGGGAAAGCCGGGCCGCCGACGGGATCGAAGGCAACGCGGGCGCCCTTGCCGTCGGTGATCCGCATTATTTCGGCGACCAGATCGACCTCCTCGGTGGCGATCACATGCGCAGCGCCGGCGTCGAGCAACTGCTGCCGCTTCGCCGAGGTGCGGGTGAGAGCGATGGGCGTCGCACCGGCGTAGTTGGTGATCTGGATCGCCGCCAGTCCAACGCTACTGGAAGCCGCGGGGATGAGGACGAAATCACCCTTGGTCACCTTCGCGTCTTCAATGAGCGCGCTATAGGCGGTGACGAACATCATCCAGATTGAAGCAGCGTCGGTGAAAGACAACGACTTCGGGTGCGGCACTACAGCATAAGCCGGCACGAGGATAAGCTCGCCATAGGTGTGGTACTCGTTCATCGAGAAGGACGGCATCACGTTAACTTCGTCGCCGACCGCGACGTCCGTGACATTGGGGCCCACGGCATCGACGACGCCGGCGGCCTCGTAGCCCAGGCCGGCCGGGAACTGGACCGGCTCGATATAGTCGTCGCGCCGCCACATGGACTCGGCGCGATTGATGCCGATCGCCTTGACCTTGATGCGGACCTCGCCAGGGCCGGGTGCCGCAACTTCCGTCTCGATGAACTCGAGGACTTCCGGACCGCCGGCCTTGGAGAATTTGATGGTGCGGGACATGTGAATCTCCGTTTGGATGGGCGAGGCTTGGCACTTGGGCTCAGGCCGTCGCGGCGAGTCCGGCGGTGGCGGGTTCGATGGCGGGAAAGTCCGTGTAGCCCTTCTCGTTGCCGCCCCAGAAGGCATCACGCACATAGGGCGTCAGCGGGACATTGTGCTTCAGGCGATAGGGCAGGTCCGGGTTCGAGGTGAAGTGACGGCCGAAGGCGACAAGATCAGCGTCACCGGCTTCGACGATGTGAATCGCACTTTCACGATCGAAGCCGCCGGCGGCGATGATCGGGCCGGAGAAATGCGGGCGGAGAAACTTGACCGCGACCGGGGGATGGCCCTCGTGGAGGGTCGAGTCACCCTTGATGCGCGGTTCGATGACGTGCAGGTAGGCGAGACCATATTGATCGAGGAACTGCGCCACATAAGAGATGGTCGCTTCCGGATCGCTGTCCGAGATGCCGCCCCATTCGCCCGATGGCGAGATGCGGACGCCGACCCGATCGGCACCCCAGACGGAGATAAGCGCTTCGACCGCTTCCTTCAGGAAACGCACGCGATTCTCAATTGGCCCACCATAGGCATCAGTGCGCTTGTTGGTGCCGTCCTGGATGAACTGGTCGACCAGATAGCCGTTGGCGCCGTGCAACTCGACCCCGTCGAAGCCGGCATCGAGCGCGCGTTGGGCCGCGACGCGGAATTCCTCGACGATGCCCGGGATCTCCTCGATCTCCAGCGCGCGGTGCGGAGAGACCGGCACCCAGCCGTCCTTGGTCAAGGCCACGCCGTCAAAGGGAACGACCGAAGGCGCGACCGGAGCGACGCCGCCAGTCATATCGATATGACTCTGCCGACCGCCATGAATGAGCTGCATGAAGACGCGGCCACCCTTGGCATGAACCGCGTCGGCAATCGCCTTCCAGCCCTCGACCTGACCGTCGTGATAGAAGCTCGCCGCGCCCAGATAGGAGCGGGCGGGGATGGAAATGCTGACGCCTTCGATGATCTCGAGACCACCTTGCGAGGCACGCTGACCGTAGAAATCGGCCATCATCGGGCTCGGGATATCGCCCGGCTGAATAGTCCGCAGCCTCGTCATCGGCGCGAGCACGACCCGGTGCGACAGGGTGTAAGCACCGACTTTGATTGGGGTGAACAGCTTTGCTAGGTTCGACATAACAGCTCTCCGACTCTCCAGCTGGGGCTCTCGTGACGTCGCCCCAGGGGACCCTGGTTGCTGGCAGCTCATGCTGCGCTGTGGCCTAACCTGCTCATTCTCGATCATTGGCAGAAGGCCGGCTGTTGGATATGATTTATTCCAAAAAGGAATGAATAATTGGACAGGCTGCTAGCGATCGAAACTTTCGTGCGGGTGGTGGACACCGGCTCCTTTTCGGCGGCTGCGCGCATCCAAAACATCGGCCAGCCCACTGTTTCCAAAGCGATTGCGCAGCTGGAGGATTGGCTCGGCGTCCGCTTGCTTTTGCGCTCGACTCGCGGCTTGGCGCCGACCGAAGCGGGAATGAGTTTTTACGAGCGGGCGCGACGCGCGATCGAGGAGGCCGATGAAGCGGTGCTCGCCGCCCGCGGGACGGCCGCTGGCCTTTCTGGGCGGGTGCGAGTCTCGGCGGCGGTCTGTTTTGCCCGCCTGCACATCGTGCCCAAGCTGCCGGCCTTCCTTGCGACCCATCCCAACGTCGAAGTTGATCTCCTCCTTGAGGATCGCAACATCGACCTTGTGGCAGAGGGAGTCGACGTCGCTTTGCGTATGGGGCCGCTCACAGACCCCGGCATGACCGTCCGCAAGATCGCGGAACGACGACGGCTCGTGATGGCGACGCCCGAATATTTTGAACGCTACGGGAAGCCAGAAACGCCGAGCGACCTAATCGGACACCAGGCAGTGATCTACACACGGGATAACGGTGGCGAGGATTTCACCTTCACGCGCAACACCGAGCAAACCTCAATCGGCCTTTCCGGCCGTGTGCGCATCAGCGCAACCGAAGGGTTGCGCGCGGCCGTGCTCGCCGGCATCGGCCTGACGATTGCCTCCGAGTTCGCTTTTTCACCTGAATTGAAGACGGGGGAGGTGGTAACCGCGCTAGACGACTGGACGTTGCCGGCGATCAGCCTGTCCGCAGTCTATCCCACAGGCCGCATGGCGAGCACGAAGGCCCGGGCCTTCGTGTCCTTCGTCGAGGAATGTCTCAAGAATTGACCAATGAGGCATCAGGTTTCTGTCATTTAGGCAGCAAGCCTGGGAATCATCTGTTCGACCAATCGCAAGAATCGGGTGTTGCGTGCCCCCGCAACCCACTCTACAGCTTGCTGCGCTACTGACAGACTGGTCCTTGATCCGAAGAACCTTGTAGGTGTGGCCCAGGCCGACCTTATAGGGGCCAGCTACCATCGGCCGCTTCGCGCCCATCTCCGTCGCTCAGCCGAAGTTGGTCGTTTCTCGAAAGCGGATATCATGCCGGCGGCGTGCCTTCGGCCATCTTGGGTGGAAAGCAGCCGTTTGTCTCTTCGATCGGAAAGAGCAAAAAGCGCCAATGAGCGGGCGTTCGCGACTGCGGTGCAATCAGCCAGTCAATGCGCCGACGCTGATAACGCTTCGGCACTCTGTTTGAAAATTTACTGCGTTCCCAAGATTGGAAGCTCTTGAACCTTCGTAACCGCTGGTGGGTTCCATTTACCGATGAGCGCATCCGACTTAGGCGCGTACATGCGCATCAGCAAGTTGAACGGCTCCTTGGGCGCCGGGAGCCAGTTCGCCTCCTTGTCCTTTCCGGGGCTCTCATTCTGGATGTAGAGGTCCAGCGAGCCGTCGGCATTGTATCTGAACGGCATCCAGCTGCTGACCGCAAAGCGGTTCAGGCTGTTGCCAATCTGGAAGCCGGCTGAGTCGTAGAGGGTAATCGACCAGAACGCATTCACCGGCGGCATGGTGCTTTTTTCAAACGTTATCGTGTATTTGTTTACGCCATCCAGCGGCTTGCCCTCGGCATCGCCGAGGTTGAGCGGATAGATCGCGTCTTCGGGGACATTCGCGCCAAGGCCTTGCTGCGCCAAGATCGCCCGCTTCAGGTAATAGTTGCCGTAGACGCCCACCGTGTCGGTGTTCATCGCCCAGCCGTTGGCCACGCGGGCCAGTGTGCGCAGCTTCCAAGCCATCAGTTTCTGCGCGTCCTCCGGTGCACTCTCCAAGGCTTTCTGAACGGCAGGGTCGAGTTTGCTGATATCAAAGCTCTTGCCAACCTCAATCCCGATTTTCTTGAGCTGGGCGAGCATCGGCTCGTCGGTAATATGCGGAGGCTGAAGCTTGAGCACCTCGGCGGCTAAGGCGAAGTATTTTCCGGCTGCCATAGTGTCGACCTGGGTCTTTGGCGGGGTCTTCATGTCGACGTTCGGGTCGATTTTGACTTCGACCGGCTTCGGTGACTTGCCCCATTCCGAGAGTAGCGTGACCTTATACCCAGCTTGAATCTTATGGACCGCATCGTAGTCCGGCGGGCCGTCCGTTTTGGTGCGGCCAATCAGCCAAACGTAAGGCGTCGGCGCTTCAATGCGTTGGGTCTCTTTCGGAAGTTTGAACTCGTCGATGAACCTGTCCCGCAAATCCGGCCTCCAGCCTGGAGGCGTCACAAGAAAGGTCCCGGCCTGGGTGCCTGTTGTTCGCCACCCGGGCGAAGCAAAGGCATCTGTCCACATGTCGAGCATTGGCAAGAGGTAGTAGCGTCCATTAGTATCCGGAACAGAGATGACAACAGGCTCTTTCGCCATGTCGAGCCATGCGATGGAGTACAGTGTGTCAAAGTTGGAGCGGACAACACCCTTAAAATCAGCCGGAGGATATTCGGGCACGTTAGTGAACGTGTTCATCGGACCTTTGCCGAATACCTTGCCTGGCTCGACGTTGGTGAACGTCTGTCGGGAGATTTCCATCGACAGGAGCGGATAGAAATAAATATAGGCGTCCACCGCGATCGCGTGCGTCTCCGCCTCACTGATTGCCGGCGATGCGCTCTGAGCTATTGCCCCTTGCGCCAGTGTTGGACCTAGAAGAAGACTCAAAGATAGTGCAATCGAGTTCCTGTTCACGTCGATCCTCCGTTGCAGTTGTTCTTTGATTGCGCCCCAATTAGGATCCAGCCGACTGTAACCGACGATACCACCCGATCCGCCCGAGCGATAGTGCCGTAACGGCAGACGGCGGCCAGAAAAGCAACAACGTGCAGATCCATCAACGAGTGACTGAGAAGGCCGCGAATATCCAGGTAGGTTATCCATGCGGGGTTCAGCGCGAACGACCGAAATGGGGTTGAGAGTTGCAACGACGCTATGGAGGCGTGAATGTCCACTTCGACGTTTCGATCGCCCAAGGCGGCCGGTCCGCTCGCGGCTCATGCAGGACATCTGCGCGCAAGCGGGCGGCTCTGCCGTTAATTTTGGTATCACCTCCCCTCGACCAATCGCAAGAATCGAGTGTCGCGTGCCCCGCAACCACTCTGCGGCGCGCTACAATGACCTGGCCTACAATCCTTCTCGCCAAACCGCCGAACTGCTTCGTCGACTCGGCGCGGTCGTTCGGGCGGGGAGGAGGAGAGACGGGTAGGGCGCTACCGCCGCCGAGGCGGGTCGGGGGCAGGACTTTCGCAGACAGAGATGCGGCAGCGAATTGTCTGCTTACTGGTGCCAGGACAGATGAAGTTGGGCGTCGGTGCGCCTTTCACATCTACATCACCACGGGATCGTGTCGTTTTTCCAGCGCGTGAACGTGCCCGTCGGACCATCTGCGTCAAGCAGAGCAACGCGTACCGCTTCCCGGGCGCCTTCTTCGACTGTTTCCGTACCCGAATAGCCGTTGAGGTTTGTCTTGGTGTATCCTGGAGAGACGGCATTGACCTTGATCCCCTCCGGCTCCAGTTCGATCGCCATGGCGAGCGTCAATGCGTTGAGAGCCGTCTTGGACGCCGGGTAGACGGGACCGAAGATCGAGCGATAGGGGAAGGCCGGGTCCGCGTTCCTCGTCAGCGATCCGACGCCGCTCGACACGTTGACGATGCGGGCATTCGGCGTCTCGCGCAGGAGCGGCAGCATCGCCTGGTAGACCGCAAGCACACCGAATACATTCGTCTCCCATACCGCGCGCATCTCATCGGGATACGTTGCTGGGGCGAGTCGTGGCTACGTATCCCTCGACGGACTGGCCGGGCTGCCTATTCATATGCGAGATTGCGGCGTTTTGGATGAGCACATCGAGGCGGCCAAACTCGGTGCGGATGCACTCCGCCGCTGCGGCGATCGACGCTTGATCCGTTACGTCGAGCTGGAGCGCGTGGGCGTCCGGCCCAACCTCCTTGGCCGCAGCCTCGCCGCGCTCAAGGTTGCGCGACCCGACCAGCACAGTGAAGCCGTGCGCGATGAGATCCTTCGCGATCTGAAGACCGATTCCTTGATTAGCCCCGGTGACCAGGGCGACGCGCTTGTCCTGCATATGGACCTCCGTACGAGAGAATTGTTTTAGCGGCGGCGTCGTGGTTGGGCAGGTTTCGCCCACATCCTTTCGTTGGTGCCGAGATGTCGGCCAGCCGGCTCCGGATTCAGCTCGACGCGGCCCAGCTCACGGCGTCAGCGCCAGCGGGGATTCTCATGGGGCTCGATGGATCGTTCACTGCGCGCCACACCGCTTCGGCCACATCCTGCGCGTGCGTGATCGGTCCCGGCTCGGCGAAGCTCGCGAAGAGGCTCTTCACGAGGTCGGCATAGGCCTCGTGGTCGAGGCCCTGCATGCGGGAGTGGCCGTTATCGGCGAAACGGGTCTCGGGCGAACGCCCTGGCAGCACGAGGCGCGCACGCACGCCGAACTGCTCGAGTTCCAGCGCGAGCACCTCCGTGAATGCATTCACCGCCGCCTTGCTTGCCGTGTACGAAGCGAGCAGAGGGATCGATTTCAAGGTCACGCTCGACGTGACGTTCACGACGACGCCGGCCTTGCGTTGCCTGAACTGGGGCAGCACCGCCTGCGTCACGGCCATCGTGCCGAAGGTATTGGTCTCGAAGAGCTCGCGCACTGTCGCCATTGGTATGACCTCGAAGGGCGATGCCGCGCCGAAGCCCGCGTTGTTGACGAGAACGTCTATCGGCCCCGCAGCCTCGACGGCTTGACGGATGCTCTCCGGATCGGTGACGTCGAGCGTGAGCACGCGCAGATGCTCGGAACGAGGCAGTATATCCTCGCGTGGCGTGCGCATCGTGGCGACGACCTTCCAGTCGCGCTCAAGAAAGTATTTGGCGATTTCAAGTCCGAAGCCGGACGAGCATCCGGTGATCAGGATGGTTTTCATGGGGTCTCTTGGAAGTGGTTTGCCATACCAAGACGATAGATCGTTGCAGTCGGACCTTCTATAATCAAAAGTCCAAGATTCGTTTGCAGGAGTCCGGATATGGTCGACCCGCTCGCGGAGGTTGTCACGCTGCTCCAGCCGGCCGCCCGGTTCTCGAAGGCCGTTGTCGGTGCCGGGTCGTGGCACGTCCGCCGTTCGGATGCCGGGCAGCCCTTCTACTGCGTGGTCCTTGAGGGCGCGTGCCGCCTTGTGCTCGACGGGCGCGAGCCGATCGAGCTCCGGTCGGGCGACTTCGTCTTGATCCCGGCGGCTTATGGTGTCGGGATGTCCAGCCTCGCACCTTTCGCAGAAGACACCCCCGAAACCCTGCCTGTCGCGCTGGCGACCGGCGAATTCAGGATCGGCGACCAGGAGGGCCCGGCCGACCTGCGGATGCTGGCGGGCCACTGCAGCTTTGGCTCCCCTGACGCAGGTTTGCTGGTGTCGCTGCTTCCCCAGCTCGTACATGTGCGTGGCGAGCCACGGCTCACTACCCTCGTGCAGCTCGTGAGAGACGAGTTCCGCGAATGGCGCCCGGCGCGCGAGATCATCCTCGCCCGCCTCATCGAGGTTCTCCTCATCGAAGCGCTCCGCTCAACGGCGGGCACTGAAGTGTCGCCCGGCCTCGTGCGCGGGCTTGCCGACGAGCGCCTTGCCGTCGCGATACGACGGATGCACGAGAGTCCAACCAGGGCGTGGACGGTCGCACAATTGGCGAAGGAGGCGGCGCTCTCTCGGTCAGCGTTTTTCGAGCGATTCAACCGCGCAGTCGGAGTCGCGCCGATGGAGTATTTGCTCGCCTGGCGCATGGCCTTGGCAAAGAACATGCTCCGGCAGAACGAGGGGAGTGTCGCCGAAATTGCGGAACGCGTCGGTTATGGCTCCGCAAGCGCATTCAGCGTCGCATTCACCCGCCATGTCGGACTGCCGCCGGTGCGGTACGCGCGCGAGCAGACAGAACTGGTGACGCTTACAGACTCGACATTCCGCGGCAATCACGCCGGCCGCTTGGAGCAATGATCATATCCCCTCGCGTCCTGGCGTCGAGCGCCGCCTGAGCGACGGCCTCTGGCAACTGGGCATTGCCAGCCGACTGGCCGGCCCGTCGATCTGTTGCTGCCAATACCGCCAGCTGGAAAGACCTTAGCGTTTCAGAAACCGCAAATGCACCACGGGCGGGAAAATGGCTTGACGATAAGAGCATATGCTTCTATCTTGCATTTATAAGAGCATATGCTCTTGTTTCCAACGGAGCGAAGCCATGAGTGAAGCTGAGATTCTTGTGAGCGGTGCGACCGGCCGCACCGGAGGGGCCGCGATCGACGAACTGCTCAAGATGGGCAGGCGCGTGCGGGCTTATGTGCGGTCAGATGACGAGCGGACGGCCGCTCTCAGGGCGCGCGGGGTCGAGATCGCCGTGGGCGATTTCACCGCCATCGACGACATCCGTGCGGCCATGGAGGGCATCCGGTCAGCCTATTTTCTGCACCCGATCGCACCGGGCATCATCAGCGCCGCCGCCTATTTTGCCCAGGCCGCGAAGGAGGCGGGCGTGAGCGCGATCGTCAACATGTCACAGATTTCAGCGCGGCGGGAATCGGCAAGCCACGCGGCTCAGGACCATTGGGTGTCGGAACGCGTATTCGATTGGTCAGGTGTCGCGACAACGCATCTTCGCCCCACCTTCTTCGCCGACTGGCTCGTCTACCCGCATTTCGCCAAGGAGATCTGGGCCAAGAAGAAGATCGAATTCCCGTTCGAGAACGGGCGCCACGCGCCGATCAGCTCGGACGATCAGGGCCGGGTCATCGCTCACATCCTGGCCAATCCAGAAGGCCATGAGGGCAAGATCTACACGCTTCACGGTCCGGTCGAGATGAACCATACCGAGATCGCCGCTGCGATGAGCGAGGTGCTGGGTGCGAAGATCGAATACGCGCCGACATCGATCGAGGCGTTCAAGGAAAAGATGGAAAACCTCTACAAGTTCCCGCCCTTCCTGGTGCAGCACCTGGTCGAAGTCGCGCAAAACTACCGGGACGGGATCTTCGCCGGCACAAACGACAACGTCGAGAAGATCACCGGGACGCCCGCGCTGTCGGTGCCGGCTTTCATCGAGAAGTACCGCAGCGCCTTCGCGTGACGCGCGGGGTTGGGTGAACAATGACATTGAAAGGGACAAGAGATGCTGCCGATCAGCCAACCGCTCGGGATCGATCAGTGCAACTGCTTCGCCATGCGGAAGGCGAGCCGACAGATCACCCGTTTCTACGATGCCATGCTTGAGCCGGCGGGTCTGCGCATCACGCAATTCCTCATCCTCGCGGCCCTGAACGAGGTGGGGAGCGCCGCGGTCAATGCCCTCGCCGAACGGCTCGACATCGAGCGGACGGCGATGGGGAAAATGCTTGGCTTTCTGGAACGCGATGGCCTGATCAGCATCCGGCCGTCACCCACTGACGGGCGGAGCCGCCTCGTCGAACTCACCGAGGAGGGTCGGCGTCGTCACGCCCAGGCGTCTCCTCTCTGGCGCGAAGCACAACGGCAATTCGAGCAATTGAACGGCGCGGAAAATGTCGCGGAGCTGCGGCAGGGACTGAGACAGATGGTCGTCGGCGACGTGGCAACGAGTTCGCGGGAAGATTGAGTTTCCTGCCGCTCTCACTCCGCCCAGCCGCGGTCAATCCGCATGACGATGCTAGCGGCTAAAGCATGCGACTACATGAAGGGAAGAAGATTATGACCACGCACAACACGGCCCGAAATCAGTTCGTCGAGGTCAATGGCGTGCGCTACGCCTACCGGCGCTTCGGCAAGCACAACGGGACGCCACTCCTGCTGCTGCCCCATTTCATCGCGACGATGGACTGGTGGGATCCTCTGCTCGTCGACGGCCTGGCCGAGACACGGGAGGTCATCCTGTTCGACAATCGTGGCGTGGGCCTCTCTTCGGGCGAGACGCCCGATCGCATCGCCACGATGGCGGCCGACGTGCATGCCTTCATTCATGGGCTGGGCCTGGCTCGGGTCGACGTGCTGGGCTTCTCGATCGGTGGCATGGTCGCCCAGGAGCTCGCACTTCTCTATCCCGATGACGTGCGTAAGCTCCTGCTCGTTGGTACTGGGCCGCGCGGCGGCGAGGGTATGCAGGAGCCGAAGCCCGACGTGGTCAAGGCACTGACCGAGGCCGGCCCCGACCCGAAATCGGCCCGCCCGTTCCTGTTCTTCTCCCAGTCCGAAAACGGCCGGACCGAGGCCGCCCGCTTCACGGCGCGCAATGCGGAGCGCACCGTCGACCTCGATCCTGGCGCCTCTATGCAGACCTTGCAGGCACAGAGCGAGGCGCTCGGCGAATGGGGCCGTGCGGCTTCCCACACCGACTATCTGGCGCGGCTTCGCACGCTGCTGCACCCGACCCTGGTCGCGAACGGCAACGACGACATCATGGTCTCGACGATCAACTCCTACATCCTGTCGCAGGCGATCCCGAAGGCGGAGCTGATCATCTACCCGGACTCGGGCCATGGCGCGCTGTTCCAGTACGCCCATCTGTTCGTCGAGCACACCAACCTGTTCCTCGACCGGGCCGAAATCTGAGCCCGTGAATCGCCGGCGCCGCGCCACGGCGCCCTACCTAACCGAAAGGATTTTCCCCATGTCGAAGACTTGGTTCATCACCGGTGCCAGCAGCGGCTTCGGCCGCGAGCTGACGGCGCTTCTGCTCGAGCGTGGGCACCGGGTCGCCGCTACGGTCCGCAAGCCGGACGCGCTGCGGGATCTGGCCGCGACCTATGGCGAGCGTCTCTGGGTCGGCGTCCTCGACGTCACGGACGGGGCGGCCGTGCGCAGCGTCATCGACCGCGCCTTCGCCGAGCTGCCACGGATCGACATCGTCGTCAGCAATGCTGGCTATGCGCTGTTCGGCGCGGCGGAAGAGGTTGCCGACGCGCAGATCGAGCGTCAGATCGCAACCAATCTCACGGGCTCGATCCAGGTTGCCCGGGCGGCGATCCCTCACCTGCGGCGCCAGAACGGTGGGCGGATCATCCAGATCTCGTCGTCGGTCGGCCAGGCGGCCTATCCGACCATGGGGGTCTATGCCGCGACCAAGTGGGGCATTGAGGGCTTCTTCGAAGGCACGATCCCGGAAATCGCCCCGTTCGGCATCGAGGTGACTTTAGTCGAGCCCGGCGCCTCGCGCACGAATTTCGCGGGCTCGAGCGCGGACGCGGGCCAGATCCTGGACGTCTATGACCAGACCCCCGTCGGCGACTTCCGCCGGATTGTGGCCTCCGCCGGCCTCGCGATGTTCCCTGGCGACCCTCACAAAATCGCCTCGGCGATCATTGCCTCGGCGGACCAAAGCCCGGCGCCGAAGCGGCTCACTCTCGGCAGTGATGCCTATGCCCTCGTTCATGCAGCCTTGACGGAGCGCCTGGCGACCCTCGAAGCCCAGAAGGAGCTGGCGCATGCGACGGATGTGGACGCCTGACACCGGTCGAACATCCACCAGCCAGGACAATGCAGTTCATGTCGTCGCCGTTAGCAACAGCGGGATCGACATGGACTGGCATTCTGTTGCGGCTTTAGACGATTTCTTTGTGAATGAACACTATCGGCAGGTGGATGCGATGGACGCGATCTTAGAGCTCTACGGTTCCCAGACAGGCAATTGCACGCGGTCCGCGATCGCCCTCGAGGAAGCCGGCCTCCCTTATACGGTTCGCCTCGTGGATCTGCCGGGAGGCGAGCATCGCCGTGCCGGTCACCTCGCACTGAACCCAGCCGGTAAGGTGCCGGTGCTGGTCGAGCACCGGCCCGGCAAACCGGATTTTGTGCTCACCCAGTCGAATGCGATCATGCTCTTCGCAGCCGAACGAGTCCCGGGGCGGCTACTCCCTCACACTGAGCGGGCGCGCGCTACGGCATATGAGCGGTTCTTCTTTTTTCTCACCGATGTGATTGGTCCCGCCCACGCTAGCTTCTTCCTGCAGAACCAGGGGATCGCCGACGGTGCCGCACGACTGATTGAGCGCATGATCACGACGCTCGAGACAGCCGACCTTTATGTCGAGACCGACGAATACATGGCGGGCGACGCCTTCTCGATCGCGGACATCGCGGCCTTTACGATCGCGGCATCGGTCGAAACGCAGGTCGCGTGGGCGCGGCTCCCCAATCTTCGCCGTTGGTACGAAATGGTCGGATCTCGGCCATCAGTGGTCCGTGGCCAGCGAGCGTTCGATCTGAGCTGACGAAATGGCAGGACCAGAGGCGGTTGCCAGGGGGCCAGCATTTGCTTCAGCTCCTTGCGGAGCTTCGTCAGTTCCGCCATGCCAGCCGACCGCGCTGGCATGGCGTTCATAGTTGAGCCGGTGGTCCCTTCCGCATAGGCGCGCATAGCCTCTGCAACGGATTCCGGCGTTATCACACGATCCTTGGGACCCGACAGCATCCGACCTGAATGCGAGAGACAAAACCGCGCTCCTTGAGCATTTCTTCGTTCTTGATCGAACGATAGGCCGCATCCACAAAGACGTCACTCGCCGTATTGCCGGCATCGAGAATATCCGCAAGGCGGGCGCCATCACGTGCCGCGGCATCAATTGCCGTCCATGTCCGGATCAGGCTATGGGCGTGATCAATGGAGATAAGATCTTTGTAGCCGCAAGCCGGAATGGCGAGATCAGCCGGAGGCATCGTACCGTCTGGTTGCAGCTTGGCCCTGGTGTAATTCGCTTACGCAGCCCTTCGAATAATCGTCCAGCGCGCGTCGCGATTCTTCGCGCTGTATCCACTTACCCATGCACAGCCTCATTATCGTATTAAAATTCTTGAGCGTAAATAATAAGAGTATCATCTTCAGAGCTGAGTTGATTTTTTTTGTATAAATTGCTCAATTCTTCATAGGTCAAATCTCTCGATCCAATTTTTCCGGCGTTAAATAGACTCTCAAATAATTCACTTGAAAGTGATATGCTACGAATTTTTTTATACTCTAATAATTCTGCACTACGTATTCCTATGGTTTTGCATTCATCAATTTTACATATTGGAAGGTGCTCTCCGCTTGATATAAAGCTCTGATCGGAACGCTGGAGCTTATACGTTGGCCTGAGGAATCCGGCGCAGAAGGGAAAACGGTAGGAAGTGTTTATGGAATTGTTGGTACAAATACCGCTGGTGCAAGCGAATTTTTTGAGTCGAGAGATTTGTTCTTTCATCCGTTCATCATTTAGATACAAAGCCTTTTCTTCCCATAGCTTATATTGGACTGCAACTATGTTTGCAATTTCCTTTTCTGGGCTGTGTTTCTCGTAAATTATATCGGCTCCAGTAATATGTTCAGGTTTGTCTGGATGTAGAACTCGGACACGGAGAGTGTTGCCATCCGGAAGCTCAAAGTCACGATAAGCTTTCCCAGATCTTAGAGCTGGAACTTTTCTAGTTACAGACAGAGAATCACGAAAAATTAGTTGATTTTCGCTGTGGGCAACAGGATTTAATTCTTTTTTAGCTTCAATAAGAATTTTCAATTTATTTTTTAATTGATCTGTCCGTGTCTTTTCGGATTTATTGATTTTTGATGTTTCGATTAAATCTTTTAATTCGTCTATGTCTTCTGTTATTAGGGAGACGGGGTCTACATCAACTCTATTTTTGATTGACTTAAGTTTTGCACGCTGACGATATTCTTTTGCTGTATCACTTTCTCGTGCTCGTCGTAGTATGCTTGATTCCGCTCCTAAAAGTTCAGGGTATAATTCCCCGCCGAGTTCAAGGGCATTGTTGTAAGTTGCTTTATTTCCATCACCTTTTGTAGAGATTTTAGTTAACTCTCTGAACGCATTTAAAGCAATCCATTCAGAATCTATTCTATCGGCCTCGGTCATTTTTAGCGCATCCAAATCTGGATTGTATTTTTACACATAATATAAAAGAAACTAAAAACGGAATATGTTCAATAAAAAATGTCGGAGTGGCATACGAACTGATACCAACTCCGTTCCGTGTTGACTCATGTATGATTTTCGGAAGGTATCTTCTGTCAGGAAGGGGGCACAGGATGCCGAACTGGGGGGATGCATTGCATGGGTAAGGCATCCGGTGTTACGCGGACTATGATGCGATGATTTTGCGCGCGTTGGTCAGTGTGACGAAGCACGTGGCTCTATCGTCTTTTGGCCGTAGTGGTGATCTATGACAATGCGTCACGCGGAAACGGACGCAAGAGAGTCTACCAGCCCCGTCTTTATTGCGTCATCGACCTTCTGCGTTTGGTGCTGTTGGTTGCATACAGTGTCGAGAGCGTCCTAGCCGATACGCGCCTCAACGCTCGCGCTGCCGAATAGGGTGACCTGATCGAATCGTAGACATTGCGCCACCGTCCGATGACGCCGGCCGCTCGGCCTTTGAGGTGTGGCGCTGAGCCACGGCTCCTGCGTTTTCCTGATCCGCCCGGACGGTTATATAGGCTTCGCATCAGAACGGCAGGCAGCCGTCGAACGGGAACTCGACGCCTATTGCAAGCAACAGCTCATCCCGGCCTAAGCCAGATTTTTTAAAATCTGCTTCCATTTAAAACCGCTCACAGCATTGATTTTGCGTTGGGAAAGCAAAATCAATTGTGGTTTTGAGCCACGCAAGGCTGATTGGGTCCAGATATACTGAGGAGGCCTCAGATGATCGACCCAGCGCCTATTCAGAGTCTCTTCGCTGATTTGCAGCCAAGCATCGTTGCACGCGCTAAGACTAATCCGCCGAGATTCTGCAGAGCATACGCTAAAGTTAATTGCATATTGTACCAGACCGGGCAAGGCTGCGGAGGGAGCGTAGAAGCTCCCGGCCGTACCCGTTGGTCGTTCCTGCCATGAAGGATTGCGCGTCAGGAACGGGGCCAGCCGGCCAATATGCGCAATATTCGTAATGAGAGACTGATCCATGGCTTATGAAAGCGTCAATCCCTATACTGGACAGACACTTGCCTCTTTCTCCGAGGCCACTGACGATGAAGTGCGCCACGCGATCGGCAAGGCGCATGACACATTCCTGCGCTGGAGGCTGACGTCCTTCTCCGAACGGGGCGTCATTCTGCAAAAGGCGGCTGACATCCTGCGCCGTGACAGCGACGCTTATGCACGCCTTCTGACGCTTGAGATGGGCAAGCTTATTGGCGAAGCAAAGGCCGAGGTCGAGCTGTCGGCCAAAATCTTCGAATATTATGTCCGCAACGCCGAGGAGTTGCTCAAGCCTCAGAAACTTCCCGTTCTCGATCCTGCCGAGGGCGATGCGCTTTTGGTCCATGAGCCGCTTGGTGTGCTGCTCGCCATTGAGCCCTGGAATTTTCCCTATTACCAGATTGCGCGCATTCTCGCGCCGCAGCTTTCGGCCGGCAATACGCTTCTCTTGAAACATGCTTCCAACGTGCCGCAAAGTGCGGCCGCTTTCGAGAAGCTGATGGCCGAAGCTGGGCTGCCGGCGGGCGCGTTCAAAAACCTCTACGCGACCCGCTCGCAAATCGAACTCATTCTCAATGACGATCGCGTTCATGGTGTGGCCCTCACCGGCTCGGAAGGGGCGGGCGCCGTGGTGGCCGCGCAGGCTGGCAAGGCACTCAAAAAGTCGACGCTCGAACTCGGCGGCGCTGATGCCTTCATCGTGCTGGCGGATGCCGATCTGGAAAAGACCACGAAATGGGCCGTATTCGGCCGCCACTGGAATGGCGGGCAGGTCTGCGTCTCATCGAAGCGGATGATTATTGTCGATCCGGTCTATGACGATTTCCTGACCCGGTATCGCAAGGGTGTGGCTGGCCTGATTGCGGGTGATCCCTTTGATGCGAAAACAACCCTGGCGCCGCTATCGTCGAAGGGCGCCGCTGACGAGGTGAAGGATAAGATCCGCGAGGCCGTCAAGCTCGGTGCAAAGGCCGAGGAGGTTGGCCCGCCGGTTCCTAACCAAGGCTCCTTTGTCCAGCCGACGATCCTGACCGATATCGGCGAGGATAATCCTGCCCGTTATTGGGAGTTTTTCGGCCCCGTCTCGATGCTGTTCCGGGCAAAGGACGAGGATGATGCCGTGCGCATCGCCAATGACTCGCCCTTTGGTCTCGGTGGGTCGGTCTTCACGGGGAACCCGGCACATGGTGCGGAAGTCGCAAAGCGCGTTTCAACGGGCATGGTCTTCGTTAACCACCCGACCAAGGTCGAGGCTGACCTGCCGTTCGGCGGCATTCGCCGTTCCGGCTACGGCCGCGAACTGATCGGGCTCGGACTCACGGAATTTGTGAATCACAAGCTCATCGATGTCGTCGACATCGACGCGCATTTCTGACATTCGCCAAGCCTTCCCGCAGTCGGGGGGGATTGCTGTCTCATCTTGGTTTTAGATCAGCTACAATGAGCCAGAAATCCTCCCTTCTCGACTCGGGAGCGTCATGGACGCTAATAAGCGTTCGCGGCCGTGATTTTTATGAGGCTTGCGCTCCCCAGATGTTATGAAGGGGTCAATTCACCAAAACTGAGCCGAAATCCCGATGTTTGCACCCTTCAGACCTGGGCCAGGCATTGTGAAATGCACGCTGAGATGATAAATTCTCGCCGGTGATGGCAGTTCGTTTGGAAATGAATCATCTCTGGAAAAGCGATCCAAATATCCCTAGCCTTTTCCGTGTTGGGTAGAATAAAAGCGCTATTTCGTGTCGCCGGTTTAGCTCAGTTGGTAGAGCAACTGATTTGTAATCAGTAGGTCGCGGGTTCGACTCCTGCAACCGGCACCACTGAACAAGCTACCTAAGTAATTGATAAATAAGCTGCCATCTTAGAAAAGAGGCGGCTTTTCTAGTGCATATAAGCGGGAAATAGTGGAACTTCGCGGCGATTTTGGCCGGGTCTGCTGCCGTACCCTTGCCGTATTACGAAACCATTATCCCGCGCATCGACCATCGAGTCCGATATGAAGCGAAAGCCGGAAAAATTCTGGTTGTTTCTTTTATGTTCAGATTCGGTAGTCCATTATCTTGCAAAGGCCACGGTCATGGCTGACAAGAAAATATGAACGCAAGAAAATATTAGCGATGGGAGCGATAAAACTATCTCCAAAAGATTGTCGCAGATCGCTAATTTGGCTTCGACGGGGAATATTTCGATGAAATTCAAGTCTTTATCTAAGACCGTCGCCGTGGCTGGGATCGTCGTCGGCTTGGCCTTGGCCGGAACTGCGCCGTCGAAGGCGGGTGACGGCGGTGCCATTGCGGCTGGCGTCATTGGCGGACTGGCTCTTGGTGCGCTCGCCGGCAGCGCCGCTGCAGGGGCTTATGCTCCGCCGCCGCCACCACCCTATGCGGCTTATGCTCCGCCGCCACCGCGCGTGCACTGCTGGCGCGAGCCGCGTGAGGTCTGGGACCCCTATATTGATGACTATGTCGTGCGCCCCGTTCGCGTTTGTGACTGACGCTAGAGCATCGGACTTTCAAATTGAATCATCTCCGATGCTCTATCTTCCTGAAAACGCATCAGATTGGTCCCAAAAGTGGGAGCCACTTTTGGGTCTGATGCTCTAAGCGTCAGTCACCTTCCATCAGAATATCCGCATCAAAAACGCGTCACGATTTCGGTCAGATTCGGGCGCGGACGATCCTCGCGTGGCCCAGCCGCGCAGCCGATATGAATGAAGCCTGCGATTTTTTCGTGTTCGGCCAGCCCCATTCGGGACAGAACCTCGCGGTCGTAGGAATACCATTCCGATAGCCAGACCGAGGCAAATCCCAAGGCATTGGCGGCGATGATCAGGTTCATGCAGACCGCGCCGGCCGAAAGAACCTGTTCCCATTCGGGAATTTTGGGATGCGCCGCCGCGGAGGAGACAACCCCAATCACCAGCGGCGCTAGCGAGAATCGCTTCAATTCTGTCTCGATACGGCCGGCCTCGGCATCTGGATGGGCTTTCGCATAGACTTCGGCAACAAGGGTGCCGGCCCTGTCACGTCCATCGCCCTCGAACACAATGAATCGCCAGGGCGCGAGCTTGCCGTGGTCTGGAACCCTGGCCGCCACTTCCAGCATAGCGTTGATGTCCTGCGGGCTGGGTCCTGGCGCCTTGAGAGTGGCCGCCGGCGCCGAGCGGCGGGTTTTGAGCAATGCGAGAATATCGTTCATGACGGGTTCACCGGCTTTGGAGAAGGATGTCGGGACATAATCTGAGACAGGTTTATGGTCCACCCACGGCGGAAAGAATAGGAAGTTGCCGTAAAACCGTCACCTTATCAGGTAAATAAAGTGACTTCCGCGAGGGCGTGGCCCCCTTGGAGCTCCCATCGTGGACATCAAGAATGTCTCACTTGCATTCTTCCCTGGACGTTCAATAAATAGATGTTCCGATAAAGGAACGGCATTCTAGGCAGTTAATCATTGGATTTGTTTAGAAAGGATGCCCCTTTCAAAAGAATTCCAATGTGCCTATAAAACATAGATCATCGATTTTCCATCAGAAGTGGTTTTCGATGCTCTTGGAGACCTCATTGTCCGCATGTCCCAAAGTAATACGGGTTGCGGAACCATCCCTTGGCTAGAGCCCTTTCACGATTCATTGAATCGTGAAAGGGCTCTAGCCGATTGAACAAACGCTTTGTCTTGATGCGAAGCCCGTGCGCTTTGCTCGAGAATGGTCTTGTCGATTTTTTCAGCCGTGCCCGGCTCTGACGCGGACTTTGCCTTCATGTCACTTCTGGATACAGCGTCCCCCTATTTTCCGTTCCAACGTCTTGGTCTTCGCCCCGGCGCGTCGGACATATCGGCTGAAGAGATCGAAACACCGGCCTGGACACGCCGCCAAACCCTGCTGGCTATCGTCAGCCTTCTGATCTTTTCGGGCCTCGCGCTGGCCTGCTGGTCCTGGAGCGGCACGGTCGTGCCCTGGGATTCCAAGAACCATTTCTATCCGATGTTCCGCTTCCTCGCCGATACGCTGAGAGAAGGCCGGATCCCTTTGTGGAACCCCTATCATTTCGCCGGTCATCCATCGGTCGCAGATCCTCAATCGCTGCTTTTCACACCCACCATGGTCCTGTTCGCGCTGATTGCGCCGGACGCTTCCATGCAATTATTCGATACGATTATTTTCGCGCATCTCTGTTTTGGTGGATTGGCGGTTGTGGGACTTTGCCGCCGCTACCGCTGGCATCCGGCCGCCGCCGTGCTCGCCGCCATGATTTTCATGCTGGGTGGCGCTGCATCCTCACGGTTGCAACATACCGGGATGATCCTTTCCTATTCCTTCTTTCCAGCGGCCCTGTGGGCTCTGGAAGCCACTCTGGCCCAACGGTCCTATCGGGCCGCGCTTTTGTTGGGCGTCATGGCCGCATTGATGTCGGTCGGGCGTGATCAAGTAGCCTTTCTGTTCGATCTCGTTCTCGCCTTTCGCCTGGTTTTCGTCGCGATCGAATCCGGCAATCCTTTCGGCTTGCTGCGGTCGCGTCTTGGCGTCCTGTTTGTCGCCGGCTTTGTCCTTCTGTCCTTGCTCATCGTGCCGATCCTGCTGACTTTGCAGTTTCTTGGCACCTCTAATCGGCCGGGCATTCCGTTCGGCATAGCGGCGGCGGGCTCGCTCGATCCCGCCAATTTCGTCACCATGTTCGTTCCCAATTTCTTCGGCTCGCTGGATGTGGGGTATGATTATTGGGGGCCGAATTATGCGACGGCCAGCGTTGCCGATTGGACGGATCGCTCCGTCGATTATCTGTTCATCGGTACCTTGCCTTGCCTGCTGCTCATCTGGCACGGTCTGGGGGCAGGGCGGCTGTTTGAGCGCCGGGTTGCGTTCTATACACTCGCCCTCGTTTTGGCGCTTGCTTATGCGCTGGGCCGTTATACGCCCTTTTTCAGCTTCGTTTTCGATTGGTGGCCGGGTGTTTCGCTCTATCGCCGGCCCGCCGATGCCACGTTCATCGTCAATGTCGCCTTGGCCTTTTGCTCCGGCTATCTGCTGCATCATTTCATCATGCGGGGCCTGCCACGTTCACTCTTCGCCGAGCATAAGATTCTCGTGCTTTTGCTCATCGGGGTCAGCCTGTGCGGCCTTGGCGTGGTCCTGTATCAAGGCTTGCTGTTCTCCGCGAAGGAAGGCCACTTGGCGAGTTCCCTTGGTCAGCTCGGGCTCGCCGCGGCTTTTGCGCTCTCCGGCATTTTGCTGCTGACGGTGTTTCGCTCTCCGCATCAGCGGGCCATGGCGGCCTGTGTGCTCGTTGCCTTGACCGGAGCGGAGATCCTCTGGCGCAATGCGGCCTCGGCCTTGAATGCCGAACCGATCGATCGCTACGCCGTCTATGCGACCATGCCGTCCTCCAATGCCGCGGGCATCAGCAGCCTACGGCATGAGCTCTCGACCAAAAGAGCGCAAGGCGAACAGCCCCGCGTCGAAATTCTGGGCCTCAGCGGACCTTGGCAGAATGCTTCGATGATGCTGAAGCTCGAGGATACGCTCGGTTACAACCCCTTGCGCATCAATGAATATGAGCGTGCGGTCGGGCCTGGCGAAAACGCTAGCGATATTAACCTGCGCCATTATCCGGGAACGTTCCGTGGCTATACCTGCCGCCTTGCGTCCCTGCTTGGTCTTGAATATCTCGTTCTCGATCGGCCTCTGGAGAAGTTGCCCCGCCATGTCCCGCGGCCGCGCGACGCGACTCTCATCCATGGCGGCGATAATATGTATATCTACAAATTGGGTTCGGCGGCGCCGCGCGCCTATTTCGCCACACGGGTCAAACCCGTCGACGGCAATGATGCGATCGATGATGCCGTCTGGCCGGGTTTCGACCGTGCCAATGAGGTTCTGATCGACAAGAACAGCATGGACGATCTTGACGGTGAGGTGCTCAATCGCGATGCGGCGAGCCTGCCCGCGCAAGCTCATGTGGCTATTACGAATTATGAGGAAAACCGGGTCACGCTCTCGGTCGATACCGATAAGGCGGGCGTGCTGGTGTTGCATGATCTGTTCTATGCCGGATGGGAAGTACGCGTCGATGGCGAACGGCAACCTCTGTTACACGCGAACATTCTGTTCCGCGGTGTCGAGGTACCGGAAGGCCATCATGAGGTGGAATTCGTCTTCCGGCCTTTCTCCTTCGCTAATCTCACGGCGGCTGCCACGGGCATTTTGCATCGTCATGCCGAGAATTGATGGACTGCGCACGATCAAGCGCCTGATGCCGACACTCGCCTGCCTCGGTCTTCTTGGCAGTGTGACACAGAGCGACGCGCAATCGCTCCTTGAGGCCGGCCCCCCTCCATTGCGGCTGCAAAATCGCGCGGGTGAGGCGGACACATCGCGTTCCACACTGTCTCTCTCGGCCTATTACACAGCCACGGATATGCAGCCCGTCCATGGTGTCACCTGGCGGATCTTCGAGGAAGCGGCGCAGCCTAATGGCACCCACAAGATGCTCGTCGAATCCGCCAATGCCATGCCGGCGCTTCCGCTCCCGGATGGTCCCTATCTCATTCATGCGGCCTATGGTCTTGCTGGCGCGACTAAGCGGGTTGTCCTCTCCGGCGCGCCACTCAGCGAACGCATTGTCCTGAACGCGGGGGCTTTGCGGATCGTCGGCATGCTTGGTGAAACGCCGATCAGTCCGGCCAAGCTCCGCATTTCGATCTATGTGCCGGAGCGCGGTAATTCCGAAGCCAAACTGGTGCTGGCCGATGGCAAGGCAGGAGATGTCATTGGCCTGCCGGAAGGCAATTACCATGTGGTCTCGACCATCCTCGACACGGTTTCGGGTGGCGCCGTCAATACGACCAATTCCGTGGTCAATGCCGATCTGAAAGTTCAGGCCGGCAAGATTACCGACGCGACTTTGCGACATAGCGCGGCGCAAATGACCTTGAAGCTTGTTAATAATCCCGGCGGCGAGGCTTTGGCCAATACGGCTTTCACGATCCTGACACCGGGCGGTGACGTCATCCGCGAAATGATTGGCGCCTTTCCCTCGCTCGTCCTGGCGGCGGGCGAATATGTGGCGATCGCGCGGCACGACAACAAAACCTATCAGACCACTTTCAAGGTCGTCTCGACGCTCGATCGCGATGTTGAAGTGCTGGCGAAATGACTATTGATCACAAATGTATTCGCCGCTTGTGTGATAGAGTGGATACGCCGATCATGTCATTGTTACGCACGCCGACGTGTGTGCTCGATCCAGGTCCAGGCGAGACAGCGTTCGAAATCCGGTAACCATTGGGCGTCTTCCGGATGATCCGCAATACCGGATTCGAGCCTTATGGCGCACCAGGGAGAAACCGGAACGCGATCCTGAGTAGTGGCGAGTTTGACGCCTTCATGGAGGATCTGCCAGAGCTTTTGCGCGCCGACGGTTTGGTCAGCAATGCCAATGGTGCAAATGCTTGTCTCTGCCATGACAGTGGCGAGTAGCAAGCGGCCAGAGCGTGTGACCTTCAACCTGCGGTCGGGAATCATCGGCACTTCGTAATCGCCATCTCCCTGCACGAGCGGGCGCAGCAAGGCGATGGTCGCATCATCCACCTCCTGCCGATAGGAGCGCCGTGATTGCGCCGTATGCAATGTTATATGAAGGATGGAAGGCCGCCGATCGACGATATCGAGCATGGTTCATCCAGTCCGGCTGTAGGCAAAACGAGGGTTTAACCCAATCAAGAGACATGCCGAGCCCGGAAAACCTTTATACCAAGTCTCCTTAATCCCGACCTGTCGGATTAAGGAGGTTCGGCGGAAAGCCGCCGCCCCGCCGTCGCGGGGGCCAAGTCTTGATGAGACTCACTCATCAAGACTTGGAATAAAACGCTTTGTGTCGGCAATCATGGCCGCGTCCTTCAACCCAACAGGCGACGCTTTTTCTTTTGCGGCTGGCGTTCAAAGACGCCAATCAGTTCCACATGCGGGGAATGCCGGAACTGGTCGATCGGTGTGACTTCGCGCAGGTCATAGCCTCCGGCCCGCAGAATGGAGGCATCCCGCGCGAAAGTTTGCGGATTGCAGGAAACGGCAACGACGACGGGCACCACAGAAGCGGCGAGGGCGCGAGCCTGCTGCTCGGCACCTGCGCGTGGCGGATCGAAGACGATTGCATCATAGCCGGCAAGTTCCGTGGCGAGCGGACGCCGAAACAGATCGCGTCTTTCGACCTCCACCGGATGCAGGCCCGGCGCATGCGAGGCCTTGGCGAGTGCGGTGAGAGGGGCTTGTTCGAGATCGAAGGCATGGACCTGCGCACTTTCCGCGAGCGGCAAGGAAAATGTTCCGAGGCCCGCGAAGAGATCGGCGATCTTGCGCCGGCCGGCGAGCGCGGCCACGACTCGGCTCGCGAGCGCTGCTTCTCCTGCCTCGGTGGCCTGAAGAAAGGCGCCTGGCGGCAAGGCCACGTTCCAGCGTCCGATGCGCACCAAGGGCGTCTCGCGTTCGAGCAGCACGACGCCGTGATTGGACAGGCGGGCAAGTCCCAGCTTCAGGGCGAGGCTGGACAGTTTCTCGTTGACCGCTTTTGAAAGCGGACCGGCGCCGCGCAGATCGATATCGAGCCCGGTCAAAGTCGTGGTGACGATGAAATCGAAAGGCTTGATTTTGGGTCCGAGGAGGGCGGCAAGGGTTTGGGCCAGGGCCAAGGTGGCGGGCAAGGCCGAAGACAATGTGGGCGCGAACAGGGGGCAGGAAGTGAGTGCGATCAGCGCGTGGCTTCGAGCCCGCATGAACCCGACCTGCATTGTCCCTGCAGGAGCTTGCCCTTCGAGGGAAAGCCTCGCGTGGAGAGTTGCCCGCCTGCGGCCGTCCCCATGGGCGTCAACGAGAGGCGCGATTTTGGTGTCCGGGCAGGCATGGCGTAGAACCTCGACGACGAGGCCGCGCTTCCATTGGGCATAAGAGGCCATGGCGAGGGTCTGGACAGCACAGCCACCACATTGGGTGAAAGCGGGACAGAAAGCCTCGATCCGTTCGGTTGAAGGGGTGAGAATCTCCGCGAGATGGCCGCGCTCGCCGTCGATTTCGGCGATGATTGTCTCATGCGGTAAGGCATAGGGTACAAAGACGAGACCCTCGGCGGTTTGGGCAATGCCTTCGCCGCGCTGACCGAGCCGGTCTATGGTGAGATGGGCGCAAAGATCGATCATCAGGCCTTTGTCCGTCGCGCCCCGATCAAAAATTCCTGGTTCCCGTCGGTGCCGGTAATGGGGGAGGGAATGATCCCTTCTTTCTGCCAGCCGAGTTTAGCAACATGCTCCTCGACCTCTGCACAAACCCGCGCATGGATCGCGCCATCCCTGATAATGCTTTTATGGCCGCGACCCGCTTCGAATTGCGGTTTGATCAGGCCGATGAAAAAGGCATCATCATCACCCAGCGCCAGAATGGCGGGCAGCAGCAGGTGCAGGGAGATGAAACTCGCGTCACAGGTGATGAGCGAGGGGAGAATGGGGAAATCCTGCGGTCGCAGATCTCGGGCATCGACACCCTCGCGCGAGTCGACACGCGGATTTTTGGCGATGGTCTCGTGCAATTGACCATGGCCGACTTCAATGGCGATGACCTTCTTGGCTCCATGGCTTAGAAGCACATGGGTGAAGCCGCCGGTCGAGGCGCCGATATCGAGGCAGAGGCGGTTGCGGGGATCGACGCCGAAAGCCTCGATGCCCGCCGCGAGTTTGACACCGCCGCGTGAGACCCAGGGGTAGGGTGCCGAAGCCTCGATATAATGGTCGGCATCGATCATTTGCGAGGCTTTGTGCAAAACTTCGCCCTCGACACGCACCAACCCAGCCGCGATGGCTTCCTGCGCCTTGGCTCGGCTCTCGAAAAGACCATGCTCCACCAGCACGCGATCGGCACGTTGCCTGGCGCGAGAAAGGGGAGGCCTCGACGGATTTGCTGACATGCCGGACATTTAAAAAATCTAGGAGCCGTGTGAGAGCTTGCCACGGTGTGGTCTGGCGTTCGACGCGCGGCGCTGCACCCGCCTGGTCTTTGCCAAGGGCGTCTTCAAAGGCTTGACGTCAATGCCTGCGATCAGGACATAATCGAAATATAGGCCTTTCCAGATGAAATCATCGAGAATAATCGGCCAGCTTTCAGCATTTTTTGCATAATCGGCGATGCAAAGAGCCTCAAGATCCTTGGGGCTAACCGTATCGAGGCGTGCCTCGACGGGTAGAGCGGGCATAAGGCCGTCGCGCCGCAAATGAACCCTTTTTGCCCACATGGCCTGCGGCGACTCTTCCGTCACGAGACGAAGAACCCACTCATCCATGCCATATTCAAAGGGTGCACGGATCAGATAGAGCCATGGAATATCAGTGCCATCACGCCGAAAAGCCGCAAGGACGGCCGCGAGCGCTTCGGCGGCGATCCTTGCGGAAAAAGGGAGATCTGGTTCCGTCTCAGGCAATCAGGCTTTGATGGGCTTCGTTCTCGCGTCCCAGCGTCGCGAGAACCTTGGCCACAATGCCCTTGGCGTCGAGGCCGGCCTGGGCATAGAGCTTTTCCGGCTTGTCGTGATCGAGGAACGTGTCAGGCAGAACCATGGAGCGGAATTTGAGACCCGTTCCATCCAGCAAGCCTTCCTCGGCCAGGGCCTGCATGACGAAGGAACCGAAACCGCCGACGCTGCCTTCCTCGATGGTGATCA
The DNA here is from genome assembly GCF_000019845.1 of Beijerinckia indica subsp. indica ATCC 9039. Taxonomy (NCBI): domain Bacteria; kingdom Pseudomonadati; phylum Pseudomonadota; class Alphaproteobacteria; order Hyphomicrobiales; family Beijerinckiaceae; genus Beijerinckia; species Beijerinckia indica. The sequence continues at coordinate 2,061,064 of NC_010581.1, read as the reverse complement.
AAACCTCATGATTCTTGGCGAGCCGCCGCACGAGATCGAGATCGAGGGGCTTGGCGAAACGCGCATCGGCGACCGTGACGGAAATGCCATAGCTCGCCAATTGCTCCGCCGCCTTTGAGGCTTCCGCAAGGCGCGTCCCGAGCGACAGGAGGGCTACCGTCGTGCCTTCCCGCACGATACGGCCACGGCCGATATCGAGAATTTCGCCGATTTGCGGCAATTCGATGCCGACACCCTCGCCACGTGGATAACGGAAAGCGATTGGGCCTTCATCATAGGCGGCGGCCGTCGCGACCATATGGACGAGCTCCGCTTCATCGGCGGCGGCCATGATCACCATATTCGGCAAAATGCCGAGATAGGACACATCGAACGAACCCGCATGGGTCGCGCCATCGGCGCCGACGAGGCCTGCGCGGTCGATGGCGAAGCGAACAGGCAGATTCTGTATCGCCACATCATGCACGACCTGATCATAGCCGCGCTGAAGGAAGGTGGAATACAGGGCGCAGAAGGGGCGATAGCCTTCGGTCGCGAGACCAGCCGCGAAGGTCACGGCATGCTGCTCGGCAATGCCGACGTCGAATGTGCGCTCAGGAAAGGCTTTGCCAAACACGTCGAGGCCAGTGCCCCCCGGCATGGCGGCGGTGATCGCCACGATCTTGTCGTCGCGCTCGGCCTCCTTGACCAGGGCATCGGCAAAGACGCGCGTATAAGACGGCGCGTTGGCCTTGGGCTTGGTCTGGACACCGGTGACGACGTCGAAGGTATTGACGCTGTGATATTTGTCGCTCGCCGCGGCGGCCGGCGCATAGCCCTTGCCCTTTTGCGTCACGACATGGACGAGAATGGGTCCCGTTTCCTTGAAATCGCGGACATTTTTCAGGACGGGCAGCAGATGGTCGAGATTATGACCGTCGATCGGGCCGACATAATAGATGCCAAGCTCCTCGAACATCGTGCCGCCGGCCCAGAAGTTCCGGGCGAATTCCTCGGTTTTGCGGGCGCGGTCATAAATGAAATGCGGCAAATGCCGGCCAAGCTGCTTGGCGGCTTCGCGAACCGTGCGATAGGTGCCGCCCGAGACAAGGCGAGCGAGATAAGCGGAAAGCGCTCCTGCCGGCGGAGCGATCGACATTTCATTATCATTCAAAATGATAATGAGACGGGAATGCATGGCGCCGGCATTATTCATGGCCTCATAGGCCATGCCGGCTGACATGGAGCCGTCGCCAATCACGGCGATAACATTATTATTGCCACCCGAAAGCGTGGTCGCCGCTGCCATGCCGAGACCAGCGGAGATCGACGTCGAGGAATGAGCGGTGCCGAAGGGATCATAAACGCTTTCGGACCGTTTGGTGAATCCAGACAATCCGCCTGCACGCCGCAGCGTGCGAATCCGGTCACGCCGTCCCGTCAGAATCTTGTGCGGATAGGCCTGATGACCGACGTCCCAGATCAGCCGATCGTGCGGTGTGTCAAAAACGTAATGCAGGGCGACTGTCAACTCGACGACGCCGAGACCGGCGCCGAGATGGCCACCCGTGACCGAAACCGCATCAATCGTCTCAGTACGCAACTCATCAGCGAGCTGCGCCAGGTCCGATTCCTTCAAACGGCGGAGATCTGTGGGAGTGGCGATCGTATCGAGAAGGGGAGTCTTCGAATCTGTCCTCACCGGCGCCTCTTCAATAGGAATTCCGTGTGATGGGCGATCCTCGATCCATGCAAAGGCCGCCCCGAATGTGCGAAGAAGCCGAAAGGGGCTTTCTATTCGCGGGATTAATGGCAACCCGTAAACCAAACATGAGCGGCCCTGCAATGGAGCCAAGCCGATAATGTGCCATTTTTAGCGATTCTTTCAGGATACGCGACCTTTGCGTCACACTTTTGTTTTGATCCAAACGGTGGCCATGTTGGCCTCGTCGATCGAGTTTCAAGGGCGTCTGATCTTGACGAGGCCAGATTCAATTGCTGGACCCGGGCCCTTCTGAACTTGGGTGACGCATGTCGAAAATCCAGAGGTACGAACATATTATAAATCAGTATTTTACAGGGAGGTGTTGAGGGAAGAAATCAAAAGAGGAAAGAATCGTTCCTTCCCAGTTCGTGGATCTGTCGCCTGCTTTTTGTAAGATATTGTCATATCAAATGATGTGGATTTTTGTCGCGTCGGACTTCATCCAGTAGATGAGGTTAGTCAGGAAAGTGCTTTTAAAACAAGGAGAAAAAAATTTGACGATGTCCTCCCAAAGGGGAAAGGATGCCCTCGCGTGATCTTCTTAGTTGATCCAGTTGTTTAATATTCATGATTTTATCTTTGAAATAACTCTATTTTATAGATCTCCATCCCAATGTTCGCGGGTCTGCTGGCGCTGAGATCGATTTCGCCCAGAGGGGTGGAATAAGATCTCAAGCCCTTGTAATCCCCTGAGAAAGGGGATGTGAAAGGTTTTTCGATACGGGGTCCAGCTCCCTGATCTGTGTGTTGTATTTGTGAATGCTAAAGAGCTCAGGACAATTGTTTCGCGATGGAGACAGGTGAAGGAGGCAATGGAACGAGTGAGAAGCGACAAAATGAAGCTCCGGCCTGGTCCTCATCGTTTCAGATGACACTAAATCGAGCCAGCTCCGCGATTTATTGTTTCGCTTTATTTTTCCGTCTGCTAAAGCGAAATGGCTCATCGCAAGTTATGCATTTTTGATATTTGACGTATTTTCACCATCAAACTCTGTTCGTTTGGCAAAGTGAGTTTTGAGGGTGATGTTCGTCCATATGGAGGTTTTCTACTCTAGTCCATCGATCAGGATGCACTTTATTCGTGCAGAGAGATGCTGGTGCGCGCGAAAAATGTGCAAAGCCGTATTCTCGCGGGACCATTCTGCCGTGAGCGCATTTCCGGATCATCGGACGCATGAGAGAAGGAGGGCAAGCACATGTCATTGTCGGAAAATCCCTCTCCCCTGGAACTTCCCCCGAGCCTCGGCCGGGCGATCGTCGTCTTGCGCTCCCATTGGGGATGGATCGTTGCTTTTGGCGCCTTGAGCGCTTTGCTCGGTCTTATCGCTCTGGCCCTCATCTTTTCCGCAACCATCGCCTCGGTTTATATTATCGCGATCTTCATGATCATCGCCGGCGGGACCGAGATCACAGTCGGCTTGAACGCCAAATTCTGGAGCCATTTCTTCCTCTGGATCGTGGCTGGGCTTTGCTATATCGTCGTCGGCGCTTTAGCTCTTGCGCAGCCCTTGATGGCGGCCGCTTTCTTCACTCTCCTGCTTGGAACAGGCATGATCGCCACTGGCCTTGTGAGGATCTATTTTGCATTTCGGCTAGAAAGCGAGGTCCGCGGACCCGTCCTTCTGGCGGGTGTATTGACTGCTCTCGTCGGCATTCTCATCGTCGTCGGCTGGCCCGCCAACAGCTATTTCATTCTCGGGATCCTGCTCGGCCTCGATCTTTTGTTTTGGGGGGCCGGCTGGATCGCCATTGGATTGCGGTTGCGCCACGCTCACCGCCTGTCCTTGCTGTGAGCCGTTCCTGTGAAAGCGTTCTCACCGCACAACAAAAACAAGATTTCACATAAGGTCTGCCACGCGGGGGATCTGGATTTGAGAGCCAGTATCTTTGGTCTCCGATCCATGATCCTTCTTCCACGAAGTCTTCGAACATGAGAAGACCCTGATCAATCGTTCACGAATGCAAGAGATTCGTGAGGGCATACCTTGCACGATTCACCTTTGATAAAGGGAAGATTCCGAAATGGGGAAATGGGTTTATACATTCGGAGACGGTAAGGCCGAGGGAGCGGGCGGAATGCGCAATCTGCTCGGCGGCAAGGGTGCCAATCTTGCCGAAATGGCCAATCTCGGCCTGCCGGTTCCGCCCGGCTTCACCATTACTACCGAGGTTTGCACCGCCTTTTACGAAAACAACAAGGCCTATCCCAGCGAACTCGCCGGTGAGGTCACCAATGCTTTGTCGCATGTGGCCAAATTGACAGGCCGGATTTTCGGCGATGATCAAAATCCGCTTCTTGTCTCGGTTCGCTCCGGTGCCCGCGCTTCCATGCCGGGCATGATGGATACCGTCCTCAATCTCGGTCTCAATGACACGACCGTTCTGGCGCTGGCGAAAAACGCCGACGACGAGCGTTTCGCCTATGATTCCTATCGCCGTTTCATCCAGATGTATTCCAATGTGGTGCTTGGCATTGAGCATCATCATTTCGAGGAAATCCTGGAGCACTACAAGGAATCCAAGGGATTTGTGCTCGACACGGATCTCAGCGCGGCGGACTGGCAGGTCATCATCACCGGCTATAAGAAGCAGGTGCAGGACACGCTCGGCCATCCGTTCCCGCAGGACCCGCAGGAACAATTGTGGGGCGCGATCGGCGCTGTCTTCGGCTCCTGGATGAATGCCCGTGCCATCACTTATCGTCGCCTGCACGATATTCCGGCGAGCTGGGGCACGGCGGTCACCGTCCAGGCCATGGTGTTCGGCAATATGGGTGACACCTCGGCCACTGGCGTTGCCTTTACCCGCAACCCGTCCACGGGCGTCAAGGAGCTCTATGGCGAGTTCCTAATCAACGCCCAAGGCGAGGATGTCGTCGCTGGTATCCGCACGCCGCAGAATATTACTGAGGAGGCGCGCATCGGCGCCGGCTCCGACAAACCCTCGATGGAAACCGCCCTGCCGGAGGTTTTCGCGGAATTCGTGCGCACGACCAACCTGCTCGAAAAGCACTACCGCGACATGCAGGATATGGAATTCACGGTCGAGCGCGGCAAATTGTGGATGCTGCAGACCCGTAACGGCAAGCGGACCGGCAAGGCCTCGCTGCGGATTGCCGTCGATATGGCCAATGAAGGCTTGATCACCAAGGAAGAAGCGGTCGGCCGCGTCGATCCGGCTTCGCTCGATCAATTGCTGCATCCGACCATCGACCCCAAGGCCGAACTCACCATTGTCGCGACGGGCCTGCCGGCTTCTCCCGGTGCGGCCTCTGGAGAAATCGTTTTCACCTCTGATGAAGCGGAGCATTTGAAGAGCGCCGGTCATAAGGTGATCTTGGTCCGCGTCGAGACCTCGCCCGAAGATATTCACGGCATGCATGCGTCGGAAGGCATTCTGACAACGCGTGGCGGCATGACCTCGCATGCGGCGGTCGTCGCGCGTGGCATGGGCAAGCCCTGCGTCTCCGGGGCCGGCAGCGTGCGCGTCGATTATGCGCAAGGCACGATGACCGCTTCGGGCGTTACCTTCAAGAAGGGCGACATGATCACCATCGACGGGGGAACCGGTCAGGTGATCAAGGGCGCGACGCAAATGCTGCAGCCTGAACTTTCGGGTGAGTTTGCTGTCCTGATGGAATGGGCCGACAAGGCGCGCCGCATGAATGTTCGTGCCAATGCCGAGACCCCACAAGACGCTCGCGTTGCGCGCAAGTTCGGCGCCGAGGGGATCGGCCTTTGCCGCACCGAGCACATGTTCTTTGAGTCCGATCGTATCGTCGCCGTGCGCGAAATGATCCTTGCCGAGAACGAAGCCGGCCGCCGCGCGGCTCTTGCCAAGCTCCTCCCGATCCAGCGTGGTGATTTCGCTGAATTGTTCGAGATCATGTCCGGCCTGCCGGTCACGATCCGTCTGCTCGATCCGCCGCTGCATGAATTTTTGCCCCAGACCGAAGCGGAAATCGCCGAGGTTGCCAAATCGCTCGACGTCTCGGCCGAGAGGCTGAAGCATCGCGCGGCGGAACTGCACGAATTCAACCCGATGCTCGGGTTCCGCGGCTGCCGCCTGGCAATCGCCTTCCCGGAAATCGCCGAAATGCAGGCGCGCGCTATTTTCGAAGGCGCGGTCGAGGCGAAGAAAAAGACTGGCCAGACTGTCCAGCCGGAAGTCATGGTGCCCTTGATCGTGAGCAAGGCCGAATTCGATCTCGTCAAGGATCGGATCGATGCCATGGCTAAGCTGGTTGCCGAGGAAACCGGGGAGACGATCCCCTATAAAGTCGGCACGATGATCGAGACGCCGCGCGCAGCCTTGCGGGCCGGGGAGATCGCCGAAACGGCGGAATTCTTCTCCTTCGGGACGAATGACCTGACGCAGACATGCCTTGGCATTTCGCGTGACGATGCTGGGTCCTTCCTTGGCACCTATACGGCCAAGGGCATTCTGCCGAATGACCCCTTTGTGTCGATTGATCAGGAAGGCGTGGGTGAGTTGGTCAAGATCGGTGTCTCTCGTGGCCGCGAGACGCGCGATGCCATCAAGCTCGGCATTTGTGGCGAGCATGGTGGCGATCCGTCCTCAATCGGCTTTTGCGAAAAGGTTGGGCTCGATTACGTCTCTTGCTCTCCGTTCCGGGTGCCGATCGCACGGCTTGCAGCCGCTCAGGCCGCGTTGAATCAGGCGGCGGCTAGCCAAGCCTGATAATCGCAGGCAGGATGATCCGATGAATTGAAAATCCGCCCGGTAGCCCCGGGCGGATTTTTTGCGCTTTAGAGCATCGGACTTTCAAATTGATCATCTCCGATGCTCTATGTTCCTGAAAACGCATCAGATTGGTCCCAAAAGTGGGAGCCATTTTTGGGTCTGATGCTTTAGACTTACTGTGCCATGAAGCTCAACGAGGTCCTGCGAACCGTTTCCATCGGAGCCTGTCTAAAATCCAAGTGGTGCTTTGATAGGCGGTGCTATTTCCTGCCTGCTGCGTAAAGGGACACGTTGGCAATGAGCTCCAGCTTTGAAACGCGGCTCTATCATTTGCGGAAGCGATACGGCGATCCGATCCTGACTTTGCTGACTGTTCTCCTGCTGCTTTTATTGTTCGTTGCTGCTCCGCTCCAGACTCCTGGGCGCCTCGTCTTCGAGATATTTGGAACTGTTCTTGTCTTGCTGATGATAGTCGGCGTGCTGGTTATGTCTGGCAGCATGATAGCCGTTCTCTTAATGTCGATCGCGTTCTGTATGAACGCCGTGGCTATTATCTCGCGTCTGCATAAGCCATCAGTGATTGATCTCCACCTGGTCGCCGGCGCGTGGATGATGATTGCGTTGACATATGGCTTCGTTGTCGCTCGCGCTGTGTTCGCACCAGGTCGCGTGACCTATCATCGCATTGTTGGCGCCGTTCTTTTCTATCTTCTGATCGGTGTCGTCTTCATGGCCGCGTTCGTTATCGTCAGCCTTCTGTTTCCAGGAGCGATATCGGGGATTGCGTTGGAAGACAGTCCGCTGCTCGCCAGCAATTTGATCTATTTCAGCTTCGTTACGCTGACCACGACCGGCTATGGGGATATTGTTCCAATCCATCCTCTGGCTCGGAGCCTCTGCAATTTGGAAGCGATTATCGGTCAGCTTTATCCTGCGACCTTGCTCGCAAGATTAGTGACCCTCGAGCTCGAGGGTCGACGTTAGGCTTGACGGAAGGGAGAAGAAAAAGACGGAAGGGCGAAGAAAAACGCTTCGAGCCCTTCGCAAGGCTTCGTGAGAGTTGGTCTCTGAGGCCAGTGATCAGGTGTGCTTAAAAGCAACTCACCGTCCGTGGACTTGAATATACAGTTTATGTTTTGGCTGCAAAGTGACTTGCAGAGTCGGAACTGGCGCTTGTCTCGACCGGTAAACCAAATGAAAGACCGGCAGTAAAACGGCTAAAATCGCTACGGCTTCCATCATTGCGAAGGCATTTCCGATACATGTTCGGGGACCGGCTCCGAAGGGCAGAAAACTGAAGCGATGCCGCGCTTTGACTTGCTCCGGATCGAAGCGCTCGGGAATAAATTGGTCAGGTTGATCCCATAAGCTTGTATGTCGGTGCACGGCAAAAATTGGGGTGATGAGTATCGCGTCGGCAGGGATGGTGAAATCCCCGAGAGTGAAATTCTTGACGACTTTCCGCGTGAAGAGAGGAACGGGCGGATAAAGACGGATCGCTTCGGAAAAGACCTGCCGTGTATAAACAAGCTGAGCAATATGGTCCGGCCGAAGCGCTTGCCCTTTTGTCACATTCTCAATTTCCTTAATGACTTTGGTTTCGATTTCTGGGTGCTGTGACAAAAGATAAAAGGTCCAGCTGAGTCCTTGCGCCGTTGTTTCATGGCCGGCGGCGATGAAGGTCAGGAGATTGTCCGTAATCTCCTCGTCGCTCATCGATTTACCGCTTTCAAGATCTTGTGTCGCCAAGAGACGAGAGACGAGATCGTCGCGCCGGCTGTTCTCTTTGCGACGTCTGGCAACCATGGCGACGACGGCTTGTCGCATGGACCTGGCCGCGGCCATGCTCCGGCGACGACCCGGGAATGGCGTCCACGCTGGCGCATGCATGATCTCAAGAGCCATGAGCCATCCGGCCGCTTTCAGATAAGTGGCGATATCCTGCTCGATGGCGAAGACATCCATCTCCTGACGACCGGACAACATCGTTTCGCCTATGACATCGAATGTCGTCAACATCATTTCGTGACGCAGATCGATCTGGGCCTGAGACCCTAAAGCCGACCATCTGTCTCGTGTTCGCTCGGCTGCCTTGATCATTTCAGCCTGAAAATCCAGAAGGCGTGCATGCTGAAATTCGGGCCCGATGGATTGCCGTTGCCGGCGCCAATTCGAGCCTTCATCCGTTGTCAGCAGTCCATTTCCCAATGCCGGCCCAAGAATGCGTTGGACCATTGTGCCTTTGACGATGAAATCGGCCTTGTTGATGAAAACATCCTGGATGATGGCCGGATCGCTCAGATAAATTCTCGGCTTACCTCCAATATCCGAATAAACGAGTGGCTCATGAAATGCTTCTGGCGGGATCGTTTGAAGAGGATTTGAGATAATTTTCCTAAGGAAATGCAGTGTAGACTCATGGTTTACGGCAATGCCCGGGCTATCTTTTGTCATTATTGGGGCTGTGGCGCTGTTCATAGCAAATCCTCGGAAGCGGTTGATCCATCCCAGATGTTCACGGTCACGACATGACGCTCTGACCATGCCGTAGAAGACTGGACTCGAAATAGTGCGAAAGATGAATGAGCACTCTTGATGGTGAGCGAAGGAACAAACAGGCTCAATTCAAGCTTGGTATCAGGTGCTGACGTGGAGCCTGGTTCAACTTGCAGTCGTAAATTTAGAAAGATGCTCGTGAATGAATGTATCGTGTATCTTCTATAATCATTTCCTCCTCTGTGAGCGAAGTTCTCTTTCAGCTCATGCGCAGCTTTCTGGCCACATAAGCCTGGTTACTTTATTATATCCTGATTGTGGCAGGACATTTTACCGATTTTCACGACATGATCATGAAAATTGACCGCCTATATCCGATAAATAGATCAACGAGCGCTCACATCACGAAAATCAACATGCCTTCGTCCACTCCATTAGACCAATATATTCAGGTATACTTAGTAATATTTATTTTATCATTTGACAGATGTGCCGGATAGACTTCAAGAAGATTATGTCCATGCTCGTTGACCACCTTTCAAAGCAACTTTGAAATGGACGGCAAAGGTGATTGGAGCGAGCTTTGGTATAAGGTACGGCTATTGTGTTCTTAGCCAGGCTAAAATTTGAGGACCCCAGAACTGAGTTGTGAAAAAATAGGTTCCAATCGCCACGAAGACTGTCGATAAAGTCAAAATTCCGGTGCAGAAGAGGTGCCACATTGTATTGGTCTGAATATTGCGGCCACGAATAAGAAGCTCCGCAACGATAAGGTTTGGCACGTAGAAGAAGAACGACATCACTATGTCGAACCACCCGTCGAATGTCTTGGTATGCCCTATAGGATCGGTGAGTGCGAACCAAAGACCATATTCCATGCGGTAGAGCCAGGAACCGATGGCTAGTGCGAACAACCGGATTGCCCAGGCCCTGTGTTGCTCTAATCGACGTGCGGCTGCGTGGCGATAGGTCTCGACAGAAGCCAGTATCATGAGGGCTCCATACAGGCCGAAGCCGATATTCATGGGGAGGCCGCCGATCGTGCCCCGCATCAGGATAAAAGCCAAGCCACCAAGGCCAGAGATAAAACCGGCACCCACATAGGTGCGGCCAAGCCAACGGTGAATCGCAGGATAAGTATTGCGAATGTGCGGGATCAATTGCACCGGGCCTGCCAGCAGAAGGATCGTGCCTGCTACGAAATGAACTCCAATCGCGATGACCGTGCTTGGAGAAGCCGGGTCAAAAAGCGCGGGGAGATGTTCGTTCCAGCGTTCCGGCTGGCCAATCTGTACGGCACCGCCATAGAAAGCGATGATATAAAGGCCGAAAATGGCCGCGCTCACCCAGGTAATGCCACCCACTATCCAGCCGGTAAATTTGAGTGTCAGCCCATCTTCCCGTTCAAACGGAGCCGAAGTGGTCATTGTCTGACACCCTGATCGTCTGGTTTGTGAACCATCTTATTATTATTGAGCGACTACGGATTTGTTTTCATACTGAGAACATCGGATCCGTTGCAATGTGAAAACACTGAAAATCCACTCCAAAAAGGCGATCTCTTTGTGAATTTGATGCTTTCATACGATCGCTCATAAAGAACGCCTCACGTGTTGGGGCGCTTTTCTTGATATAGTCTCAGCATTCGTCAGGTTGAAAGGGCTAAATATATCGCCGAAGCAGGGATCATTTTCACGAGCATTGAAGATGATTTGCACAATCGATGGTTGATTTATTCGAATGTCCTGATGGCAGTACCGGCTTCGAAGACTTTCCCGGCGACGCCGAAGAGGCGGAAGTTGGACGCCCATGCACTATTTTCGAGCGTAAACTAATCTTTCCAAGGACGCGACATTGAACGCGGCCTGGGGCTTGCCGCTTGGCTTCCCGAAGTTCTCAAGACTTCTCGGCGACGTAAACGGTGAGTTTGTCGCCGCCGAGGCACGGGTCTTAGCCTATGTCTTTTTCGGTAATTCGGCCACACGGGCAATGAGTGTCGGATCCTGCACCGCCGCCAGACGCTCCTTCGGCTGCAGCCATTTCACTGCCTCTTCAAGAGAAGCCGCTTCTCCAAGTTTGGCTTGGGCGAGCGCCCATTCGGGCGTGATCTGCCCTCGGGGGCGTTTCGGTCCCAACGAGAGGAAGGCTGAATGGAAAGCACGGAATCGCGCATCGTTATGGACCACCGTCAAGGCATTGGAAACGTGCCCTGAAGCCGCCGCAAGCTCTTCGCCAAGCACATTGCCGCGTTCGACGACCTTAGGCTTGTCATGTTCTTCAGGCGTGAGGAGAAGACCCACACGGCGGAGAGCAAGACCAAGACCGAGCAGGCCCGTGCTCCATGACAGGACAATCGCCAATAACAGACCGACAATGGTCGGTGACATCCAGGCGATGAGTGAAGGGGAGATCATATAGCCTGCGATCAGCGTTACCACGCCCATGACGACATGGGACCGATGCCGGCGCACGATTGCCTTGAAGGGGATCGAGCCATCGTCGCGTCTCTGCGGATCCCAGCCTGTATCAAAGCCGAACGCGAAATGCATGACATGGCCGGTCTGGATCAGCATCATGATCGGTGCGAGCAAAGCCGAGAAGATGATCTCGAAGAACGTGGAGATCAGGAGAGGCAGGGCGCCACCGCTGCCACGCCGGGTTTTGCCTTGTGTCAAGGCGAGGATCAGGCCGAGAAATTTCGGGGCGAGCAGGATCGCCATGGTCAATGTGAAGAGTTCGAGCGACCGTTTCGCATCAAACACAGGCCATGTTGGAAAGAGAGTGAACTGGTTGGTGAAATATTCCGGCCGAATGTAACTCGCTTGAATCACCAGAATGATACCGATGATCAATTGCGCCATCCATAAAGGCGAGGCGACATAAGCCATGATGCCGGTTGCGAAATGCTGACGCGAGGCGAGATGGAAGCCGGCCGAACCGATCACCCGCAGATGTTGCAGATTGCCCTGGCACCAGCGCCGGTCGCGGGCCGAAAGATCGATGAGGGACGGCGGGGATTCTTCGTAGCTGCCGTCGAGGGTAGGCAGCATATAGACGCTGTAGCCGGCCCTGCGGATCAGGGCCGCCTCGACGAAATCATGGCTGAGGATCAAGCCGCCGAAAGGCGGGCGGCCCTTGAGTGTCGGCAGGCCGCAATGACCGGCAAAGGCTTTGATGCGAATGATCGCATTATGGCCCCAATAATTGCCGTCGCGCCCCATCCAGGCGGCGACGCCGGCAGCGATGACGGGACCATAGATACGCGCGGCAAATTGCTGCAAACGGGCGAACAACGTGTTGCGATTGACGATCAAGGGCAGTGTCTGGATGATCCCGGAATCGGGGTCGGCCTCCATTGTCGCGGCAAGTGTGACGATGGCATGGCCGGTCATCAGGCTATCGGCGTCAAGCACCACCATATGCGCGTATAGGCCACCCCACCGGGTGACGAAATCCTCGATATTACCGGCCTTGCGGGCTGTATTCTTGGGGCGGTGGCGATAATAGAGGCGCGGCGCTGACCCGAATTTCGACGCAAGCCGCTCGCGCATAGCGATGAAAGCCTGTTCTTCGGCGATGAAAATATCGGGGTCGGTCGTATCTGACAGGAAGAACCAGTCGAAGGCCTGACCCAGCCCGGTGGCTTCGACATCCTCGAAAATTGCTTGCATGGCGCCGAAAACACGGGCCGGTGCCTCATTGTAGATCGGCATCACGACGACGGTCTTTTCACGCAACGTTTTTGGCGTCGGCGTATCGGCCGGCGGACGCACGAAGAGCCAGATAAAGCCGACGATGCTCCCGGTGAAGGCGAGCGCAATCCAAGAGAAATTGGCGACGAACAGAACGAGCAGGACCCATTCCAGCGGCGTCACGCCGCCGAGGCTCACCACTTGATACATTTGCCAGGCGCCATAGGCGGTTAAGGCAAGGCCGCCGCCGAAAACGATGAGGCGCGCGAGCCAAACCCAGAACTGGGGCCGGTTCTTTTGCCAGGAACGGCGTTGAGACCGATCATAGCGACCAAGGTTTTGTGCCGGCATGGTGAGGGGCATCTCTGGCGGCGTTGCCGCGAAGGGAGAAGAAAGGATCGCCTCTTTTCCCTCGGCAGCCTCGAGATCTTGCCACAACGTTTGATCGGCCAGATGAGCGTGGTCGGTGAATGTGTTCAGGGCGTCCATCGGTAAAGCCAGGTCTCGCTGATCGGAACTCCCGCAACCTCAAGCACGAGGCGCATTTCCGAAGTGGTTTCAGTGCCGGGATCCAGTTCGAAGACAATGCGATAGGATTGCCGTTCGGGCAGCGCGAATGTGCGCATGTCGAGGATCGTGCCCGGCGTGGCGGTCAGATTTGGTTTCACGTCCTTGATCTTTTGCGGATCGGCGAGGCCGGGGCCTGTGAACTGGACAAGGAAACGGCGCCGCCGCGCCGCTGAGCCATGCCCTTGACGCGAAGCCGTGGTGATCGCCAGGGGAGGACTGACGGGGGGAGTCCAGCACCAGAATTGCCGGTAGGCGAAGGAGGTCTCGCTGCCCGGTGCCAAGGCCTGACGCGGCTGCCAAAAGGCAAGGATGTTGTCGTTAATCTCGGCATCCGAGGGGATTTCGATCAATTGCAGGGCGCCGGCAGCCCATTCGCCGATCGGTTCGATCCACAGGGAGGGGCGTGTTTCCCAATGCTGAAAATCATCCTGAAAAGCGTCAAAAGCACGGTCGCGCTGCAAAAAACCAAAACCATGCGGTTTTTCGTCCGTGAATACGGAAATCTGCAAGGTTTCGCGATTGGCCACGGGCCGCCACAGCCATTCGCCTCGGCCGGACAGCATCGCAAGGCCGCCGACTTCGCTGACTTGTGGTCGCAGATCGTCCATATGGCGTTGGTCGACGGGCGCGAGAAGATGCGCACCGGTCATGGTGGCAAGGCCGAAACGGTCGACATTCGTACGGGCAAAAAGCGTGCATTCCGTATCGATGATCGTCGCTTCACTGGGATGCAGGGTGAAGCGATAGGCGCCGGCAACGCTTTCTGAATCGATCAGGGCATGGAGCGTCAGGGCATTTTCGGCGAGGGTCGGGGTTTCGATCCAGATGGCGCGGATCGCCGGAAATTCCTCGCCGCGCGGATCGGCGGTTTTGATCGATAGGGCTCGCGCGGTCACGCCCTCGCTCTGCCCGCGGGCTATCGCATGGAAAAAACTGGCGCCTTGAAAGGTCGCGAGCGCCCCGAAATTCTGGGCATCTTGCGGCACCAAGATCCGAAACCCGGAAAAACCAATATCTCCCATCGCGTTCGGCACGGCGAGTTTGCCAAAGGCGAATTGAGCCTGATCATAGACGAGGCGGCGTGCGGCGCCATGCTCGACAATATTGATCTCCATGGGGTCGGAGAAGATAAAGCCGCGATGCAGAGGCTCGATCGCGAAGCCGAGATTGTCTCCCGCCCAAAGGGCCGTGCCCGGCTTCGCATAGATGGTGCCGTATTGATCATGGCTGAGCGCAGCGAAAACATCCGGCAGCGGCTGACGGAGCGGCTTATAGGCTTGACGGGCAAGCGCGCGGGCGGCCTCCGTGACATTGGCGGGCTCGAAGGGCTTGGCCTCGCCGAGGGTAAAGCCGGAGGATGGGCTTTTGGGAGCTGGTGTTGTCGCTTCCTCGGCGTTGGCGCTGCTGGCGAGAGTAAAAGGTGAAGTATTCTTCCCGTCTCGGCCGAGGCCTGGAGCCAATTGTCCCATGGCGACGCCGCCAAGGGTGAATTTCAGGAAATCCCTGCGTTCAATCATGGGTGCGATAAACTAAGGCTGGAAGAGGCTGATTCTGTCTCTTTATAGTCGATAAACGGCAAGGATATGATCCTTTTTCACTCGGCAATTTTGCGGCCGATCTCCGATATGACATCGATGGTCGCGTTCCAGCCCGCATGCCCATGGGTGACAAACCGCTTTTGCATGAAGAAAACATTTTAGCGCTTTCACCTGAATTTCGGGTTAAAGGCTCGTTCATCGGCCTTGTGCGAAGCTTGCGCATCAGATGCTGGAGCGAACGGTTCGTCGTGCTTTTTGAGAATTCAATATTTTCAAATCAATATGGCCTTATGCTAGCCGTGCTGTGTTTTAATCGGGAAGCAAATGCGGCGCTCTGGATCTTTGACCGAATTGAAGGCTCGATGCTTCAGGAGAGAGTAATTTGACCGAGCAAACCGCCAAATCGGGGCGCCGCTGTCTTGCCGTCGTCTTGGCCGCGGGACTCGGATCGCGGATGAAATCGGCACAGCCGAAAGTCCTGCATGCCCTGGCTGGACGCTCCATGCTGGCGCATGTGCTCGCGACCCTGCGGGAAGCCGATGTCAGCGACATTGTCGTGGTCGTTGGACCGGATCAGGAAGGCGTCGCTCAGGAAGCCGCCGCGATGATCCCTCATGCCACGATCGCCATTCAGGCCGAACGTCTCGGCACGGCGCATGCCGTCCTGGCGGCGCGTAAAAGCCTGGAGAAAGGATTCGATGATCTGCTGGTCGTCTTTGCTGACACGCCCTTGGTGAGCGCGGAAACCTTCATCGCCATGCGCGCGGTGCTGGCTGAGACAAAAGCCGCAGCCCTGGTGCTCGGGTTTGAGGCGGCCGATCCGACAGGCTATGGCCGTCTCATTCTCGAACAAGGTCAATTGATTGCCATTCGGGAGGAACGCGATGCCGATCCATCGGAACGCGCGCTCACTTTATGCAATGGCGGTCTGATGGCGCTTGCGGGGGAGCAGGCTTTGGGCCTCTTGGATCGAATCGGCAAGGCTAATGCGCAGGGGGAATATTATCTCACGGATATCGTGGCCCTGGCGCGCGATACCGGGCAAGAGGCTGAGGTCCTGATCGTGCCCGAGGATGAAGTGATGGGCGTCAACGACAGGGTTCAACTGGCGCGGGCCGAAAGCCTTTTGCAGGACCGTTTGCGTGAGAAAGCCATGCGCGCAGGAGCGACGCTCATCGATCCGGCCAGCATCTTCCTGAGTTTCGATACGCAACTCGACCGTGATGTCATCGTCGAGCCGCATGTGGTTTTCGGTCCGGGTGTCACCATTGGCGAGGGCGCGCGCATCAGGGCTTTCTCGCATCTTGAGGAAGCGAGGGTCGGGGCAGGGGCTATCATCGGACCCTTCGCGCGGCTGCGGCCAGGCGCGGATTTGGCCGAGGCCGTTCACATCGGCAATTTCGTGGAGATCAAGGCCACCAAGGTCGGGGCAGGGGCCAAGATCAACCATCTTTCCTATATAGGGGATGCGAGTATCGGCGCGAAAACCAATATTGGAGCTGGCACGATTACTTGTAATTACGATGGTTTCGGTAAATTCAAGACTGAGATCGGGGCTGGAGCCTTCATAGGCTCCCAGACTGCGCTGGTCGCGCCCGTCAAGGTGGGCGACGGCGCCTATGTCGGGACGGGCTCGGTCATTACCCATGATGTCCCGGAAGATGCACTCGCCATTGCGCGGGAAAGGCAGATCGACAAGCCCGGTTGGGCTAAGGCCTTTCGTGAGAAATATAGAAAATGACATAACTCTCGTGCAAGTCTCGTCTGATCTGTTGGGCTTGCGGTGACGGTTTTACCGCTCTTGCTGTTTGTTAGTCCTTCCCGGATCTGTTGCCCGTTTCAATTTCCCTTTGGAGGATGGATTCCTTTGAAGGCCAAGCAGGATTTTCTTCATGTGCGGCATCGTCGGTATCCTTGGCCAGGGTCCTGTTGCTCCGTCCCTGGTTGAGGCGCTGAAGCGGCTTGAATATCGCGGTTACGATTCGGCCGGCATAGCGACGCTCGAGAATGGCAGGCTCGAACGGCTGCGGGCCGAGGGCAAGCTCAAGAATCTGGCACAAAAGCTCGCCTCGCATCCACTTTCTGGCACCAGCGGCATTGGCCATACGCGCTGGGCGACCCATGGCAAGCCGACCGAGAATAATGCGCATCCCCATGCCAGCGATAAAGTCGCGTTGGTGCATAATGGCATTATCGAGAATTTTCGCGAGCTGCGCGCGGAGCTCAAGGCGAAGGGCCATGTTTTTTCGACGGATACGGATTCTGAAGTCGTCGCGCATCTCGTCAGTGAAGCCATGCGAGAAGGGCTGAAGCCTGTCGATGCGGTCGCTGCGAGCCTGCCGCGTCTCAGAGGGGCTTTCGCGCTCGCCTTTCTGTTCGAGGATGAACCTGATCTTCTGATCGGTGCGCGGCGAGGTTCGCCGCTCGCGGTCGGTTTTGGGACGGAGGAAGAGCCAGGGATCTATCTCGGCTCCGATGCCCTGGCGCTCGCGCCCTTCACCGATACTATTACCTACCTCGAAGATGGCGACAGCGTTGTCCTGACCCGTTCCAGAGCGACCTTTTTCGACGCGGGTAACCAGATCGTGGAGCGTCGCAAAATCAAGACGCAGGCCGGAGCCTTTCTCATCGACAAGGGCAATTATCGGCATTTCATGGCCAAGGAGATCCACGAACAGCCGGAAGTCGTCGGCCTCGCCCTGGGGCACTATCTCGATTTCTCCGCGGGCCGTGTCGCCCTACCGTTTGCGTTGCCGGTTAATCCTGCCTCGATCGACCGCTTGACGATTTGCGGTTGCGGCACGGCCTATATGGCTGGGCTGGTCGCGAAATATTGGTTCGAGCGCTTTGCGGGGATTGAGGTCAATGTCGAATTGGCCTCGGAATTTCGCTATGCCGAACCTCCTTTGAAGGCGGATGGCCTTACACTTTTCATTTCGCAATCGGGCGAGACGGCGGATGTCCTGGCTTCCCTCCGTTATGCCAAGGCGCGTGGGCAAAAAACAATGGGCGTCGTGAATGTGGAAACATCCACGCTTGCGCGCGAATGTGACCTCGCCGTACCCATTCGCGCCGGCACCGAGATCGGGGTTGCTTCGACCAAGGCTTTTACCTGTCAGCTTGCTGTGCTCGCCAGTCTCGCACTCGCTTTTGGGCGAGAGCGACAGGCCATTAGTGATGAGACAGAGGCAAGGCTTGTCGGTGAACTGATGGCGGTACCAGGGCTCATGGCCGAGGCTTTGCGCAAAGACTCCCTGGTCGAGCAGATCGCTCGTGATCTCAGCCATGCGCATGATGTGCTCTATCTCGGGCGTGGCACGGCCTATCCTTTGGCGCTCGAAGGCGCGCTCAAGCTCAAAGAACTTTCTTATATTCACGCGGAAGGCTATGCGGCCGGCGAATTGAAACATGGTCCAATCGCTTTGATCGATGAAACAATGCCGGTGATTGTTATCGCTCCGCCGAGCCCGGTGCTTGAAAAGACGATTTCCAACATGGAGGAAGTCGCGGCGCGTGGCGGCAAGCTCATCCTGATCGGAGAAGCCGGGCTTGCGCGGGATGTCGCCGATGAAGTCAAGCGCTCGCTCGTTCTGTCGCCAATGGCACCAGACTTTGCTGCCATGGTCTATGCCATACCCGTCCAATTGCTTGCCTATCATACGGCGGTGGTCATGGGGAAGGATGCCGACCAGCCTCGCAATCTCGCCAAGAGTGTCACTGTCGAATAATGCTGGAAGGCGTAAAGAGAAGCGATTGATATCAGGCTGTCATTGTCCTTCTCAAAGGATTGTCGTCATTCGAAAGAGTCCAATGATCCTCCTTTATGAGCTCTGAAATGACGCATTGCGTCTGCCGTCCATGTCATGAAGAACGCTAAAAAAATCGTTCTCGCGACCTTTGGCACCCTTGGTGATATTTATCCTTTCATTGCCATCGCTCTGGCAATGAAGGCTCGCGGATTCGCGCCCGTGATCGCCGCACCGGAAATGCATAAGCGTGCAATAGAAGGAGAGAATATCGCCTTCGTGCTCATGCGGCCGCACGAAGACGACATTATACGCGCTCTCGGAGTCGATATTCCCGGCGCGTTCAAGATCATGTTGAAAAATCCGTATTTCATCCTTGATGAAATATACATGCGGTTTCTATCCGAAACCTATGACGACGTAATGCGTGCTGCCGCTGGCGCTCACATCATCATAACGCACAGCTTGTTGGTCGGAGCCCATCAGGCCGCCGAAAAGCTTGGGCTACCTTGCGCGCGCGTGGCGCTTGCGCCCCTTCATTTGCAATCGGCGGCAGCTCCGTCCTTCACGCCGTCCGCACCCTATATTCTCGAGCCGAAATCGCGCGCCATTGTGCACTATAATCGGATCGTGCGGGCGATCATTCGGCTGAGCATCAACATGCGGATGGGCCGCTTGCGTGCGTTTCGCAAAAAGATTGGTCTTCCGCCGACACACGAGGATTTCTTTCTCGATTTCGGAAAGGCCAATAAGGCACAGGCTTTTTTCGGCCTCTTCTCACCGCATTTTGCACCGGTACAGCCGGATCATCCCCAAAACATAAGCACGCCTGGCTTTCCTTTTTACAAACCTGCAGATGCGGATCGACGCGACCTGGGACCGGGATTGCAAGCCTTTCTCTCTGCGGGCGAGCCGCCTATTATTTTTACTTTGGGCTCTTTCGCGCCCGAAGTCTCTGGCGATTTTTATGATCAGAGCCTTCGCGCCGCACGCTTGCTCGGTCGCCGTGCTATTCTGCTGGCGGGTGCAAAGGACGCGACCCGTCTCGCTTCGCGTGTCGGCCCGCATGAATATGTGTGCGAACAGGCTCCTCACAGCCTGTTATTTCCCAAAGGCCTTTGCATCGTCCATCACGGCGGCATTGGCACAACGGCGGAAGCTTTGCGCGCAGGCAAGCCGCAGATCGTGGTTCCCTTCTTTGGTGATCAGCCCGACCATGGAGCGCGCATCGAAAAGCTGGGGCTCGGCCTCGCCATAAAACTGTCCGCCTATGATGAACGTCGAGCCGCCGCAGCATTGCAAAGAATTATCGCCAAGGATTATTTCCAAAAAGCGAAAAGCTTCGTGGAACTGATTGAGGCGGAAAAAGGCGTAGAGACGATCGCCGATTGGGCGGAGAGCCTATTCTAGGCCTTTGGGTCCCTCGGAATGCGGAGTCTTCCCAATAAGGGGGCCGGCTTATCCAATCAGATTGGCCTTACGGCCGGTTCTCTCTGATGGCGCCCGCACGAGTGGAGTTTCTGCACCGGTTTGGAGTGTCGATCGCTTTACAAAAAGGCAGAGTATTCGCGAAGTGCTTGCCGTAAACTAGACCTCCAGGGCGAAATATTTTAACTTGAGAAGCAAAGAGGTTTCGAGGGTTTCCGCCCAGGATTTCCAGATGAATGTCATTCAGAGAAACATACATATTGCTTTAGCAATCTTTATTTCGTTCTGTCTTATCTTTTATATAAGGCTTGGTCTTCCCATTCCCGCTCGGGATTCCTCGAGTTTTCTGCCGACCGCCTTATGGATCGCGAAAGGCCTGGATTGGTTGAACCCGTTGGCGCCGCATCTCGACCTGACGCGTCCAGACAATAGCATTCCTCGTTTTGTCTATCACGGTTGGCTGTATCCTTACCTTATCGGCATTGCGTCGCCCTCGGCCGATTGGATGTCTCTCTTCCTCACAAATTCTCTTTTCATCGCCGCCGAGGCACTTATTTACGCGGTCCTTTTGAAATATGCGACGCATTCACCTTTGTTATTGGTGAGCGCCGTTCTTATCTTTTTTCTCTCGATCTTGAGTTTTTCCTATCGCCCCGATGTGATCGCGACATTTTTGATCTTTCTAATCGCCTTTGTCAGACTTCACTCTGCAAGTACAAATCCGCTTCTTCCCGGGTTTTTATTCGCGCTTCTTTTTCTATCACAACCCAATAGTTGCCTGATCGTCGCTCCTGTTTATGCGGCGTTGGAGTTTGAAAGACAAAAGCCCAAGCAAGCATTGACGACATTGGCCTTTGTCGGTGCCATTGCTTTTGCGCTTATCGCGCTGGCGTTCTTTTTCTTTTATCCGTTTCCGATTGCCGATTGGATCTCCGGGATCGTGAGTCAGGCGGCCTATTTTTCTCAACGAAAAGAATATTTTTCTTTCGTGAAATTTCTCGTGGCAGATCCGGAATTTCCTCTCTTGATCGTCTTCATGGCGATATCGGGGCTTTTTGTTCTCACAAAGCTTTTCACGAATAAGCCGAGGACAGTAACCGTCTTCAGCCGGCTATTGATCGCTTTGACTGTTTCCTACATGTTTTTCACCGCCATCCGCGTGCCTCCGGCGAACTACAATATCATTCAATTCGTGCCAGCAATGACCTATTACATGGTCTATTCGATTGATCGTTATCGCCCCCAGGCAAAATGGTTTTGGCTGTCTTTAACGGCTTTCGTTGTTATTTTTGGTGTTGTCGCCGCATTCAATCTGTCCCGGAAATTGGTCCAGACCATTGTCTCCGCGCAAGATCCCGCGGCCTCTTATGGGCAAAGCGCTGCGCGTATTGCTACAGTGCTTTCCGCTTGTCCCGATGTCGCCGCGGCTTTCAATGTCGCTTTCTCCATGACAACGATCGAACAAATGACCAAGACCCATTTCATTCGCGATCTGAGTGAAATGAATGATCATTCCTACGATGCTTATGTGACCACATTGAATGGCACGTCGTCTGTTCCTGCCATTGAGTCCTTTGAAGTCATCTATGCCAATGAAAATGCGGGAATTCGACTTTTGGGGGTTCCGCTGTCGAATTCCCGTAATGCCTATGGACTAGCGATCCTTTTGAACAAGGACAATCATTGCGATAAAGCGCACCTGCAGACCTTGGCGGCAAAAGAATAGGAGAGAGCTGGTCTCGCTAATGACGAACTGTATTTGTTGTGAAATCGTCATGCCACGCTGAGAAGACGCTTTTGACCTTGTCTCTCCCGTGAATTGGAGGGGACTTTTGCGTCTCCGATTTCGAACCGATCAATTCGTTGTGCGAGCTCCTCGCTTTCCCGCATCAGAGCATGGGCCGCAGCGGTGGTTTCCTCCACCATGGCGGCGTTCTGTTGGGTGATTTGATCCATCTGGTTGATGGCGGTGTTGACCTGATGCAGGCCGGTCGCCTGCTCATGGGCGCTGGCAGCGATCTCCGCGACGATCCGGTTGATCTCGCTGACCTGGGCCACGATGCGGTCGAGCGCCTTACCCGTTTCCCCGACCAGATCGACGCCCTGATTGACCTGTGTGCTCGAAGCCTGGATCAGGGTCTTGATTTCCTTGGCAGCCTCGGCCGAACGCTGGGCCAAAGCGCGGACTTCCGAGGCGACGACGGCGAAACCGCGCCCCGCTTCGCCAGCTCTGGCCGCCTCGACACCGGCATTGAGGGCAAGGAGATTGGTTTGAAAGGCGATTTCATCGATGACGCCGATGATCTGGCCGATCTGGGCGGAGGATTGTTCTATGCCGCCCATGGCTTTGATCGCTTCGGCGACAACGGCGCCGCTCTTGTCGGCATCGGCCTTGGCGGTGGAGACGACATCGCGGGCATGGGTCGCGCCCTCGGCGGTTTTCTTCACGGTAGCGGTGATTTCATCGAGAGCGGCGGCCGTCTCTTCCAGGCTTGCTGCCTGCTGTTCGGTGCGCCGCGACAGATCATCGGTGGCACTTGAAATCTCACTCGTGCCAGAGCGGATCGCCCGCATATGGCTTTGAATGGCAGCGATGCTTTGCCGCATATGCTGGACGGAAATATTGAAATCATCGCGTAATTTTGCGTAATCGGAGGAAAAATTCTCTTCAATGAAGGCGGTCATGTCGCCGGTGGCGATACGCTCCAGCTCTCTCGACAGGCTTCTCACGACTTCGGTCTGATAGGCCGCCGCCTTTTGGCGGGCGGCTTCATTGCGCTGACGCTCCTCTGCGGCCGAGGCTTCGAGCGCCAGATTATCACGCCGGGTTTTCTCAAGCGTCAGGGAATTGTCCTTGAAGATTTGCAGCGCCCGGGCGAGTTCGCCAATTTCATCGGAACGGGTCTGAGCCTCGACGGCGACATTCAAATCACCCGCAGCCAAGGCCTTGGTATTGGCCGCAAGCCTTTGCAGAAGGACGGTGATCTGCTTGCGTATCAGGAACAAGATACCGAGGAGAAGCGAAAAAAGGGGGATGAGAATCAGCAGCAGCTCGAAGGAGGATTGCCAGAACAGGCGATCGATATCATCCATATAGGCGCCAGCTCCGATCGCCCAGTTCCAGTCCGCAATCGGCGAGATATAGGAGGTCTTGGGGTAGGAATTGGTGTCATTGATCTTGTTAAAATAATAGTCGACGTAACCACCACCGGCCT
Source organism: Beijerinckia indica subsp. indica ATCC 9039 (assembly GCF_000019845.1). NCBI lineage: Bacteria > Pseudomonadati > Pseudomonadota > Alphaproteobacteria > Hyphomicrobiales > Beijerinckiaceae > Beijerinckia > Beijerinckia indica. The sequence goes on along the minus strand of NC_010581.1, from coordinate 2,037,931 downwards.
TGGCGGTGGCGATCATGTCCCTCAAATAATATTTGCCGTGCGAATCGACGTCATTGGCGAAATCCTTGCCGATACTGGCCTTGTTTGGATGAGCGATGCGGATCGTATCAGCATAAATGAAGAAATAATTATTGCCATCGAAACGGGCTGGATCGATCGCGGCGAGGGCTTGTCGCTGGGCCTCGCGCTCAGTCATCTCCCCCGCCTTGGCTTTTGCAGCAAAACCCTCGACGATCGAGGCGGCGGTTTCGACAACATGGCGGATCTCTGATCTCTTCTGTTCGATCAGATTGAGACGTGTTCGATAGAGCTCGAAACCAAGGCTTGTCAGGACGACCACAGCCGTCAGCAAGACAATCAGGGAAATAGAACGGCCGATTGAAAGAGAGGAGATGGAGAGCCTCATGATTTTATCCAATTTTAATTTTAAAATGACATTTATAATCAATGGAATCATGCGGCTGGGCCGCTTATTGGTTTATCCAGGAAATGCCTGAACTCTTTTCATTATTGTTAAAATAACAATTCTCTTTGTTTTATATGCCTCTAATGGTAGGGGCTTCGTATGGATTTTGACGGCTTATACCAACGGTCATGATCAATGACCGTTGGACCGCTCTTGAATTTTCGCTCTCGCTTTGAAAAAGCGAAAATTCAAGAAAGGAACCAAAAGTCGTTCTTTACGACCTTTGGTATTATGGTCGCGTCAGCGTTAAATTGATCCTTTCAGGGCGTGAAGCATTGGACTTGTTCAACCCACGCGCCCGATGCTCAGGACCCATGATTTCTGGTTTTGCCTCACAGGTCTTTGCCTTTCCGCGCGCCGCGCCTTAAACCTGTTACACTTAGCGTTCCTCACTCCTTCATGTGTCTCGTTCATGCGCCTTTCTCGTTATTTTCTGCCCATCCTGCGTGAAAACCCCAAGGAAGCCGAGATCGTCTCGCATCGGCTCATGCTGCGGGCTGGCATGATCCGCCAGGAGGCGGCCGGTATTTATGCCTGGCTGCCGCTTGGTTTCCGGGTGTTGCAAAAGGTTGAGCAGATCGTGCGGGAGGAAATGGACCGCGCCGGTGCCATCGAGCTTTTGATGCCAACGCTGCAGCTTGCCGACCTTTGGCGTGAGACCGGGCGCTATGACGCCTATGGGCCGGAAATGCTGCGTATCAAGGATCGGCATGAGCGCGAATTGCTCTATGGGCCGACCAATGAGGATATGATCACCGAGATTTTCCGCGCCTATGTGCGCTCCTATCGTGATCTGCCCAAAATTCTCTATCATATCCAATGGAAATTCCGCGACGAGCAGCGCCCTCGTTTCGGGGTCATGCGCGGCCGCGAATTTCTGATGAAGGACGCCTATTCCTTCGATCTCGATGAAGAGGGCGCGCGGCTTTCCTACAATAAAATGTTCGTTGCCTATCTGCGCATCTATAAGCGCATGGGCCTGACCGCCATTCCGATGCGGGCCGAGACCGGACCGATCGGCGGCGATCTCAGCCATGAGTTCATCATTCTTGCGGATACGGGCGAATCGGCGGTCTTCTGTAACAAAGATGTGCTCGATCTTCCCATCCCCGATGAACATACCGATTATGATGGTGACCTGTCGCCGATCATCAAACAATGGACGAGCCTTTATGCCGCCACGGAAGATGTGCATGATGCCGCTCGTTTCGAGAGCGAGACGCCGCCCGAGAAACGGATTGAACGCCGTGGCATCGAGGTTGGGCAAGTGTTTTATTTCGGCGAAAAATATTCGAAGCCCATGCGATCCCTGATCACCGGGCCGGATGGCAGCGAGAAACCGTTCCAGGGCGGTTCCTATGGCGTCGGCGTGTCGCGCCTCGTCGGCGCGATTATCGAGGCAAGCCATGACGAAGCCGGTATCATCTGGCCGGAGGCCGTCGCACCGTTCACGGTCGGGCTTGCCAATCTCAAGGTCGGCGATGCCGCGACTGATGCGGCCTGCGCGGAAATTTATGAACGCCTCGAGGCGCTTGGCGTCGATGTGCTTTATGATGATACCGACGATCGTCCGGGCGGCAAATTCGCCAAGCTTGATCTGATTGGTTTGCCCTATCAGATCATCGTCGGACCCAAGGGTCTTGCCGAGGGCAAGATCGAGATGAAGACGCGCGCGACGGGCGCACGGGAAAATCTATCGATTGCCGCAGTCATCGAACGGTTTACGACGTGACCCAGACAAGACAAGAGTCGCCCCGGCAAGAACAGGAGAATGTATATCGCGAGGGCACCGCAGGGGCCACGCGTCCTTTCGCGCCCTTCGAGTGGATGATCGCCTTGCGTTACCTGCGCGCACGCCGCTCGCAGGGATTCGTTTCGGTCATTGCCGGCTTTTCCTTTCTCGGCATTACACTTGGCGTGGCGACGCTCATCGTCGTCATGTCAGTGATGAATGGATTCCACAAGGAATTGCTCGACAAGATCGTCGGTATCAACGGCCATATCTTTCTCCAGGCGACGGAATCGCCCCTGACCGATTATGAATCCGTTGTCCACCAGATCGATGGCCTGCCGGGCATCGAACTCGCGCTTCCCCTCGTCGAGGCGCCGGCGGCGGCCTCGACCACCAATATGGCCTTTGCCCTTGTGCGCGGCATCCGTGAGGTTGATCTGAAACGCCTGCCAGGCATTGCTGGCCATGTGACGCTCGGGACATTGGACGGGTTCGATAAAGCGGGGGGTGTCGTCATCGGCCAGAGGCTCGCGGAGAATCTTGGGCTCGGCCTTGGCGACAAGATCAAGCTTCTGACCGCCAATGGCACGCAGACGCCCTTTGGTGTGACGCCCCGCAGCAAGGTCTATACGGTTACGGGCATTTTCCAGATCGGCATGGCTGAATTCGACAATCTCTTCGTCTATCTTCCCTTGCCGGAGGCACAGGCCTTCTTCAACAAGGAGGGCGAGGCGAGTGTTATCGAAATTTTCCTGACGGATCCTGATCGGATTGATGCCGCGCGCCACGTGCTGCAAGACCATATCACCCGGCCGATGATCATGACCGATTGGCGTGAGCGTAACCGCACCTTCTTTGACGCGCTGAATGTCGAACGCAATGTCATGTTCATCATTCTGACGCTCATCGTGCTCGTCGCGGCCTTGAACATCATTTCCGGCCTGATCATGCTGGTGAAGGACAAGGGACGCGATATTGCGATCCTGCGGACCATGGGCGTGACTCGCGGTGGCGTCATGCGGATCTTTCTCATCACCGGCGCCTCGATTGGCATCGTTGGAACCTTTGCAGGCTTCCTGTTGGGCCTGCTCGTCGCCAGCAATGTCGAGGCGATCCGCCAGATGTTGAACCGTCTGCTCGACGCCAATCTGTTTCCCGCCGAGATCTATTTTCTGTCACGCTTGCCGTCCGTGGTCGATCCCGGTGATGTCTTTTCGGTGGTCGCGCTGACGCTCGTTCTCTCCGTGCTTGCCACGCTCTATCCGTCCTGGCGGGCGGCGCGTCTCGACCCGGTCGAAGCCTTGCGTTACGAATGATCATGAGCACTCCGGCCCTGTATCTTCATAAGGTTGAAAGGCGTTTCCAGGAGGCCGGTGAGCCTCTGGAAATCCTGCGCGGTGCGGAATTCAGCCTTTGGGCCGGCCAATCGGTCGCGCTTGTTGCTCCCTCCGGCGCCGGCAAATCGACATTGCTTCATATTGCCGGACTGCTGGAGCGTCCCGATGCGGGCGACGTGCTGGTGGAAGGTCAATGTACGCGGCAAATGAATGACGCCGCACGCACGGCGCTCCGCCGTAACAGCATCGGCTTTGTCTATCAGTTTCATCATCTGCTGCCGGAATTTTCGGCCCTGGAAAATATCATGTTGCCGCAGATGATCCGCGGCTTGACACGAGCGGAAGCGCAGGGCAGGGCAGAGCAATTACTCGACTATCTTGGCCTCAAGGCGCGAGGCCGGCATCGTCCCTCCGAATTATCGGGTGGCGAACAACAGCGCGTCGCGATAGCGCGCGCTGTCGCCAATGGCCCCAGCGTTTTGCTGGCGGATGAACCGACCGGCAATCTCGATCCCAAAACCGCCGATCACGTCTTCGCGGCCTTGACAGCCCTCGTCCAAGCGACTGGCCTTGCCGCACTCATCGCGACCCATAATATGGACCTCGCCGCGCGTATGGACCGGCGTGTAACTCTGCGCGGCGGGCTGATCGTGGAATTGGCTTAAGGGTCCGACTAGTAGACCATGCTCAGGACGATATGAACTTCGAGGTTCACTTCAGGATTTGTAGAGCGACTTCAGGTTTTCATGCAGCTTCATCGCCAAGGGCGAGGCTGCGTAGGTATCCGTCACGATCTCAATATACACACCAGTCTCTGCATGTTTGGCTTTCGCAAGCACGGCATCCAGTTCGGCGCATGTGGTCACCCGCGCCGTCAACCAGCCATCGCAGCCAAGTGCGTGCGGGAGTTCGCTATAGCGCCATGGCGCAATGTCATTATAGGCAATTTCCGGATTTTTGCAGAGCAGCCGCTCGATCAGATAACCGTTATTGTTGAGCACGAAAACAATGGGTTTGAGACCGAGATGACCAAAGAGACCAATTTCCGTCGCGGTCATCTGATGTGAGCCATCGCCTGTCACCAGGACGACCCGGCGGCCGGGCGCGGCAATAGCGGCGCCGACCGCTGCGGGTGTGGCCCAGCCGATCGAGCCCCAAAGCGTCTGGTTGTAAAAGGTGGCCCCCTTCGGCATGCGGGCGAAGCCGAGCCCCATGGATGCCGTACCGGTTTCGGCGACCAATATGTCGCCGGGAGAGAGAAAATCCGCCCAGCGCGGATAAAGCGCATCAACACCAATAGGGTCGTCACCCGAGCCTTTTGCCGCGCCAAGCGAGGGGGCGCTCATGCGCTTCCAGCCGCGGTGTGGCACATTCTCCGCCAGAGCGCGCAGAATGTCACCCATTTCGACATCGATATAGGTCTTGCCATCGCACAGCACATTGTGATGGGCAATCGTGATCGTCCGCGCCGGATCGAGACGGGCAGTAAAGGCACCGCTATTGAGATCGGACATGAGTGTGCCGATTGTGAGCACACAATCGGCATCTTCAACGAATTGGCGGACGTCATCGTTCATCAACGCACCATCATACATGCCGACGAAGGCTGGCTGATGCTCGTCGAGGACGGATTTATCCATGAACATTGTCGCGAAGGGCAGGCCGGAACGGTCGATGATGTTCTGCATCGTCCGTTGCAATCCGCAGCGATGGATTAAATTGCCCGGCAGAACACAGGCCGTTTCCGCTTTCTCGAGAGCGCTCAGAATGGCCGTTGTGGCTTGCGCGAGATGATCGGGATTGCTGCGTGGTGCGGCGAGGGGTTCGGCTGTGCCGAGCACGGGCTGCTCGGCGAGATCGGCAGGAAAGGCCATATAGACCGGACGCCGATGAAACAGGGCCTCGGCGATCAGCCGCTCCGTCTCGAAAGCAACATTCTGCGGCGTCATGACAGCATAAGCGCAGACGACTAATTCCGTCATACGTCGAAACAGATCATATTCGCCATTGCCCAAAGTATGATGCATCGGCGCGCGGGCCGATTGAATCGCCATGGAGGGTGTGCCGACGAGATGAAAAATGGGCAGATGTTCAGCATAGGCCCCGGCCACGCCGTTCAACGCACTCAATTCACCGACGCCATAAGTGGTGCACAAAGCCGCGACCCCTTTGACGCGAGCATAACCGTCGGCGGCATAGGCGGCGTTCAGTTCATTTGAACAGCCGATCCAGCGAATGTGGGGATCATTGCAGATGGCATCGTTCACGGGAAAGGAATAGTCGCCCGGTACACCGAATATGTCCGAAATCCCGATGGCTTTCAGCCGTTCGAGAACGAATTGGATTACGGTCATTGTCATTGCAACCTCTCGACAGATTCGAGACGCTCCGCTCAAACATCAAAGGGGTAAGCGGAAAGCCCTGCAGGAGGATCTGCAGGCTTTTGACAATAGACTCCAACCGGCAAAGGTTTCCTATCGGCAGGGCTCTTTCTTTCGATCAGTCCACGCTGTCTCTCAGGCCGAAAACCCTTCAAATACAATTTGATCGGCAAAGCGGCTGGCGAGGTCTCTTTGCTCTTGTGTGCGCACTGTCCAGGTCATCACCGGCATGCCTATGCCATGGCGGCAGAGGATCGGCACAGCATGGGGCAGATCCTTGACGTTCCAGGAGAGAAAATCGGGATGCAGTGCGGGATAGGCGGTCAAAGCCATCAGATCGACGCGCATGTCGCCAGTCAATTCCGGCCAGTCCCAGACAGTGTAGAAGGCTTCCGCGACGAGGCCAATCGGCCTTTCGATGTTGTGGGTGCGCAAGTATAAAAGCGGGGCTGGATCGAAACTTTTAATGGCGAGGGGGCCGCTATAGGAGGCAACACAGGCGAGGGCCGTCTCGGCCAGACGCGTGTTGCCATCGAAGCCACTTTTGATCTCGATGATCAGGGGCACTTGGCCCGCGACGAGCGCCAGCAGATCTTGCAAGGCGGGAATGGTTTCAGAGCTGTCACGAAAGCGCAAACCCGTGAGGGCTTGCCGTGAGAGCGTGTCGAGCCGGCCTTGGGCGTTTGTCAGACGTTCCAAAGTGTCATCGTGAAAGACGATCGCTTCGCCGTCACTGCTCAATTGTATGTCGCATTCGATGGCATAATTGCCGGCGATGGCGGCGCGGGCGGCGGCGAGCGAATTTTCCACGCGGCCCGCATTGTCGTTATGCAGGCCGCGATGCGCAATCGGCCGCGCGGTGAGCCAGGATGGGGCGAGGACCATCAAACGATCTCGAAAAGCGCCTCGACCTCGACGGCCGAATCGAGCGGCAGTTCAGCGACACCGATTGTCGAACGCGCATGCCGGCCTTTATCGCCCAAAACCTCCACGAACAAATCGGATGCGCCATTCATCACCGGCGCGATGGCGGAAAAGCCGGGTGCTACATTGATGAAACCACCGAGCCGCAGGCAACGGCTGATGCGTTCGAGATCACCCAAAGCCGCCTTGGCCTGCGCCAGCAGATTGATGGCGCAAACACGCGCCGCGGCTTTGCCGTCCTCGCTTGAAACCGTGCTACCGACCTTGCCCTTATGGGACGGAGCAATCGTGCCATCGGCCTGAAAGGCAACCTGACCTGAAATGATCAAAAGCTTATCGGAAATGACGAAAGGCACATAATTGGCGACAGGCGCGGCCGGCGTCGGCAAAACGATGCCAAGAGCTTTGAGGCGGGTTTCGATTTCATTCATGATCCAGCTCCGAAAAAGCTTCAGCGGATAGATTGTTGCAAGGGCGGGAGGCAAATTCTAGAGTACGGGTTCGTGATCACATGCACCTGCCTGAGTCTTAAGCGTTCATCAGGCAGGCACCGCCAGGAAGGCAAAGTCAATGTCGAAACCTTCCGTCCGCCCGCGATTTCTGCCCCGCGCCTTTGTAGTGCGCGCCTTCGTGGTGGCTGCCGCTTGTGGCCTGGGGAGCACCGCGCTTTGGGCCGCCCCGAACCAGGCGACGACGCCTGCGGCACCGCAAAAAGTGGGCGTGGACCAGAACATCCCGCTCGCGGCGCATCGCGCCATTTATGATCTGACTTTGCTGCGGTCCACAGGCGCCAAAAGCCCGGTCTCCGCACAAGGGCGGATCGCCTTCGATTTTACCGGTTCGGCCTGCGAAGGCTATGTGCAGAATTTCCGGCAATTGACGGAGTTGCAGCCTGCCGAGGGGCCGACGCGCGTCTCCGACATGCGCTCGGCGACCTTCGAGGATGGGGACGGACGTAATTTCACCTTCAAGATCCAGACGACGAATGATCAGGGTCCGGGAGATCTGGTGGATGGAAAAGCACGCCGGGCGACCTCTGGCCCGGTGCTGGTCGATCTGACCAAACCGAAGAAAACCAAGTTCGATCTCGCTGCTGATGCCGTCTTTCCGACTGAGCATTTGCGGTTGATTCTCCAGGCTGCCAAGGCCGGTGAGCACTTGCTGCAGGTCAATGTCTATGACGGGTCGGAGAAGGGCGATAAATTATTCGAGACGACGACCATTATCGGCAATGTGATCGAGAAGCCCGCCACTGAAACGGCGGTCAAGATCCCGGCCTTGGAAGGCTTACGTCGCTGGCCGGTCTCGATCAGCTATTTCGAAAATGCCCGCAAGGACGAAAATCCGGCCTATAAGCTCGCCTTCGATCTCTATGAGAACGGCATTTCCCGTGCCTTGAGGCTCGATTATGGGGATTTCGTTCTTTCGGGCGAACTGTCGAGCCTTGAACTTTTGCCGCAACAAGCCTGCGCGAAATGAAAGCGGCGGTATCGGCTTCAGTCAGCCGGCCACGCTGAAAAGAATTTCACGGAAAGGTTTTGTTCAAGCATTTTCACGGCGTCGATTTTGCTCATAATGCGCCGCGAGTGGAGGCATTATGAGCGATCCTGTTATTCTGACTGAACAACAAGGTGCCTGCGGCATCATCACCTTGAACCGGCCGAAGGCGCTGAACGCGCTCGATACGGAAACGATCCTGGTCTTCAATCAAGCCCTCGACACATTGGAGAGGGAGTCCGGCGTCAAAACAGTCGTGGTCCGTGGTGCGGGTGGAAAAGCCTTTTGCGCCGGCGGCGATATGAAATTCATCTATGAACTCGGCAAGGCCGGGCGTCACGCCGAGCAATTGGATTTCTTTCGTCTCGAATACCAGCTCAACCATCGCATCGCGCGCTTCCCCAAGCCCTATGTCTCGCTGCTCGAAGGCATTGTGATGGGGGGAGGCGCTGGCATTTCCTTGCACGCGCCGCATCGCGTGGCGGGCGAAAATTTCCTCTTCGCCATGCCGGAAACAGCCATTGGCTTCATCCCCGATGTCGGCGCCACTTACTTCCTGCCCCGTCTTCCAGGCAAGCTCGGCGCTTATCTCGCCATGACGGGCGCGCGCCTTGGCTGTGGCGATGGGGTGGCTTTTGGGCTCGCGACGGCCTTCATTCCCGTAGCCCAGCATGAGGCCCTGATTGCCAAACTCGCGGCAGGCGAGGAGGCCGGCGCGGCTATCGCGATCCTCAATGCACCGGCACCAGAGCCTGAACTGTTCAAACTGAAACATTTCGTCGATGGTTGTTTCGGCGCGCCGACTGTCGCCGATGTTCTCGAGGAAATCGACGAGGCCGGCTATGGCGGCCTGATGTTCGCCATGAATACTTACGATCTGATCCGGACACGATCGCCGCTCAGTGTCACCATCGCGCTGAAACTCGCGCAGATGGGACAGAAGCTCGATCTGGAGGAGGCGTTACGGACAGAATTCCGTGTTGTCAGCCATATTTTGCGGAGCGCCGATTTCTACGAAGGTGTGCGTGCGGTTCTTGTGGACAAGGATCACAAGCCGAATTGGTCGTACAAGGACATCGAGGCCTTAAAACCTGCCGATGTCGAGCCCTATTTCGCGGCCTTGCCCGAGGGTGAGGCGGATCTGACCTTCGCTGTCGAGGCCTAGGGCTTATGGTGAATGGGCCGCGCCAACGGGTCTGGCCACGTTTGACGTGGCTTCGGGAGCCACATTTGCGCCTGGCGACGCGGCCGATCGAATCCGACGCCGCGATCTCACTGACAGAGAAACAAGGCTCGGAAGCGCGATCGACACCCTGGAGTATGCTGCTCGTCGTCTTTATGCGGCTTCTGGCCATGATTTGGATGGCGCAAGGTCTGGCGCAATGGGCCACGGTTTTGGTGCCGAGTGCGCCCGCATTCGATCACGAGAGTTGGATTTTTGGCGCGGGAGTCATCTTCTTTGCGGTTTTTGATCTCATGGCGGCGGTCGGCCTCTGGCTCGCGACGCCCTGGGGCGGAGTGTTGTGGCTGCTTGCAGCGCTCGCCCAGATTTGCATGGCCCTGTTGGTGCGGCCATTCTTTTCGCTTCTTTGGGTTGGCGCCAATCTGTTTCTGATCTGCCTCTATTTCATCCTGACATGGTTTGCCGGTCAGGCCGAGAGCGCAGACTGAAGCGGTGACTGCGCCATCGGCAGGTTCGAGGATGCCCGAGCTATCGCTGGCATCCTCTTGTCTGTTTTGGCTTTGCCCTCAACCGGCTTTTGGTTGCAGCCGCGCGATCAGGCTCGATGTATCCCAACGTGACCCGCCGAGTTTCTCGACTTCGGCATAGAATTGATCGACCAAAGCCGAGACCGGCAGGCTCGCGCCATTATTGCGGGCCTCGGCGAGGCAGATCGAAAGATCCTTGCGCATCCATTGCACGGCGAAACCGAAATCGAACTTGCCGTCCAGCATGGTTTTATAACGGTTCTCCATCTGCCAGGATTGCGCCGCGCCTTTCGAAATCACATCGATGACAGCCGCGCCGTCGAGCCCGGCGCATTGCGCGAAATGCAATCCCTCGGAAAGAGCCTGAACCAGTCCGGCGATGCAGATCTGGTTGACCATCTTGGTCAATTGGCCTGATCCGGCCGGTCCCATGAGGCGGCAGGATTTAGCATAGGCCTTGATGACCTTTTCGGCCTCCGCATAGGGTTTTTCATCGCCGCCGCACATGACCGTCAGGGCACCATTTTCAGCCCCCGCTTGACCACCCGAAACGGGCGCATCGATAAAATGTTTGCCTTCTTTAGTGGCAATGGCGGCAAGCTCACGCGCGACCGAGGCGGAAGCCGTGGTGTGATCGACGAAAAGCGCGCCGACGGGCAGGGTCGAAAAGGCGCCGTTCTCGCCAATCGTGATCATCCGCACGTCATCGTCATTGCCGACACAGGAAAAAACAATCTCCTGGCCCGCCGCCGCCGCCCCTGGCGTCGCGGCCGTTTTGCCGCCGAATTGAGTCGCCCATTTTTCGGCTTTCGCCGCACTGCGATTATAGACGGTGACCTCGTGACCGTGTTTCACGAGATGGCCGGCCATGGGATAACCCATGACGCCGAGACCGAGAAAAGCGACTTTTGCCATTGGACGTCCTCTTATGTTCATGCGCTTCGACGTATCGGTATCGCGCGCATTTGAATTGTTCTTAGGGAGCGTGATCGAGCTGAAGCGCTCCCCCGCTGATACTTTCCCAATGGTTCAATTGATCGCATAAGGGAAATAACGTTCGCGTATCTTGGTAAATGTACCGTCCTTGTTGATGTCCTCGAGCGCTTGATCGAACTGCCGCTTGAGTTCCTTATCCTCTTTACGCAGGCCGATGCCGATGCCTTCGCCAAGATAAGCGGCATCATGAGGCAGTTCTCCCAAAATGGCGGTATTTTGCGCCTCGCGCCGGTTTTTCAGGAAATCGCTGATATCGGCTTTGTTGCCGAGGACGAGGTCGATGCGGCCCTCGCCCAGATCTAGGATGGCTTCTTCCAGGCTGGCATAGGTCTGAATTTGCGAATGGTCGAAATGATCTTCGGCATAGGCTTGATAGAGGCTGTTTGCTTCGACGCCGAGTTTCTTGCCAGTGAGGCCCTTGGGGCTCGTGTCAGGAAGTTTCTCTTCACGATTGCCGAGGAGAGCCATGGGCATGCGCACATAGGGCTCGCTGAAGGCAATCTTTTCCTTGGCGGCGTCACTGATGTCCAAGGCCGCCATGATTGCGTCATAGCGATGATCGAGAAGACCAGGAATCAGATTATCCCAATCCTGCGGAACGAAACGGCAAACCCTGTTCATGCGTTTGCAGAGTTCCTGGCCAAGATCGATCTCGAAACCGGCTAATTCGTTATTTTCGAGATAATTATAAGGCGGCCGCGCGCCTTCGCTGGCGATCCTCAATTCCGGACCAGGGGTGTCCGTAGCGCGGCAGGGCGACGACATGAGGACAATGGCGAGGAAAGAATAAACGAGGAAACGGGTGAGAACCCCGGTTCCCAGGCCCTCCTGGTGACGGCGGATCAAGGTATGAAGCGAGAAGGGAAAATCTATCTGCATCTTGGGTAGCATGCTCTCGGGCCGCGCAGTTTTGGGCCGGATGGCAGGATCGATCGGTTTTCTTGTGCAGCCATCATATGATCCTTGGGCGGACAATCGACGATCCTTCGACGGAATTTTCATGCGGGCAAGGGATTTGCGGGCGGGACGTTGAGCATAGGATTGCTTCGAGACTATTTGCTGAAAGTGGAAATCACTTTCACGAAAAATACCTTAGAATAAATTTAATAAGCTAGCTGGAATTCCATCCCATGAACCCGTTATAGGGCCTGTCTTTGGCTCATGCGTTCGGCTCGTGACTTCTCGAATCCGTATAGCCATGGCGTGCCTCTTGCTTCGTTAAAGCTGGGCAGATACGCGCTAAGCCCTGTGTTGAAGACCTCGAAAGGGATGCCTATAAGGCGCCGATCGATCTCCGCAATATCGCGTGCAAAGCAGATTGGTTCTCCAATTCGGTCTCGGTCATTTTCAACTCGGCCGACCGAACAGATCAGAACTCGACGAGGGAGCGAGTCAGAATGGTCAGCGATCAAGACGTTCTCAACGCGCTCGGGACGGTCCTCGGACCGGATGGAAAAACGCCGCTGCCTCAATCGGGCGCCATTGCTGGCCTCTCGATCAAGGATGATAAAGTTTATCTTTCGATCGCGATCGATCCGCAACAGGCAGGCGCATTAGAACCCATGCGCGCGGCCGCCGAAGCCGTAGTCAAGAAACTCAAGGGCGTTGGCAATGCCTTGGTGAGCTTGACGGCAGAGAAACAGACGCCGCCGCCCGCGCCACCCAAGCCGCAGGCGCCCCGTAGCATTGCCATTCCGGGCATTACTCACATTATCGCGGTATCCTCCGGCAAAGGTGGCGTCGGTAAATCGACCACCTCCGTGAATATCGCTCTGGCGCTCGCCTCGCTCGGCTGGAAAGTCGGCATTCTCGATGCCGATATTTATGGCCCCTCGCTGCCACGCCTGCTCGGTCTTAAAGGCCAACCCGAATCGGAAGGGCGCTTCATGAAGCCCCTGGAGGCTTTTGGCATAAAGGCGATTTCCATCGGTTTCATGGTCGATGAAGAAGAACCGATGGTTTGGCGCGGTCCCATGGTCATGGCCGCCGTCCAGCAATTGCTCCGCGATGTCACTTGGGGCGAGCTCGATTGCCTCGTGGTGGATATGCCCCCCGGCACTGGCGATGCGCAATTGACCCTGGCGCAGAATGTCCCGCTGGCTGGCGCGGTCGTCGTTTCAACGCCGCAGGATCTTGCCTTGATCGATGCGCGGCGCGGCATTGCCATGTTTAACAAGGTCGATGTGCCGGTGCTCGGTATTGTCGAAAATATGAGCTATTTCCTTTGCCCCCATTGTGGTGGGCGCTCGGATATTTTCGCGCATGGCGGCGCGAGGGCGGAGGCCGAACGTCTCGGCGTGCCTTTCCTCGGCGAGGTCCCGCTGCATATGACGATCCGTGAACGCGCCGATTCGGGCAAGCCGGTCGTCGTCTCTGAACCGGACAGCCCCTATGCCAAGGTCTATCTGGATATTGCCGGACAGATCAAAGCCATGCTTGAAAAAGGCCGGCAGCGCGTCGCACCGAAGATCGTGATCGAATAAGAGAAGCGATCGATTTCCAAACCTTTGAAGCGCAGTCATGGTACCAACGGTCATAATAGATGACCGTTGGACTGCTCTTGAATTTTCGCTCTCGCTTTGAAAAAGCGAAAATTCAAGAAAGGAACCAAAGGTCGTTTCTTTACGACCTTTGGTATGACACATGGATGCGCTTTTCTTTTTAGCCGCCGGTCATGCTCATGTGGCGCGACACGGCGGGCATGGCATGGTGTCGATCAATATCGAAGTCATGGCCTTTCGGCTTGCGCGCTATGGCTTCGTCGAGGGCTTGGTGCAAAAGCTCGTCGGAAACAGCGGCCCGTAAAGGCGTGCGGAGATCGGCGGCATCTTCCTGGCCGAGGCACATATAAATCGTGCCGGTGCAGGTGACGCGGACGCGATTGCAGCCCTCGCAGAAATTATGCGTCAGAGGAGTAATGAAGCCGAGCCGTCCCCCGGTTTCTCCAACCTCGACATAACGGGCCGGACCGCCGGTCTTGTAAGCGATATCGCGCAAGGTGAAGCGGGATTCGAGGGCGGTCCGCACACGAGTCAGGGGCAAATATTGGTCGGCTCGATCCGTCTCGATGACTCCCATGGGCATGACTTCGATCAGGGTCAGATCCATGCCCTGGCCATGCGCCCATTCCAGCATGGGGACGATTTCGTGCTCATTGACGCCTTGCAGAGCAACCATGTTGATTTTGATCTTGAGACCCGCAGCACGGGCCGCCTCGATCCCCCTCAGAACCTCGGCATGATCGCCCCAGCGGGTCACGGAACGATAGCGATCCGCGTCCAATGTATCGAGCGAGACGTTAATGCGGCGGATGCCGCAGGCCGCGAGATCCTCGGCATAGCGGGCAAGCTGCGACCCATTGGTGGTCAGGGTCAATTCCGACAAGGCACCGGATTTCAAATGGCGCGAAAGAGCCCGGAACAAGCTCAGAATATTACGCCGGATCAGGGGTTCGCCACCAGTGATGCGCAAGGTTTTGACACCACGCGCGATGAAGGCCGAGCAGAGCCGATCGAGTTCTTCGAGGGTGAGTAATTGTTCCTTTGGCAGAAAGTGCATATCTTCCGCCATGCAATAAGTGCAACGCATGTCGCAGCGATCGGTCACGGAGACGCGCACATAACTGATGTGGCGGCCGAAGGGATCGACGAGGGGCGGTAAACCCGTTTCCAGACGGGCTGGTTCGGATTTTGCGTCTTGCGGCAGAATAAGCGTCATGCTCTTTCATATAGCCCAATATCGCATGACGGATAAGGGCTTAACAAAGACGTGTAGAGAGAATTCCGTGGTGAAGAACCACGGCCGAGAAACTCGAGGCAGGACGGCGCAAGCATGAGCGATCAGGAAGGGCAATGGCCGCGCGAATTGCGGCTGAAGGACAATGGCAAGACCTTGTCGATCAGCTTCGAAAATGGCGCCAGTTATGATCTCTCGGCCGAATATCTTCGCGTCATGAGCCCTAGCGCGGAAGTACAAGGCCACAGCCCGGAAGAGAGGGTCACGGTCGGCGGCAAGGAAAAATGTTTCATCATCGGCGTTGAGCCAGTGGGAACCTACGCCGTGCGCCTGACCTTCGACGACATGCATTCCACGGGCATTTATTCGTGGAATTTCCTCTACGAGCTCGGCAGCCAGCACGAAGAGAAATGGAATTTTTATATCGCGGAGCTGGCCAGCAAGGGACTCACGCGCGATCGTCCTGGTCAACTTTGAAGGGTACGGACTCGTCCATGCTGTCCAATCGATGATTGGCATCGATTGGACAGTTTTCAAAGCTTCTCTTCAGTCAGCGTTGAACGATGACCCGTGTGCCGACTTTGACCCGGCTGTAAAGGTCGGTCACATCTTCGTTGGTCATGCGAATACAGCCGGAAGAGACGGCCTGACCAATGGTTTCGGGTTCGTTTGAACCATGAATGCGGTAGAGTGTACCGCCGATATAGAGGGCCCGCGCTCCGAGCGGATTATCGGGACCGCCCGGCATGAAACGAGGCAAGTCGGGTCTGCGGCGCAGCATTTGCGCGGGGGGCGTCCAGGATGGCCATTCGCGTTTCATCGCGACCGTTTTGACACCATGCCATTCGAAGCCGGGCCGGCCGACACCGATTCCGTAGCGGATCGCCTGATTATTCGGAAGCACATAGTAAAGCCGGCGCTCGTCCGTGGAGACCACGATCGTTCCTGGGGCGTAACGTGTCGAATAGGATACTGTCTCACGGGCGGGAGCCACAGCCTGCGGCCGGCCTTCCATCCTCGAATTGCTGTAATTTTGACCATCTGGCACGGGTTGCCCGTTGAGGTCATATTCATAGGCCAGCGCCTGAAACGAGATAGCCATCCCGAACAGAAGCGCGGCACTGGTAAGGACCAAGCGCGAACGAAACATGTGGATCATCCCTGATCAGGCTTCGCAATGCGCGAAGAATCTTACCACTGAGGGGAAAGAGAGACTATCATAATCCTGCCATAATAGCGCCTTGGCAATCTTTTCCGCACTGCAACATAGGAGGGAGAAAAGATTTCCTCTTCCTGTGTTCTATCAGCAACATGAATGGGCAATAGGCGCTTGAAAGGAATTGGTTTTCCTTGGCGTCATTTCGGGAGGTGTCAGGCCCGTTGCGATTGAACTGGGCGCCTAAGCGTCATTGATGTTCCGCATCCTGCGCAGCCTGACCAGGGCCAGGGTGTGAAGGAGATTGTTGGAACATTCTGGAATTCGTTTTCCTTTCATGGGAGATGAGTTTTTGTGTTCAACCTCTTGTTATGTCCACCATTCAAAGGACTCGCAGGCTCATGGGAATTTTCCATAAGTTCGCCTATGATGCTTGTGTGAGGCCGATGTCACGATGCCGGTTCGGTTTCCAGCGTGAGGCGTGAAGTAACCATGCAATTTCCTTTTCCTATCGCAACGGCTTGCGCGATTTTCTTCACGATCTGGTTTATCGCTCTCTTTGCCGTTTTGCCGTTTGGCGTTCGGTCGCAGCACGAGACGGGTGACGTTGTGCCGGGAACGGACCCAGGCGCGCCGGTCGCGCTGCATTTTTGGTCTAAAATATTTTGGACGACAGTGTTGGCCTGTGTCGTTTTCGGCATTGTCGTCGCCATTGCCCATTTTGAGGCCTGAGGCCGGACCGCCAGAACCCGCGCCTTTCGAGAGGATCAAGAGGAAGAAACTGTAAATCCTGCGATTGATCGCCTCCTTCTATTGACCCCTGGCCACGATGAGGTTACTCCCGAGGCATCCTAAGGGAGCGCGTAGCTCAGTCGGTAGAGCATCTGACTTTTAATCAGAGGGTCATGGGTTCGAATCCCATCGCGCTCACCAATAAATTCAATGGTTTATTGGTGATAGAGGATTGCCATTCTGACACGTCTCAGAGGGCTATTCTGACAAGTTGCCGCGTTTTGTTCTCGCGTAGCGTCGTTTTTGGCTCCCTCGATTCGTTGTTTGGCGGTCTCTTGCGCATAGATCAAGAATGCGCTTGAAACGCTTCTGCTTCTGTCACGCGCTGATTGCAAAATCCCCAACGATGAGTGCCAAGCGTAACGCTTGGCCTGTGCTGTAGCGATCCTTGATGATCGAATATTGGCCTTCCAAAAGGACATCTGATTCAATCGTGCGGCAAAACGAGTCTTTGCTCCTGCCTTTTGAAACACAACGGATCATCGAGCCCTTCGCGGACGGGGCCGTCCTCTTGCGCGCCGAAGTCCTTGACAAAGCAGAGGGTCTTTTGGAAGAGGTGAGGGCTATAGCCCATGCGGCTCCTTTTCGGCGCATGGTGACGCCGGGCGGTTTCACCATGTCGGTCGCCATGACCAATTGTGGCGATACGGGGTGGATCACCGATCGGCGGGGCTATCGCTATGGGGCCATAGACCCCGAAAGCGGTCACCAATGGCCAGCCATGCCCGCTTTGTTCAGAGCCGTGGCCGTGACAGCGGCGGAGAGAGCTGGGTACGTCGGTTTCGAGCCGGATGCCTGCCTCATCAATCGTTATGAACCCGGCAGCCGCATGTCATTGCATCAAGATAAGAACGAGAGAGATTTTGCGCAGCCGATCGTTTCCGTCTCGCTTGGGCTGTTGGCGACTTTCCAATTTGGAGGCGCCACGCGGAAGGACCCAGTCCGTAAAATTTTTCTCGACCATGCGGATGTCGTGGTTTGGGGTGGCGCCTCGCGACTGAACCACCACGGCGTGTTGACACTGAAAAACGGGTGGCATCCGAGCACAGGTCGGGTGCGGTATAATCTCACATTCCGGAAAGCGCTCTAAATTCACAGAATTGAGTATGTCATAGAATCTTTAATTCTTGACGTGCTATATATTAATAGATATAGAATACGGGCGAAACGAGAATGCTGGCCTTGATGAGCGGGCATTTGGAAGCCTGATGGCGGCGCAATCCATTTCAGCCACAGCGGATCCCGTTTCGCGACGAAGCCCGTCAGCAACTCATGTTTTCATGCGGACCGAAGAGTCCGCTCGGTCCTTGAGAGGAGTGAACCATGCCGATTCTCGATGTCGCCAATCCTCTCTCCTTTTTTAAGGGCATGAACGGCACTTTTGCCGATGTGATCATGGTTGAACGGGACAAGGATGATTTTCTGGAAAAGCTTCTGCCCAAGGCTTTCACGACCTTCGATCTGTCCGTCGATGCTTGTGCGCAAGGCATGGGGGCTTTGGCATGCCGGGGTGGCTGCGCAAGCTGTTGTACGATTCGGGTGGCTGCCACCGCGCCGGAAATTCTGCATATAGCCCGGCATCTGCGGGCATTGAGCGAAACGCAGGACAAAGCGACCTGGACTCAGGATTTGCTGCAAAGGCTGCATGAAGCCAATGATACGACACATGGGCTGGGGGAACAGGACCGCATGGAACAGGGCGTGGTCTGTCCCTTCATCGAAGAGGGTCTCTGTGTGATCTATGCCCAAAGACCGCTTGCTTGCCGGGGCCATGCTTCCTTCTCCGAGAAAGCCTGCGTCGAAGCGCTGAATGGCGAGGAGATCGCCGTACCCGTTTCTTCGCTGCATTTGACCGTGCGCAGCCTCATTCAGAATTCTCTGCAATCGGCGCTCCGCGATGCCGATCTCGGATGGGGTATCTATGAGTTGAATCAAGCCCTGGAAATTGCCTTGAAACAGCCGGATATCGAAGCCGAATGGCTGGCTGGGAAGGATGTTTTCGCTTCGGCCATGATTATGGATGTCAGCCCGGACGAAATGGCTGAAACCTTCGAGGCGATCAAGGCCATGGCGGCGTGACCTGATACGGCCGGTTATCAAGCAAGAATGCCCTTGCGCGCTTGTGGATTGACCGAAACGAAAGAGCCTATAGATGGCTTTTTGTTTTGGTCTCTGCATGGCATTGTGCTGCATGCACAACAGAATTTTCTTCACGGTATCGGATCATGATCGGCACCGCCTCGAAATGATCGATGCTGTCTGGCGCACCGCTACAACATCAGTCAGCCAACTGTGTCGAGGATTGTGGCACAGCATCGGACAGCAACTTCCCAAGCGATGCTATAAAATGAGGGCGAGTCCAAGATTATCTATCGCGCTTTTCGCGGCCTTGAATATTGGTGTTACGATTGCGGCCAAAGCTGAGGCGACAGACTGGCGTGATGCGGAAACGCTGAAACAACCAATTCGTGAAGCCGATCGTCGAGGAGACTTTGAAAATGCCACCAACGCTGCTGAGAAGTGCGTGACGATCACAAGAGGCGCGCGAACCGAATCCAAGAGCGCGCCAGGTGACTACTACTGCATGTATTATCTCAGCTCAGCCCTCAGAAATGGCAGAGGTGTGCCTCGTGACGAAAGACGTGCTTTCCTCCTTCTTAACGACCTCGTAGCGACATACCGTGATGACGATGCGGCATTAGACTTGGCCGAAGCGTATTTAGACGGAGCGGGCACGTCCCGTGATCCCGTCGAGGCAGGTGTTATTTTTTGGCGAGTTAAGCACGGTGCCTGGTCGATCTATAGCGACTACTGGGGGATGTGCAATAACTGCGAAGAGTTTTGGGCTCATGAAAAGGTCGTCGGTGAAAGGATCGAGCGAGAACTTACCACCACAGAGAAAAAACAGGCTAACACGATTGGAGCTGCACGCTTTCCCGAAATAGCAGCGCGCGTAACGTACAGAGACGTGCAGATAGAGGTCGCCACGGCGGTCTTGATCGCAGCAACTGGTAGCCTGCTTTGGTTGTTTTTCCGCTCTTTGAAGTGGTTTTTCCGCTCTTTGAAGCTTAATGTGCGGTTACCTAGATTTGGCGGCTGGTAACAAACCCGAAAGGGGTTATCCCTTCGGGTTTGAGGTTCTTGAGTCCTGCGCGTAACTCCGAACGCCTCAATCCCAAAATGGTCTTCATTTGAGAATTGAGCCTGTTGCCGCTTAACTCTGATCGGCCGGGGATTGCTCGATATCAGAGCGCTGACGCCTTTGGTGGAAAGCAGGCCGAGGCCGCGTGCCTTTCGAGAGGGATGCCGCTGGCCTGTTTTGCCGCTGAGGTCTTTGTTCGTTGGCGCGTGTGTCGCCATCACCTCTACGCTCCTGATTTCCCGGCCGTGAGAAGCGTCCAGATGGGCGATCTCGGGAAGGGTCCAGTGAGCGATCTTGGGAGCGATCTTGGCGACAGGTTTCCCCATAGGCTGGGCGGCGATCCGAATGCTGCCGCGCAGCCGGGGAAATCTCCCCATTTTGCAAGCTGCTGCGGCGGTCTTCGACGGGAAGATTGAGACGGGTGAGTTTTTCGATATTGCGCAAATAATCCCGCTCTGTTCCGTCGCATAAGGAAATGGCAATGCCCTCCGCTCCGGCGCGGGCGGTGCGGCCAATACGGTGAACATAGCTTTCGGGAACTTCCGGCAATTCATAATTGACGACGTGAGTGACGCCATCGATATCGATGCCCCGCGCGGCTATATCGGTCGCAACCAGCGCCCGGACATGGCCAGAGCGGAAGGCGAGGAGTGATCGTTCACGCTGGCTCTGGCTCTTGTTGCCGTGGATCGCAAAAGCGGGAATGCCAGCCTTTTCGAGATGCTGGGTGACTTTATCGGCGCCGCGCTTGGTGCGCGTGAAGACAATGGTGCGCGTCATCATCGCGTCGCCGAATAATTCGATGAGAATATCACGTTTGCGATGCGTCTCCACGAACACAACTTGTTGCCGCACACGATCGGCGGTCTTGGCGACTGGCGTCACGGAAACCGTGACCGGGTCTTTCAATAGATCCGTGGCAAGCTTGCGAATTTCTCCAGGCATGGTCGCGGAAAAGAACAGGCTTTGGCGTTTAGCCGGCAGGGTTCCAACGATACGCCGTATCGGCTTGACGAAGCCGAGATCGAGCATCTGATCAACTTCATCGAGAACGAAGAATTCCGTCTTGCCGAGATGGGCAACACCGGAATCGATGTGGTCTACGAGCCGTCCAGGTGTCGCGACAAGAATGTCGAGGCCGCGCTGCAAAGCCTTGATCTGAGCGCCAGGCGATACGCCACCGAAAACAACGGCGACAGAAAGGGCATGGGATTGCCCGAGTGTCCGGAAGGTCTCGGCGATCTGACTTGCAAGCTCCCGTGTCGGGCTCAATACGAGGACGCGCGCGCCACCACGCGGGGCGGGTGTCGGATGGGTGATGAGCGCGTGCAGGATCGGAAGGGCGAAAGCGGCGGTCTTGCCGGTTCCTGTCTGAGCAATGCCGATGAGATCGCGGCCCTCCAGGATTGCCGGAATGGCTTGTGCCTGGATTGGGGTAGGTCGGGTGAAACCTTGTTTTGCCAATGTGTCGAGAAGGGATGAGGCAAGGCCAAGGCCGCGAAAATCAGTCAAAGAAAGTCCTTTCCGAGGACGAAGGCGGGAGGAGATGAGCGGGTCGATCTTGGTCAGGCGCCGCCCGAAACGGGAGGGAATGGATTGAATTTTAAAGCCTAAGGCATGTCATCGGTCTCAAATGTGAGATCATGCCGCTAAAGTGTTGGCCCGAAATGGACCCGTGTTCTGATAAAAAATCGATCGGTTTTCACAAAGGCCAAAAGAGCCCTTTTGCTATAACGATGAGTATGAGGCTTTTTGACAGCAGCCCCATGACATTGTCAAGCAAAAGCTCTTTCTAAAGGGCAGGGCGGCCAAGGAAAAAGGCTTCATTTCAACCAAGTAACCTTGATCATGGCGGCATGATAGAAGCCGGGCTTTGTTTTGACGATTGGCTCGATACTTTAAAAAATGAGTAAAAAAAACGGAGCGCCCCTAGGAGCGCTCCGTGAAAATGGACGGATTTGGAAGGAAGCAGGCCGTTCCAGGACCATTTTCAAAGGGCTGGCGCGGTCCGTATCTGGAAAGAATGCTCAGACGTCGTAACTGTCATCATCGCCGGAATTATCGTAATCCCCACCGTAATCGGAGGCATTTTGCGTATCTTCGGGATAATGATCCCCGTCTTGCCAGGAATCGGCCTGTTGGTAAGGAGCGTCCGATCCATAATAATTATTGATAATGGTTTCGCCGCCGCCTTGGTTCTCGCCGAGCCCAGCCGATGATCCAAGGCCGCCGGTGCCGAGATTGCCTAAGCCCGAACCAATGCCGAGATTAGAATTATGGCCACCAAAGAGGCCTTTGATCGAATCAGCCAGCAGCACGCCACCCGCGACACCGGCCGCCGCACCCAGCGCACCCTTCAAGAATCCACCGCCTTGCCCCGGCCCTAAATTTGGAGGCGGAGCCGCACCCCAGGGGCCAGCTTGCGGCGGTTGTGCGTAACCTGGCTGTTGCGACCAGCCAGCCTGCGAAGGCTGCGGGGCCTGCGCCTGCGGTGGCCGTCCCCAAGGGCTGGGATTATTGGGGCCGGGATTGTTGTTGGGAGCGCCCGGGTAGGGCGGGGGCGGGTTGCTGGGGCGAGGCGGGACGCCACCGCCAAACAGCGAGCCCAAGCCGGAGAGGAAGCCGCCACTTTGGGCCGGTTGCTGCTCGACCTGCTGCTTTAGCGCCTGAACCTCGGCTTCCAATTGTTGCAGCCGCTCGTTGGCGGCACTCAAGGCCTGTTCCTGAACGAGAACGGTTTGCGCCATGAGATAAGGCGCATAGGGCTGCACCTTGACGGCTTCCGCGATGAGTGTCTCAGCTTCCCGGTCACGCGGATTATTCGCGACGGTTTTAATCCGGTCGAACAAGCCGGTCAGCAATTGGCGTTCTTCAGGTGACATCCTGTTCTCCCATGAAAGCTGCGGCGTCACGGCCCGCAACGGGTTCGAATTGTATCTCTGCCGGATCAAGTCGATGCGACGA
The DNA here is from genome assembly GCF_000019845.1 of Beijerinckia indica subsp. indica ATCC 9039. NCBI lineage: Bacteria > Pseudomonadati > Pseudomonadota > Alphaproteobacteria > Hyphomicrobiales > Beijerinckiaceae > Beijerinckia > Beijerinckia indica. Next base: position 2,015,099 of record NC_010581.1, on the reverse strand, counting down.
TCGAGGAGACGCGCGCTGGCAGAATATGGGGGCTGTCCAAGATGGCTCCAAGGGTTGGTTAAGGGGACCCACGATCGCGGGCGCTTGACGGCTTGCTTTCAAAGGATTTTGCTTCATCAGCACCTTAACGCTGGCGGCGGAGCCAAAATCCGCTTTCTTGTTAAATCCGGTGCGTTTTCAGAACCCTAGATCATCTTGCCCCAAACCGTTTCATCGAGGTGGCACTTGCCCCTTGCGTGAAGGGCACGTAAGAGCAGGCGCAAATCTCTGCCTGCGTTAAATTTACTTCATGAGGCTTTCCTCGAAATGACCGCCCCGAAAACCCCCCCCCGCGCGAGTGCTAAACTGCCGCGGGGCCTGATCGACCGTGGCCCCGCGGCTCTTGCGGCGACGGATAAGATGCTCGCGACGATCAAAGCCTCTTATGAACTCTATGGGTTCGAGGCGGTGGAAACGCCCTTCATTGAATATACGGAGGCCTTGGGCAAGTTTCTGCCCGATCTCGACCGGCCTAACGAAGGCGTCTTTTCGTTCAAGGATGACGACGAGCAATGGCTGTCTTTGCGTTATGATCTGACGGCGCCGCTTGCCCGTTATGTCGCCGAGCATTTTGATCAATTGCCAAAGCCCTATCGGTCTTATCGGGCGGGCTATGTGTTTCGTAATGAAAAGCCGGGTCCCGGCCGTTTCCGTCAATTCATGCAATTCGATGCCGATACGGTCGGCGCCGCTTCCGTTGCCGCCGATGCCGAAATCTGCATGATGGCGGCGCAAACCCTGGAAAAGCTTGGCATTAAACGCGGCGATTATCTTATCAAGGTCAATAATCGCAAAGTGCTTGATGGGGTTATGGAAGCGATTGGCCTTGGCGGCGATGAGAATGCGGGGCGGCGCCTGACGGTTTTAAGGGCGATCGATAAATTCGACCGGCTCGGCCACGAAGGGGTTAGCCTGTTGCTGGGCGCTGGCCGCAAGGACGAATCGGGAGATTTCACCAAGGGCGCCGGCCTTGATGCTACGCAGATCGCCCAGGTCTTCGCTCTTCTCGAAGCAGGCGGAAAGGACAATGCCGAAACCGTCGCGCGTTTTGCTGAGGTTTTCGCCTCGACGCCGCGTGGGCAGGAAGGCACGGCCGAACTGAAAACCATCGCCGAGCTCGTCGAAGCCGCAGGCTTTGCCGATCGCATCCGCATCGACCCGGCTGTGGTGCGTGGCCTTGAATATTACACTGGCCCCGTTTTTGAGGCCGAATTGACCTTCGAGGTGCAGGACGACGAGGGCCGGCCGATCCGCTTCGGTTCGGTCGGCGGCGGTGGCCGCTATGATGGACTCGTGGGACGGTTCAGGGGCGAGGACGTGCCTGCCACCGGCTTTTCGATCGGCGTTTCGCGCCTGTTTTCAGCTTTGACAGCCATCAAATCGCCGATCGTGACAAGCAGCATGCAACGGGGACCTGTGGTCGTCCTGGTTCTCGATAAGGATCACGTCGCCCGTTACCAGGGTTTCGTCACGGCATTGCGCGAGGCCGGCATCCGCTCTGAGCTTTATCTCGGCAGTTCCGGTATGAATGCGCAATTGAAATATGCCGACAAGCGCGGCTCTCTCTGCGGCATCATTCAAGGCTCGAACGAGCGCGACCATGCCGATGGCCCGCAGGTGACGATTCGCGATTTGGCGCTCGGCGCCGAATTGGCCGCCTCCAGCAAGGATCGCGCGGATTATCTCGAATTGCGCGCCAAGGCGCAATTTGCGGTGCCCGAGAGCGAATTGGTCGCGGCGGTGCGCGAAGTGCTCGCGCGGCACGGATAATTAACGGATTAATCCGAGAACTTATCTCCATCTTTGAAGAGAAAACGACATAATTTCTTTTCAAGAGAGAAAAGCATCCGGCCACATGGCATAAAGCAACTTGGCCTCGCGACGAGAACAGACCGTGCCCGTTTCCTCTCCCTCTCTTATCGATGAGCCGCTCTTCGAGATGGCGGTCGCCGCTCGCCTTGTTGCCGCTGGTTATCCGCGTTGCGAGCCAAAAATCCTGCAACCAGCCGCGATTTTCTTCGATTCGGGGGAGGATTTGCGCGGCCAACTTTATCTAACGAGTGATATTTCCGGCGCTGATTATTGCCTACGGCCTGAATATACTATTCCGGTTTCCCGCCTTTATCTCGACTCTCCGCAGGCTGGCTCGAGCGCCGGGTTTTCCTATTGCGGGCCGGTTTTCCGCTATCGCGGCGAACGGCCGAGCGAGTTCATCCAGGCTGGGATCGAAAGTTTCGGCCGGCAGGATCGCGAAGCCGCTGATGCCGAAATTTTGGGCCTGGCGCTGGAAGCTGTTGGCGACTTCGCCGAGCGTCTTTCCGTTCGTATTACCGATGTCGGGCTGTTCACCGCTCTTCTCGACGCGCTGGAATTGCCGCCTCCCTGGCGGCGGCGGCTTTTGCGGGCGCAGGTTCTTGGCACGCCGTTCGACATGATTTTTGCCCCCACGGGGGAGAGCACGCAAACCGACCATTCTGGCGTGCTTGCGCTTCTCGATGGTGCCGACCGCCAGGGTGCGCGCGCGCTCGTCGAGGATTTGCTCTCCATAGCGGGATTTGCCTCCATCAGCGGGCGCACGCCGGCCGAGATCGCTGATCGTTTTCTCGAACAGGCTGCCTTGAAATCGAGCCAGGGACTGGCATCTGAAAAGCGGCAGATTATCGAGCGCTTCCTCGCCATCGAGGGGGATCCTGACCAGGCCTCGGAGGCCATGCGCCGTCTCCTGTCGGAGGCGGGTCTCGACCTGACGAGCATTCTCGACAGTTTCGATGCGCGGCTCGGCTTTATCGCCGCGCGCGGTCTCGATGTTTCGAGCCTGCATTTCGCGACGCGCTTCACCCGCAATCTGGATTATTATACGGGCTTCGTCTTCGAGGCGCATGATCGGCTGCGGCCGCAGGAAAAGCCCGTCATTGGCGGCGGCCGTTACGACAAATTATTGCGTCAACTGGGCGCGCCGCAGGATATTTCAGCGGTCGGCGCGGCGATCTGGATCGAGGCGCTTGACGCCATGAACAAGGGCGGAGCCGCTTGATGAGTGAGATGCAGGCACCGCTCGTTCTGGCTGTCCCCTCCAAGGGGCGTTTACAGGAAAATGTCGCGGCCTTCTTCGCACGCGCCGGGCTCAGCCTCGTTCAGGGCCGGGGTTCGCGTGATTATCGCGGCACGCTGAAGGGCATCGAGGGGGTCGAGGTCGCTTTTGTTTCGGCGTCCGACATTGTCACTCATCTGGCCGCCGGCAGCGCTCATCTCGGTGTCACCGGCGAGGATTTGATCCGCGAAACCCTATCGGATTCCGATCGCAAGATCGCTTTGCTGACGCCGCTTGGCTTTGGCTTCGCCAATGTTGTGGTTGCCGTGCCGCAGGCCTGGATCGATGTGCGGACCATGGCCGATCTGGACGATGTCGCCGTGCTCCATCGCGCGCGGCGCGGCGAGCGGATGCGCGTCGCAACCAAATATATCAATCTGACACGGCGCTTTTTTGCCAGCCAGCATGTCACGGATTATCGTATTGTTGAAAGTCTGGGGGCAACCGAAGGCGCGCCAGCGGCGGGGCAGGCTGAACTCATCGTCGATATTACGACGACGGGCGCGACGCTCTCGGCCAATGCGCTTAAAATCCTTGATGACGGTGTGATCCTGCGCTCGGAGGCGAATCTGGCAGCATCGCTCAATGCCGATTGGAATGAGGCCAATCGGGAAAAGGCGCGGCTTATCCTATCGCATATAGCGGCGGAGGAGGAAGGCCGCACGACGCGTGAGGTCTCGACCGTTCTGGAAAATGTGGCGACGGACAGCTTTGAGGAGGCCCAAAAGCTGTTTGCGGCTCGCGTGCGCCTTTATGGGAAAGACGGTCATTTGATCTTTGGCTGTCCCAGCGACAAGGTCGCTGCCTTGGCCGATTGGTTGATTGCCCAAGGGGCTTCCCATGTGGGTGTCACCGCTCAGGATTATGTCTTCTCTGCCAAAAATCCGCTTTATGAAAAGCTTGTCGATCGTCTTGCATGATCGCGCTTTCAGCGGCGTGACAGCAGGGCAGGCGAGTGGAAGCAGGATCGGCGTGATCCGCCGCCGAGGCGGGAACTAACATCACAGGCCAGCACTATAAATCTTCGTGATCGCCCCGTTCACTCTGTAATACAGCCCAACCAGTGTCCCTGCCGCGTTGACGCCGGCGCCTCCCATGAATAACGATCAGACTGACAAAATGGGGGGAGCTAACAAGGACGGGCGATGTGCACCCGTTGGCATTTCTGCGCCCCTGTATATGATCGGAGGGAAGAAATGATAACGGCAATTGGCGATAGCGGGCTCAGCAACTGGACGACACGCGCCTATCACCGCAACTGGCTGCTCGCGCAGGCAAACGGCCTTTTCGATTTCTTCCAGCATAATTCGGTCAATCGGAAAGGCGGCTTCTGCGACCTCGATGACCACGGCAAGCCCCTCGATGCCGAGGGCCAGGTCCGCAATATTCATATTGCTGCGCGTGCCGTGCACTGTTTCTCGATCGGAACCCTGCTTGGTCGTCCTGGAGCGTCTGATGTCGTCGATCACGGCATGGACTACCTTTGGAACCATCATCGCGACCGCAGAAATGGCGGCTATTTCTGGTCGCTTGATAACAATGGCCCGGTCGATTCCAGCAAGCAGGGTTATGGCCATGCCTTCGTGTTGCTAGCTGCTTCTTCCGCCAAGGCGGCTGGCCACCCGCTGGCCGATGGCATGCTGGCTGATATCACAGAAATTCTGAACACCAAGTTCTGGGAACCCCAGCATGGGGCAATCGCAGAGGAATTCACTGCCGACTGGCAGCCGCTCGACAAGGGTATTTATCGCGGCCAGAATTCCAATATGCATTTGACCGAGGCGCTGATGGCTGCCTTCGAGGCGACCGGCGATCGCGACTATCTCAGCAAGGCTGAAAGCATCGCAGATCTCGTCATCCGCCGTTCGGCCGGCTCGGTCGGCTGGCGCGTGGCTGAACATTTCAGCGCCGACTGGGGTCTCGACAAGAGCTACTATCACCCGAATGAAATGTTACGTCCTGCCGGCACGACCCCTGGCCATTGGCTGGAATGGGCTCGCCTCATCCTGCAGCTCTGGGCCCTTGGCGGCAAGAAGCATAGCTGGATGCCGGACGCAGCCAAAAGTCTCTTCTCGCAGTCCATGGCGCTCGGCTGGGATACGGACAAGGGCGGCTTCTTCTATACGCTGGACTGGGACGATAAGCCGGCCAAGCGCGCCAAGCTATGGTGGCCGGCCTGTGAGGGGGCGGCAGCCGCGCACTTCCTCAATGAACATTTGCCGAGTGATTTCCACGAGGAAAGCTATCGCAAGATCTGGAATGTCATTGAGAGCGCCTTCATCGACCACGCCAATGGCGGCTGGCATGAGGAACTGACAGAAGATCTCGTGCCTTCTCACAGCCTCTTCCCAGGCAAGGGCGATATCTATCACGCTTTGCAGGCCTGCCTCATCCCCCTCTTCCCTGCGACTGGCAGTGTAACCAAGGGTATCATCGACACCAACGGCCGGATATGAGTTTGCAGCGAGACGGGTGTCTCTTAACCATCGTGGACACCGTGTCAAAGATGCCGCCGCATGTTTATCATGATGCCACCTTGTGTCAGGTTTTATGCTTCTTGCCGGCTGGCATCGGCGCCGATCCAAAACCCAGAAGGCTTTGGTTGCTTTGGACGCACTTTACCGACGGGCGGCGGCCTCTGCATCTTCGAGTTCTTCCTTGCGCCGCTCATAGCCATGCTTTTCGATCAACCGCCGCGCCTCGGTGAGGTCGTGTTGCAAAGAGGTCCACGGATACGTTGCTGGTCGATCTTTGCTTAATCCAAACAATCGTGCTCGGTGCAAATGAATGTCTGCCATAAACAACGGCATCGGCCCGCGTTCCACAATTTCCCAGGCTTCGTCGAGGTCGCTTTGCGAACTCTCGGCACCGCTCGGTGCCCCTGCGAGGAAACGTAGCCACGCACGGGAGAGGAGACCTTCAACAAGGGCGTATTGCACTTGGGCACGCCGGAATCCCTCAATGGCCTGATCGAGCGAGTCGCGGCAAAAATTGGACTGTTGGGGCATATCGCTATCCAGAATTGTCATGTAGAGCGCCGTGCGGCCAAGTGTGAGGCGGTCATGAGCGATATCAAGGAGAGAGAAGGCGTTCTGTTCGCTCCACAGCAGCGTCTGCGCTGCGTGCTTGGAGACCTCTCTGCAGGATTCTGACAAGGACGGTTGTGGGACAAATGATGAATTAAACATGCCTCGCCAAGCCGCCCGTTCGGCACCGGCAAGGAGCAGGTCACAATAGTGGAAGCCTGCCGACGAGTGTAGCAGTGGGTTCTCGGGTTGGAGCCTAATCCATATCGCCTCAGCCTTTAGAAACTGCGCCGCCGCCTCAGCCTCTCGTCCCGCTTGGTGAAGAGCCTCGGCATAGGCTGAGAACCCGATCGCTAGAGTGGTGGCATCAGTGCTACGGTCAGCGTAGTCCACTGACAGTTCGGCCGTCTTGACCGCCTTGGCGACCTTGCCCAGTGCCCGCTCCAGATGATTGAGGTTGATAACGGTGATAGCAGCGTTCTTCCAGGCCTGCCTCGCGATGGACACCTCTAGCGCAACCTGCACCGGCTCCATGGCCTCGGTTAACCGCCCCAAAAATACCAGATGGTGGGCGGCTTCTGACATTAGCCAGCCTTTGGCGTTTTCTGTGAGCACGGGCGAGACGCGGCTCCACTGTTGCTCGAAGAAGCAGGCCAGAGCTCCCAAGTTAGAACCTAAAGCACCAAGTCTTCTTGTACTGTAGGATGCCGATTCGCGAATGATCCGGTTACGGTACATTTCACATGCTTCCTGCTGCATCTCGGCTTGGCAACCGTGAGAAACGGCCTGATAGAGAGGCTGCAGATCTTCGAGCGTAGGCTCGGGTTTGTCCTCCGTTGTGGTGCAAAGGTACTTATAAAGCCGCTCATGGGCGACGCGCCACGCCTCGGGGTGGTACGTGCGAAGTTGTAAGGCAAAGTATGCACGTAGTAATGGATGAGCATCCAACGTGAGCAACACACCGGACCCGTCCCGTTTAATTGTGACCAGCTTTGCATCCTGCAGCCGGGTGAAGGCTTGATTGCGATGCGCCTCGCTTATCGCTACGAGCGGCTCAGTAAGATTCGGGATGAGGGGAGCTTTCCACAATGCGATGAGGCAACCCGCATCCGCTGGCCGATCGAACAACCCCAACAACCGTAATAGAGCGAGGGCGCGCTGACTTTTCTTTCCTTCGCTCCTGTCGCTCTCGAACCACCGCACATAGGCATCCATGACGCGAAAAGCGTGTCCGCCTTGTTCTTCATCGGCTTCTCGCAGATTAATGAGGTCTCGCTTGCGGATATCCCCGGCATGGGCGTCACGAAGATAAGCGCCCAGCAGGTTCAAAGTGAGCGCGTGACCTTTCACATCCTCTACGAGAGTCTCGAACTCTAGTTGCTGTCCTTTCACTCCCAGTACCCGAAGCAACGCCACGCCCGCTTCCTTGGATAAGCGCAAGATGTTCTTTTCTTGGGCGGTGTTCTGCCAAAAGGCCCGTAAGTTGGGGATTGAATAGCGGGTGGTGACCACGCATAGGCCGTAGTTTTTGGTGGCGAGCCCTTTAAGCAGCGCGGCGAGGCCAGGGTCCTTAAGCTCACCCGGTGTGGGTGAGGTCGGCGCGTATTGTAGCGGTTCCAGACCATCAAGGATTAGCAGTGCCTGTCGTCCGCCGACAAGCTCTGCCAGTCGCCGGCCCTTATCGAACGCGCCCACCGCGCTGTCCGCCATCACAGAGTCACCGAAAAAGGTGAGGGCCTCCTTCAAGAAAAACTCGGAGGAGGGCGCAACCTGTCCCTCTGAGCCCTGGCTGTAAAAGGACCATGCAAACACCGCGTCGCACCCTGGCCAATCCAGGTGAGCAAGCTCTGCCGCCCACTTTGCTACAAGCGAGGTTTTTCCCTCACCGCCAAGGGCGACAAAGGTGAGGAGGTGGGGGCGCTTCGTTTCGTTGTTTTGGGCTTTCGCCCAGGCGTCGTGGAGGAGCTGAGTTTCGGCCTCGCGACCGATCAATTGCGTTGGAGCATATTCAGTGATGCGGGAGATATCAGCGGGGATGGCGTGGGCCGGGGTGGCATGGGGCGAAGTCGTCTGCACGACCTCGTCACCGTGCAGTTCCATGTAGCGTTCGAGGATCAGGCGAGCGATGTCTTCCGGCGAACGCTCCGTAATAATCGGAAATACGTCGGTTTTGAAAGATCCAGGGATGTCCACCATATCGAAGCGAAAAGGAAGCACCCTTTCGTATTCTTGATCAAACAGCAATTCTTCGATGGCGCGCAGTTCTACGCCACACCACTTCTTTTCCAAATAGTCTTTGCAATAAAATGGAACAATCAAATCGGAATCTTTTGAGTATACCTTCTGAAGCTTCCGGTTCGAATTGTATCCGATTACTTTACTTTCATGCCACGCGTCATAGAAGATGCGGGCCTTGCCTTGTTCTCCGCCAAGTTCCGGTAGCAATGCCAAGGCAACTCGTTCGACGTATTCCCGGTGTTCCCCTGGAAACGAGAGGGCGATCGCAAAGCGGCGAGAGCTTTTTGAATCTTCGTTCATGTTATTCGTCGCAAGTGGCGGATTAAAAAGAGCGTGGGGCGCGAAATCAATTAAGCTGACATCCGTTCGATGATGGTCTTAGTAGGACGGAGATAGTCGCTTTGGACGGAGGTTGGCAAGACTGAGCTCTAGAGATTGGGCGCCTATACAAGCAAGCTGTAGTGGCAGGAGGTTGTCCCACCGGAGAGCTGTCGCACGCACGATCATGACGATTGCCAGACAATGCCCCCGCTGCTCGCGCGGCAGCCATCACCCGCGATAGCGTAGTGCTTCAACCAGCACCGCGAATGCGGCCGAAGGCTGACGCCGACTTGGATAATAGAGGTGGTAGCCTGGGAAGGGTGGACACCAGTCTTCCAGCACGCGGATCAAACGTCCGTCCGCGAGATGCGCCGTGACCTGATCCTCCATCACGAAGCCGAGACCGAATCCAGCTGTGGCGGCGCGGACAATCATGTTTACATTGTTAAAGGCAAGTTGCCCCTCGACGCGCACGCGTAACTCGCGGCCATCCTTCTCCAATTCCCAGGCATAAAGACCCCCGGAGCTCAGCATGCGCAGGTTGATGCACTGATGGTCTGCTAGGCTCTGCGGCGTCTGCGGGATCGGTCGCGTCTGGAAATAAGCGGGCGAGCCGACCACTGCCATGCGCAGGTCTGGGCCGATCCGCGTCGCAATCATATCTTTGGCGAGCGCCTCGCCCAGGCGAACACCGGCGTCGAACCGCTCCGTCACAATATCGGCGAACCCTGAGTCGAGGCTCAGCTCGACATGGATATCGGGATAGGCGGGAAGCAGCTTCTCGAGGGCGGGCCAAAGAGTGGTGTCGGCCGCGTGCTCCGACGTCGTGATGCGAATTGTCCCCGCCGGCTTCTCACGCAGTTCGCCGAGCGACGTGAGCTGGGCGCCGATACTGTCGAGCGCCGGCCTCAGCGTGCCGAGCAGCCGCTCGCCCGCCTCGGTGGGCGCGACGCTCCGGGTGGTCCGGGTCAGCAGACGCACGCCAAGGCGCATTTCCAGTCGCCGGATTGTGTGGCTCAGCGCCGATTGAGAAGTGCCGAGCTTAGCGGCGGCGCGGGTGAAGCTCTGTTCCTCGGCCACCGTCATGAAGGCATTCAGATCGAGCAGTTCCTCGCGTCGCATTCATGAACTCCTGATATAACTCCATACGGTTTATAGCGGCTAATCCTCGAAATGCTTCACGATTAAATGTTGGCTTGCCGCGATGGAGAGGTCACCGACGAGCAAGATGCCAGGGAGGCAAGGAGATGGCCGACGAAGACAGTCCCGCCTAAAAGGAGCGCCCCGGCAAACGCGACGGTAGCCTGATCACGGTCGCGAGCCCGGTCGCACTCTATCGCCACAACGAATTCCCCGGTCCCTGAAGCGCTCGCTCGCCTTCTACGCCGGCTGGCCCGTCGCGAACATGGCGGTGCCGATCCTCCGCAAGGCGTTCAAGGGCGCCGATACTAATCACCCCATCGAGGTTACCAGATGAAGACTATCGGCTTTGCATGCACATCGGCAGACACCCCTCTGGCCCCATTCAGGTTCGAACGGCGGGCTCCGCGTGCGAACGATATTGTGATGGAAGTGCTCTATTGCGGCATCTGCCACTCAGACCTTCACCAGGCCCGCAACGACTGGGGTTGGAGCCAATATCCGCTTGTTCCCGGTCACGAAATCGTCGGCCGTGTGATCGCGGTCGGCAACGCGGTCAAGCGCTATAAAATCGGCGACCATGTAGCGGTCGGCTGCATGGTCGATAGCTGCCAGCATTGCGATCAGTGCCGGAAGGGCGAGGAGCAGCTCTGCCGCGAGGGCAATACCCAGACCTATAACGACAAGGATCGCATCACCGGTGAGAGGACCTATGGTGGCTATTCCAAGCACCTCGTGGTGCGCGAGGAGTTCGCCCTGCGTGTCCCGGATGGGCTCGATCTGTCCAAGGCTGCGCCGCTGCTCTGCGCCGGCATCACCACTTACTCGCCTCTGCGCACCTGGAATGTTGGCCCCGGCAGCCGGGTCGGCGTAATTGGTCTCGGTGGTCTCGGCCATATGGCGGTGAAGCTCGCTGCCGCGATGGGCGCCGATGTGACTGTGTTGAGCCGCACGAAGGAGAAGGAGACGGACGCGCTGGCGCTCGGTGCCGATCGGCTGCTCGTCTCCACGGACGAGGCGGCGATGATAAAGGCCGCGAACAGCTTTGACCTGATCATCGACACCGTGCCTGTGAAGCACGACATCAACCCTTACTTGCCGCTGCTGGACGTGGACGGTACGTTGGTGCTGGTCGGACAGATTGGCCCGCTCGCCGAACCGAGCACGGTGCCTCTGCTGCTCGGCCGCCGTCGGGTCGCCGGCTCGCCCATCGGCGGCATTGCCGAGACGCAGGAGATGCTCAACTTCTGCGCCAAGAAGAATGTCCTGCCCGATGTCGAGATGATCCGCATGGACCAGATCAACGAGGCGTTCGTCCGACTCGAGCGCGCCGATGTACGCTACCGCTTCGTGATCGACATGGCCTCGATGCCAGCGCCAGAGGCGGTATAATCTTGATCGCAGCCATGATCATTCATGGCTGCGCGGCCTGATAGCGTATACATTGATGATTCAGGATCTCGACATTGCCATCATCGGTGCCGGCGCGGCCGGTGTCGGGGCCGCGCGGCGGCTCACCGGCAGCGGGCTGTCCACGCTGGTGCTCGAAGCCTTGCCACGTCCCGGCGGCCGCGCCTGGACACGCGAGAGCGCCGGGCTACCGCTCGATCTTGGTTGCGGCTGGCTCCATTCCGCCGACCGCAATCCCTGGACGCGCATCGCCGAGCAAAGCGGTTTTGCAGTCGATCGACGTATTCCGGCCTGGAGCGCGCAATATTGCGATCTCGGCTTCCCGCCTGCCGAGCGGGCCGCCGCTCAGCAGGCTTTCGCGGCGTGGAGCAAGCGGCTGGCCACGACGCCCCCGCTCAATGATTGCGCGGCCGACGCCCTTGATCCGGAAGGGCGATGGACTGCCTATCTCCAGGCGATGAGCGGCTTCATCAGCGGTGACGAGCTCGAGCGCATCTCCGCGCGGGACTATGCCGCCTATGATATGGCCTCGACCGATTGCAATTGGCGGGTGCGCGCGGGCTATGGCACGCTCGTCGCGGCGAGTTTTCCGGCTGGCACGCGCTTGTGCCTCGCCACACCTGTCGAGGCGATCGCGCTCGACGCCAGTCACGTCGCGCTCCACACACCGGCTGGCACCCTGCGCGTTCGCGCTGCGATCCTCACGGTCTCGACCAGCATTCTCGCGGGCGACAGGATTGTCTGGCCCTCCGTGCTCGATCCCTGGCGCGAAGCAGCCAGCCACCTGCCGCTTGGCCGCGATGAGAAACTGTTTTTGGAGATCGTTGGCAAGAGCCCTTTCGCGCCCGAGAGCCATGTTCTTGGTGATCCCCATGATGCGGCGACAGGCACCTATTACATTCGCCCGTTTGGCTGGCCGGTGATTGAATGTTTCCTGGGCGGCGCTGGCGCACGGGCCGCTACCGCAGAGGGGCCTGATGCCGCCTTTGCGCGCGCGATCGACCAACTCGTCAGGCTATTCGGTTCAACGGTACGCCACAATCTCAAGCCTCTCATGGCCTCCGATTGGGCTGGCACCGTGACGATCGGCGGTGCTTACAGCCACGCTCTGCCGGGCTGGGCCGATACGCGTGCCGCACTGGCCCGGCCGTTTGACGGACGGTTGTTCTTCGCGGGCGAAGCGACACATACCACCGATTTCTCGACCGCGCATGGTGCCTATGAGAGCGGTATGCGCGCCGCCGAGGAGGCGATAAAAGCGCTGGCGCCACGATGATAAGAGCAGACGCGGGCAGGGTCGGCTCGTACCCGCTATCTTTGAACGCTTCAGTGCGACATGAGCAGCAATAGCACGACTATACAGAAATGAATGATCTCGGCACTGACTTGCCCGAAATGAACAATTGGCAGGAGAGATAATTGATGAAAGCGACGATTCTGAGTGGGCTCATGGTTCTGGCTATGCCAGCACTCGCTTTTTCCAAGGATAAATGTGCTGACGCCATGGATCAGGCGACCATGAACGAGTGCGCCAATGTCGCTTTCAAAAAGTCGGACAGTCAGCTCAACGAACTCTACAAGAAGATTGAAACCCGCCTATCAGACAATACTGATACCAAGAAGCTTCTTGCTCAGGCACAGCGCGCCTGGATCAAATTTCGAGATGCTGAGTGCGATTTCCAGAGGTCGGCTTCAGCGGGAGGAAGCGTCATGCCAATGATCATCTCAATGTGTATGGATGGCATGACGCAATCTCGCATCAAAGACCTGCAGAATTATTTGAATTGTAAAGAAGGCGATATGAGTTGCCCCGTTCCTTCTGCAAATTGATACACTTTGGTCCGGATCGATAGGGGCCTCAGCGGCCGGTGGTGGCCATTAGCTGCTCTGGGTAGCGCTCACCTTCGATCGGGATGGCGGCTGCCGCGCGCTCGATCTCGGCGAGATCATCAGCCGTCAGCACGATGGAGGCTGCGCCGAGATTTTCTTCCAGCCGGTGGAGTTTGGTGGTGCCTGGAATCGGCACGATCCAGGGCTTCTGCGCCAGCAGCCAGGCGAGCGCAATCTGGGCGGGCGTCGCCTTCTTCTCGCCTGCGATGCGCTTCAGGAGGTCGACCAGCGCCTGGTTTTTCTCCATCGCTTCGGGCGTGAAACGCGGCAGGATTTTGCGGAAGTCATTCTCGCCGATCGTTGTGTCCTTGCTCATCGCGCCCGTCAGGAAGCCCTTGCCGAGCGGGCTGTAGGCGACGAGGCCAATGCCGAGCTCCTCGCAGGCCCGAAGGATGCCATTGGTCTCCGGGCCGCGGGTCCATAGCGAATATTCATTTTGCAGCGCCGTGATCGGCTGCACCGCATGCGCGCTACGAACGGTTTGCGCCCCCGGCTCGGACAGGCCGAAATGCTTGACCTTGCCTTCCCAGATCAGCTCCCTGACGGTGCCGGCCACATCCTCGATCGGGACGTTGGGATCGACACGGTGCTGGTAGAAGAGGTCGATCACCTCGACGCCCAGACGCTTGAGCGACGCGTCGCAGACCGCGCGAATGTGCTCGGGCCGGCTGTTCATGCCGGCCATTTTACCGTCCACGATGTTGAAGCCGAACTTGGTGGCGATCACCACTTGGTCGCGGAACGGCGCCAGTGCCTCACCGACGATTTCCTCGTTGGTAAATGGTCCGTAGACCTCGGCCGTGTCGAAGAAGGTGATGCCACGCTCCACCGCCTGACGGATGAGCGTAATGCTCTCGTCCTTGGTCAGTGCGTGACTATAGCTGAAATTGAGACCCATGCAGCCGAAGCCGATCGCTGAAACATCGAGGCCGCTCTTGCCAAGTGCCCGTTTCCGCATTGCCAATACTCCATCGCTTCGCGGCATCCTGCCGTCGCATTGGCGTGAAGATAGGCCGATCGGCGTTGATCAATTAGGCGCTATAAACTGCATGAAGTGATATCTATATTTCATGAATATATTGGGTTTTTGATCGTCACGTCGCATTGCCGACCGAGTTGGTCATGACGGTCTGACTGTCGATCTGATGATAGAAGCGGTTTATCCCCGCGTATGCTGGGAATGCATACCAAGGCAGCGTTACACGATTCAAAGTCGTCTAAGTTGACGATTTTCGGACCAACTCAATAATGTTGAATTTGGGGCAATCTATTGGTGGAGCGCTTGCATGATTTACTATGTGTGAGTACACTCAACATATGCATAGAGTGGAATACACTTTTGACGTGTGTTACATCAATATTGATAATATCTGTAGGGGGAGGCGTCAGTCAGCAATGGAAAAAACGATATTATCTGGCGTTGCTGCTCATAGTAACAATAAGATACTGCGTTTGCGTCGGACGTATTTATTCGCCGCGATATTTTTTGCTTGGGCGCCTTGTTCTTATGCTGAGGATTGTGAAGCGGAAAAAAAGCGTGTGGAGGCCGCAGATCCGGATACTACGGTTGTTTGTGAAGACCGACCGGTTGGATACGGGGCACCCTCTGGCCCATCAGGTGGCGGGGACGAAGGCAGCAATACTGGCTCGGGTCATGAAGGTGGGGGCGGTGGAGGGGGTAGGCAACAGGGAGCGCAACGCGTTGTAGAACCGGATGCCTTCCAATTTAAGAGATGCCCAGGGAATACTCAATGGTCATACTGCACAGCGATCCGGTTCGTTGGTGGTGTACCGCCAGCATTCGTTGATGTCGGGGTCACCGTGAATGCTCCGCTCATTAGAAGGGATGGTAATCCACTCGTCGCGCAGGAAGCGCAGCTCGACTCAGCGATCGCTGCTTCAACCACGGCGACATATTTCATGAATGCGTTGAAATCACACGCAGTCAGCCCTTCAGAAGTTTCCGCACTTTTTTCTAAGCATATGGATCAAGTCATAAGGAGCACGGGTATTGGCTACCGTGTCCAGAGGTGTAATCCTGTCCCCAATCCTCCACCACCGTGCTAACGCGTTTCAGGGCAGTGTTATTGACTTGCCCTCGGATCACGGGAGGACACAAGCGCGCGAAGGAGACGAACGCTTGTGTAACCATTCATCGCTTACTTAAGAGTTTTTAGCCTGTTGATCTGTCGTTCCGTTTGAGACTTCCACCAACAGCTTTCAAACTTTGCGTCTCGACCATTGCAGGCCGCTGTTATGCTGGTGAACGCGCCGGCTTGGCCGGTCCGACATCGACCTGTATCTCATCTCCTTCCACACGCAATGAATACGAGTGGAGCGCATTGCGGACGAGATGCGTCACACATTTGCCGTTGCCGCCGTCGAAGCCCCAATGGTGGATCGTGCAGGTCACTGTTTTCCCATTGAAGGTAGCATCATCCAACGGCATATCGGCATGCGGACACCGCCCTCGATAGGCCTTGAGCTCACCGCCTGTCGGCCAGACCAGAAGCACGCTCTTGCGGCCAGCATGAAAGAGGCCCATACCGCCTTCATTCACGGCGTCTGCGCGACAAATAGAGGTAAACGCCATAGGTTGCCTTCCGAAAAATGAATGCCTTGTGGGAACAGGCAAGTTACGGACCAGAAAAAGCCTTCTGGCAGGTGCAGCAAGAGCTTTAAGGCTATGTTGTGGCCCGCAAGGGCTTCGGCTTTATCGGCTCATGGATTTCGCGAGCAATCCCCTCGAAGCCAACCAAGCTTTACTCGCCGCCTTCATAGAAGAGTTCAAGTGGCAGGCCCAAAAGTGTCTTGCCGATCCATTCGCGCGCGATGATATTCGACGGTCCCATGGCAATTCCAGCTCGTGCGTCGCGAAAGGCCCGCTCGATCGACCCACGCTGATAGCCATAGCCACCTGTCACCGTCAGAACAATGTCAGCGACCTCCGCCGCATGGACCTCGAATTTCGTCAGCGGGATTAGGATTTCGCTTTGTGTCGCGTCAATTCATCGCTCATGGCAAATTTCCCGGGAAAGTAAATTACATTATTTCTATAAGTTTTGAGAAAAATAGCCAAGGACGATCGATGGGAAATTATGTTATATTTATGATTTTTAATCGAGTTTAATTCTCTATTCGTTCCGTCCAGCAGGCCACTCACTCGAGATCATTGGGCTCAAAATTTAGGACCAAACATCTAAAAGAAACCAAGAACTGCTGTTCGCGATTCTTGGCATAAGCGTCTCTGCCGGGTCGCAAACCGGCTGTGCTCGCTTTAAGAAGCGATTATTCCGACGAGCGCAGAGCGTTTGTATCGGCGCCGGTAGAGGGTATTCCTTCAGACACATTTGCCGGAAGATTGAGCCCGGCAGGCAGGACCAAGGGCTTCTTCTGTCCCCCTTTCAGTAAGCGCGCTGCAGGCTTTTCGATGAATGTCCGAGATAAAATTGCGAATATGAGAGTTACGCCAAAACTGGCCACCATGATAATGGCATAACGTTCCCACAGTGGAAGAGAGCCCATATAAGGCTTCAGGATGAAGATCGCCGCTTGGGTGAGGGGAAATCCGTATAAATAAATTCCATAGGAGAGATCTTCCTTGAGAAAACGGTCAAAGACCGGAACACTCATCATCATTCCAATATAAATCGCGATATATGTAAGCAGTAATCCGCTCAACGGACCGAATGAATCGCTCAGCATTAGCAAGTAGAATCCGACAGCAGCGCCGAGTGCAATCCAAAAATTCATAATGATGTATTTCGCATTGAGACGAAACAGCATCCCAATGTAAAACATCATAATCACATACCATAAAGTGAACCGTGTATTATTTGCCTTAACGGTGAAAGAACGATGATCAAAAATATCGAGCGCTGTTGCAATAAGAAGTGCGAGGATAATTCCCGAAGTTAGCAGCTTGTGTTTTGAAAGTAGACCGCTGACCATCAATCCCAGTACAGCAAAATAACACCAGAACTCTGGAGGCAAGGTCCAGAGATTCACGTTGACTATGCCCGGCCAGGGATTGTCCGTAAAAACGCCCGGCAGCGTGAGATGCAAGAAGCCGATGATATTGCCAAAATATCTGTAAGTTACCGGGTCCGAAAAATATTCTTCAAGGGGAAGGGTTGTAACCAGCGGACCCAGGATCATGGCGGAAAACACGATTGCCACAGATAAAGCAGGAATAATGCGGACAACGCGATTGATGAAAAATGCTTTTGCATCGCTATTACGCAGAGCGCTGGCTGCGACAAGAAATCCGCTCAAGGCGAAGAACATACCAACCCGAGCATACAATGTCGGCCGGATGACTTCCATGATGACCTGTGTTGTGGACAAGCCACGAGCCGCTTCCTGGACGAGCAACATGCCTTTTCCAGCATAGTCGTTCGTATGGGCTCCAAAGATTGCAATCGAACCATGGTAAGTAAAAATTAAAAGGGCAAGTACATGCCTTAAGAAATGAAAGCCAGGCCCGCGGCCTTTATTGGCTTTTATAACATCATCAAGTGTCATCATTCTCCCCTAAATTGATAGGTAACCGGCGCGCAAAGGCGCATCGTCTCTGAAAACACAGACGTCTATATTGTCGCGAATGATAGTATTATCTGTGTAATATAAATTTTTTAACGTATATTCATTCGTAAAATATATGTTGTTTTAACTATATATAATTATATTTACTGAGAAGCATCGGCATAAATAAATTATGTACTTTACGATTTGTCACGTAATTTGACTTAATTCTTTTCTCCATAATTTAAAAATTATTTTAATATGCGTAACTCAAAAGAAGCACAAGCGCAACGGGATTTTGTAGGTGCTACAACCGCAAGGATTTTTGGAAAATAGTCTTATGGTGTTGGTTACATGAGATTGGGCCGACGAATGCCCACATGAGCTCGCAACAAATCTGTCGAAAGACCTTCCAAAGGTCTCGCATCGGCGGATGTGTGTTGGAACGAGACCGCGATTGGCATCGTCGATGAAACCGGGTCACATCATGAAGGAGATGCGTGCGAGATAAGCCTCAGGTTCTGAGCACTTGCGTGAGGATCATCGAGGCCGTCTCTTCGTATTCGGAGGAAGGTGTTTCCCCGTCATTCAACAAGACAGTCTTCACCAAAGAAGATCACGGTCAGGGCGGGTGACGTTGTCTGGATCCCGACGGGCGTAAAGCACTGGCACGGTGCGACAGCGACTGATGCGATGTCACATATCGCGCTCTCCTACATGAGCGACGGAAACAATGTCGCCTGGATGGAAAAAGTCTCGGATGACCAGTACAACACACAATAGGCTGTAAGGTATTGCTCGCACTTGGCGTCCAGAGCCTTCTGGCGCTCGCCACTGGCTAAGCCGGGCCGCGCCGCGATCCTATTAATGAAAATTTCACATAAGCCTTTGCCGATTTTGCGGACTAATCACTAAAAAAGCGGTCAAGTATACCGATGCCAGTAAAGCAGTCACCGCCCTGGCTTGAGAAAGGCTGTGCGCAGTTCAGGAAATACAGACTGACTGACGCCCGTGACCGAAAGGGTGAAGCTGGTGGCCGATCGGGCATGCCGCCAATTCTTCGCATCATGCGGCAATGGACACGGAAAGGACGGACGCAAGTGAAGCTGCTGACAACCTTTATTCTATCGCTCGCTTTAAGCGGCTCCGCGTTTGCTCAAGGAGATGCCGGTATGTCTCACTCCCTCCCGAAAGGATCTACACTGACCGCGGACGAAATCCGGTCGGTTTCGCCAGGGCTCGCCCGGTACGCGGAGGAGGATGGTCTTAAAGGATTGTGGCGGCGGCCTCAATTGTCGCTCAGGGATCGGAGCATCGTCACGGTCGCGATCCTCATCGCCCGCAATCAGCCGGTGGATCTCCCCAACTACCTCACCGTCGCGTTGGACAATGGCGTAACGCCTGCCGAGATCTCGGAGATTATCACCCATCTGGCGTTCTATGCGGGCTGGTCGAATGCAATGTCTGCGATCTCTATCACCAAGGATATTTTCGCTCAGCGCAGTGTCGGCCCTGATCAGTTGCCGCCTGGCTCGCCGCAATTGCTTCCTCTCGATGAAGCTGCCGAGGTGCAACGCGCCGCAAGCGTCGAGGCCAATGTTGGTTGGGTCTCGCCCGGGCTGGTTCAATACACCACCGATCCGCTTTTCAAGGATCTCTGGCTTCGGCCGGGCTTGACGCCGCGTGACCGGAGCCTCGTCACCGTCAGCGCCCTGATCGCCAACGGCCAGGCGGCGCAAATCACCTATCATCTCAACAGAGCTATGAACAACGGACTGACGCAGGAGCAGGCGGGTGAAGTCATCACCCAGGCCGCCTTCTATGCAGGATGGCCCAATGCCTTCTCGGCGGCTTCAGTCGCCGGTGAAGTATTCAAGAGCCGCTCCAAATAGAGAGAAAATCGCTATGAATGTTCGCTATGACTTTTCCGGACAGGTCGCTCTGATCACGGGTGCTGCCTCAGGTATGGGCTTGACCACTGCAAAGGCTTTTGCTGCTGCGGGCGCCGCAGTCGCCCTTGCTGACCTCAATGAAGAGGCTGTGCAGACCACAACCGATGCACTCAAGGCCGCTGGACACAAAGCCTTGGGTGTCGTTTGCGACGTTTCCGACGAGGCCCAGGTCGCCGCGATGGTCGAAAACACGGTCGCAACCTTCGGCCGCCTGGATGCTGCTTTCAACAATGCCGGCATACAGGTGCCCCCGAGCGACGCCGCCGACGAAACCGCTGAGAACTTCGACCGCGTCAATGCGGTTAACCTGCGCGGCGTATGGGCCTGCATGAAGCATGAACTCCGCCAGATGCGTGTCCAGGGCAGCGGTGCGATCGTCAATTGTTCTTCTCTCGGTGGCCTGGTCGGACTGCCTAGCCGCGCCGCCTATCACGCATCTAAGCACGGGGTCATCGGCCTGACCCGGAGCGCCGCCCTCGAATATGCCCCTCGGGGTATTCGCATCAACGCGATCTGCCCAGGGACGATCGACACGCCAATGGTGGCGGACATGCTGACGAAACAGGCCGATGCCATGAAAGAAATCATGCGTGATCAGCCAATCGGCCGGCTCGGACGCTCCGATGAAATTGCGGATGCCGTCCTCTGGCTGTGCAGTTCCGGCTCCACTTTCGTCATTGGTCACGCGCTGGCCGTCGATGGCGGCTTCACGGCGCACTGACCCACGGGGAGCCTCTTCTCCAGATCCTCATCGTTGAGATGATAGCGCGGGCACCAGGAGATTGCGACAGGCCGGAGAAAATGAATTACGATAGAAATCTGTTCCTATACACAAGCGGCGTCATGCCTTTCCATCGCCTGAACGCGCTGATGAAGGATGTTGCGCTGGAATAGCCTAAGCGAGAAGCAATATCCTTAACCAGAAGGTTGCGGTTCTGTAGCAGATTTTCAGCCAGGGTAAGACGAACTTCGTCACGTAATTCCAGAAATGTCACCCCTTCCTCTTCGAGATGACGGTGCAAAGTGCGTGGCGTCACACAAAGATCTTTGGCAACGTCTTTCATATCGGGCAAGTTGACACCTCCATGAAGGAGCCGATCCCTTACTTTGACAGCCAATCCTGTCCCCGATAACCGGCGTTCAAGGACCAATTGGCATTGTTCCTCGGCCGATTTTAGAGCGAGCTCGTTTGCCTGCGGTAAAGGTTGTGCCAAAGCTTTTCTATTGAGCTCAGCGAATGTCTCTTTGCATCCGAAAATCGGCTTGACACCATAGATGGCCTCGTAGTGATCAGAACGCGCAGGCCTTGGGAAGGAAAAATAAAGATTATACAAGACTGGTTGCGATGGAAAAAGATCGCGCTGCACAGTCAATAGTGCCGCAATATCGCGTTCGGTGATGAACTGACGCAGTGCTTCCGGAACGTCAGACGTGTCAACGATTATATTCGATTCATGTTCTGATTCTTTCAGCTTGAAATGCGAGAACGCAAAGGTGAGTTGAGAATATTTGACCGAAATATCGAATGCGCTCTGTAAGGTGGGGCTGCTCACCATAGCGAAACCAAGCATTCCATAGGCCGTGAAATGATAGCGCGCACCGGCCTGTGTCCCTAAAGCTGGGCAATTGCCTCTGTGCGCCCACAAATTTCTGATGAGCTGAAGCTCTTGCTCAGCCGAGACTATTCCCAAAGGGTCGGAAAGATCGCGTTGTCGAACACCTGTTCCCTCAAGACAGGTATGCATGGAAAGCCCATGGTCATGGCCGAGTTCGGCGAGGAGCCGCATGCTGGTAATGCTGCGGACGAAATTCCGACGGTTCAAGGCTGCCTCCCTTTATGTCTTCTTTTCTTGATTTTTTGTCTTCCCAGACTATACGGCTCAAATTTTTTTGGCGCTAGCATAATTCTCATGAATTACGGGAAACCGGAACGCGCACAATGAGAGGAAAGATCCGATTTGATACAAAGCGATGTAGTCGGTCATAGGCTATGACTACGACTTAAGAAGTCGCGCATGGTAACATCAGATTGAACTCACAGGCGGCTCAATTCCACCGTCGATAGTGATGCTGACAAAACAGATTCTGTCTGGACATTGATGTTGAAAACAAAACCGCTTTCCGAGAGGGGAGGGGACACTCTGGATGTTGCCTTTAAGGCTGGCATGTTGTTGTCTTAATCCGCTCTCTTTGTGAAAGCAATCTCGAGCCATATCATGCTTGCGATATCATAAATAGACAAGACTGTCGGCTTTGGCTGCCAATATAACAAAATGATAATGAGGGAGGACTATAATGCTGTTGAAGTCTGGCAGCTTAATGCTGACGGGCACCATTGCGTGCGTAATTGTTTCAGGTAATGTAGGAGTGGTTCGCGCTGCGGGCATCGAGCTCCGTGAACAAAGTGCTGATGGCTTGGCGAACGCCTACGCGGGTGTGGCTGCAAAAGCTTATAATGCGACGACAGTCTTTTATAATCCCGCAGGAATGGCCTTTCTGCAAGGTAATCAGATCGCTTCAACTAATACCTATATCATGCCCAAAAGTTCCTTTTCGGGAACGGTGACAGGCGCGGGACTGAGTGGGACTCCACAAGGCGGCCCCAGTGGTCAATTCGCTCCGACGGCTCCAGTCGGTGCGATGTATGCCGTGTGGGATTATTCTGCCAACCTGAAATTCGGTCTTGCTGCAAATACGCCATTTGGCTTGAGGACCAGCTATCCCGATCAATGGATCGGGCGTTATCAAGCTTTGCACTCCAATATAACCAATTTCACCTTCAGTCCTTCTGTCGCCTATCGTATTAACGAACAATTGTCAGTCGGCGTTGGTTGGCAGATCGGCTATTTCAATGCCGTCCTGTCACAAGCGATCAACCTGCCGGGACTGGGGCTTGGCCGATATGATGCGCATCAAAGCCTGAGCGGTAATGCAGTCGGCTTTGGCGGTGACATCGGCTTTCTCTATGAACTCGATCCTGCGACACGTGTCGGTCTGAACTACCGATCACAGATCAAGTATAATTTGCATGGTTGGTCTGACGTGAGTGCGCCTACCTCTCTGGCAGCCCTAAGCACAACCTTTCAAAGCAGTGGTATGAATGTTTCAATAAAGATGCCAGACATGGTCACTCTCAGTGCCTATCATGAGATTGATCCCCGATGGGCTGTTATGGCCAGCGTCGAATGGACCAATTGGTCCGTGCTGAAGGAACTGAATATTCAGTTTAATAATGGGCGCGCTAATACTGTTATCCCGGAAAACTGGCATAACAGCTGGGCCTTTTCAGTTGGTGCAACTTATACCGCCGATGATCGTGCAAAATTCCATATTGGTTTTGCATATGATCAGAGCGCGATCAGCTCTGCAAATCTGACTGCACGTCTGCCAGATGCCAATAGATGCGCAATAACAGGCGGCTATAGCTATAGACTGACAGAAAAGCTCCAAGCCATATTTGCTTACGGTCATCTCTTCTTTGATCATTCAAATATTTCAGCGCAAGGAACAAGTGCGGCCGGCTTATTGTTGGGTGGATATGATACATCCGCAAATATCGTTAGCATCGGCTTGAGTATGAAACTCTAATACTTCTGCCGGAAGTAAACAGAATAATCTTGTCAGAAACCTACAATGTAGGGCAATATTGTGAGCTACACGATGAAACACGTGCGCCCCACGATCGCACCTATACCGCTTCCTTATATATGGGATAATGCGGTCAAACGATTTCCAGAGCGATGCGCCGTGGATTTCATGGACAAGCGCTATACCTACGCCAAGCTCGGAGATCTTGTCGACCGCGCGGCACGGGGGTTCCAGCAGCTTGGAGTCCGCAAGGGTGCACGTGTTGGTCTTTGCCTCCCCAATACACCTTATTCCGTGATTTGCTACTTCGCGATTCTGAAAGCAGGTGGCATCGTTGTGAACTATAACCCGCTTTACGTCGAGCGGGAGATGAAACATCAGATCGAGGATTCCGGCACCACCATTATGGTGACCCTTGATCTCGCTCAGATCTATCCCAAGGTCTCTGCCATGCTGGAGGACACATGCCTTGAGAGGATCGTTGTGTGCCGTATGGCCGAGTGTCTTCCCAGGTCCAAGGCTATCTTGTTCTCTTTGTTCAAAAAATCGGAACTCGCCGATGTTCCTGCCGATCTGCAGAATATTTCATTCACGCGACTGATTGCCAATGATGGCAAACCGCGCCATGTCGACATTGATCCACTGACAGATATCGCTGTTCTCCAATATACAGGTGGAACGACAGGCGTACCGAAGGGGGCAATGCTGACGCATGGCAACCTCACCGCCAATGTCGAGCAATGCCGGCGGATTCTCATGGAAGATTCGCAAGGTGGCGAACGTATTCTAGGTGTGCTTCCGCTATTCCATGTCTTCGCCATGACAACGGTGATGAATTTTGGCGTGACAGTCGGTGCCGAGCTTATTTTGCTGCCGCGTTTCGAAATCAAGCAAGTCTTGCAGGTGATTGTTCGAAAGAAGCCGACCTTATTCCCCGGTGTTCCAACGATCTATACGGCAATCAACAATGCCGCGAGTGATGGCGCA
Organism: Beijerinckia indica subsp. indica ATCC 9039; assembly: GCF_000019845.1. Classification (NCBI taxonomy): domain Bacteria; kingdom Pseudomonadati; phylum Pseudomonadota; class Alphaproteobacteria; order Hyphomicrobiales; family Beijerinckiaceae; genus Beijerinckia; species Beijerinckia indica. The sequence continues at coordinate 1,990,893 of NC_010581.1, read as the reverse complement.
TTCAATCTGTCCTCCATTCATTATTGCATTTCTGGAGGTGCACCGCTGCCGGGCGATGTCCGTTGCCGTTTCGAAAAGCTGACTGGCTGCCGGCTGATCGAAGGCTATGGATTGTCGGAAGCCTCTCCCCTCGTCATTTGCAATACGCTTAAAGGTGAGAACAAACCGGAATCCATTGGTATTCCAGCGGCGGATACGATCATCGAGGTCCGTGATCCTGAAAATTCCTCTCGCGTCTTAGGGGTCGGCGAAAAAGGTGAAATCTGCGTTTCCGGTCCGCAGGTCATGGCAGGCTATTGGCAGCGACCCGCGGAAACCGCCGAGGTCATGGTCGACGGAATGTTGCGTACCGGGGATATTGGTTACCGCGACGAAGATGGACATTATTTCATCGTGGACCGCATCAAGGATTTGATCCTGTGCGGCGGTTACAATGTCTATCCCCGTGTCATCGAAGAAGCGCTCTACCGTCATCAGGCAGTGGCGGAGGCTGTGGTCATTGGTATTCCGGATGCCTATCGCGGGCAGGCGCCCAAGGCCTTTGTCCGCCTGCGCGAGGGTATCAGCGTCAGCCCCGAACAGCTCAAGACTTTTCTCGAGGAGCAGATTTCTCGCATCGAAATGCCCAAAATCATCGAAATCCGCGATCACCTTCCAAAAACCATGATTGGCAAGCTTTCCAAAAAAGAACTCATCGAGGAGGAGCGAATTAAGATGTCAGTTCCGGTACACGATCGCGCCCTGTCCTGAAGCTTAAGCTTTCTCGGCAGAGGCCTTATTTGGAGAATATTTATGACTAAAGTTGTCATTGCCGGATACATTCGTTCGCCGTTCACCCTCGCCAAGAAAGGCGAACTGGCGACCGTCCGCCCGGATGATCTTGCGGCCCAGGTGGTCAAGGGGCTCATTAAGAAAACGGGTATCCCGGCGGAGGATATCGAGGACTTGCTGCTTGGGTGCGCCTTTCCGGAGGGGGAGCAGGGCTTCAATGTCGCGCGGCTCGTGAGCTTCCTTGCGGGGCTACCTCTTTCGGTCGGTGCGTCAACCGTCAACCGCTTCTGCGGCTCCTCCATGACCACCGTGCATATGGCTGCCGGCGCAATTCAAATGAATGCGGGCAATGCCTTCATCGCGGCCGGTGTCGAGAGCATGTCCCGTGTGCCGATGATGGGGTTCAATCCTTTGCCCAATCCGGAGCTCGCGGCGACCATGCCCGGCGCCTATATGGGCATGGGTGATACGGCTGAAAATGTCGCTGCTAAATGGACGATTTCCCGCAAGGAGCAGGAAGAGTTCGCGCTGCGGTCGCATCAGCGCGCCACGGCGGCGCAGAAAGAGGGCCGGTTGACCGGTGAAATCATCCCAATCACCGGCCGCAAAGGCACGATCACGACGGATGGCTGCATCCGCCCCGACACAACGCTTGAAGGGCTGGCGGAGTTGAAACCTGCCTTCAGTGCAAACGGTGTCGTTACAGCCGGTACATCCTCGCCTTTAACCGACGGGGCCGCTGCAGTACTGGTGTGCAGTGAAGATTACGCTAAGCACCATCATCTCGATGTGCTCGCTTCGGTCAAAGCCATCGCGGTCTCTGGTTGCAGCCCGGAAATCATGGGCATCGGGCCTGTGGCGGCTTCGCGCAAGGCTCTAGCTCGTGCCGGACTCGAAGCCGGTCAGATCGATATCGTCGAACTGAACGAAGCCTTCGCCTCTCAATCGATTGCCTGTATGCGCGAGCTGAACCTTTCACCGGATCGAGTGAATATCGACGGCGGCGCCATTGCTCTTGGTCATCCGTTAGGAGCCACCGGCGCGCGTATCGTCGGTAAGGCCGCTTCTTTGTTGAAGCGTGAAAAAGGCAAATATGCGCTTGCGACGCAATGTATTGGCGGCGGTCAAGGCATCGCGACAGTTCTGGAGGCTTTCTGATGACGGACATCAAAAAAGTTGCCGTCATCGGCGCAGGCGTCATGGGGGCGAGCATTGCCGCCCATGTCGCGAATGCGGGCGTGCCTGTGGTTCTGCTCGACATTGTCGCCAAAGACAATCCCAACCGCAGCGCGATTGCCGAAGGCGCTCTGACCAAGCTCCTGAAGGCCGATCCGGCACCGTTCATGAGCAAGGCCGCCGCGAAATTCGTGACCACTGGCAATATCGGGGACAATCTCGATCTGCTGGCCGATTGCGATTGGATCATCGAGGCCGTGGTCGAGCGTTTGGATATCAAGCAAAACCTCTACGCGGCGGTCGAAGCCATACGCAAGCCAGGCAGTATTGTCTCTTCAAATACTTCGACGATTCCGCTCAAGGCGCTTGTCAAAGGTATGCCCGCGCGTTTCTCGAAAGATTTTATCATCACGCACTTCTTCAATCCGCCACGTTACATGCGGCTTCTTGAAGTGGTCGGTGGCGAGAATTCGCGGGCTGACGCTATAGAAACCGTCACACGGTTTGCCGATGTCATGCTCGGCAAAAGCGTGATCTTTTGCAAGGATCGGCCAGGCTTCATCGCTAATCGTCTGGGTGTGTTCTGGTTGCAAACCGCCGTCGTCGAGGCGTTGGATCTTGCTCTTGATATCGAAGAGGTCGATGCGATCATCGGTAAGCCGATGGGCATTCCGAAAACCGGTGTTTTCGGTCTCATCGACCTCGTCGGTTTGGATCTGATGCCCCATATCAACGCCAGCCTATCAGCGGCGCTGCCGAAAGATGATCCATTTCACGTAGTCAACCAGCCGATGCCCTTGGTCGAAAAGCTGATTGCCGAGGGCTATACGGGCCGCAAGGGCAAGGGTGGCTTCTATCGGATCAACCGTGAGCAGGGTAAGCAAAAGGAAGCTCTCGACCTCAAGACTGGCACCTTTCGGCCGGTTCGTAAGCCCGTCGTGGAGGCGATTGAACAAGGCGGCAGCAAGCTTGATCGTCTGCTTGCGCATGAGAGCGTACATGGACGTTATGCATGGCAGGTTCTCAGCCGCACGCTGGCCTATGCGGCTGCCTTGGTCGGTGATGCGACCGATGACGTGGCGGCGATCGATGAGGCGATGCGGCTCGGCTACAATTGGAAATATGGTCCCTTTCAACTGATCGATCAGATCGGCGTCGAGGCGCTGGTCACGGGTCTCAACGCCAGCAAATTTCCGATCCCGGCTATTTTGCGGATCGCCGAAGGCAGGCCATTCTATCGCGTTGAGGATGGCCGCCGTCAGGTCCTGGGTCTCGATGGCACCTATCATGATCTCCTGCGGCCTGAAGGCGTGATCATGTTGGAAGACATCAAATTGAAATCCAAGCCAGTTCTCAAGAACAGCTCGGCGGCCTTGTGGGATATCGGCGATGGTGTCGCCTGTTTCGAGTTCACGAGCAAGATGAATGCGCTCGACCCCGATATCATCGATCTCCTCATGCGTTCGATCCACTTGGTCGCGAAGGATTTCAAGGCGCTGGTGATCTACAACGAGGGCAGCAACTTTTCCGTCGGTGCCAATCTTGGTCTCGCGCTATTCGCCGCCAATATCGCGGCCTGGAAGGATATCGAGAACCTCATCCTGCAGGGACAGACGGCTTACGGCATGTTGAAATATGCGCCGTTTCCGGTTGTTGGCGCGCCGGCCGGCATGGCGCTGGGTGGCGGCTGCGAAATTCTTCTGCATTGCGATGCGATTCAAGCCCATGCGGAAACCTATACCGGCCTTGTTGAGGTTGGTGTCGGTCTGATCCCAGGCTGGGGTGGCAACAAGGAGATGCTGCAGCGCTGGTTCACATTAGGCCGCCTGCCGAAAGGCCCAATGCCCGCGATCAGCAAGGTCTTCGAGATCATCAGCACGGCGACCGTTTCCAAATCGGCGGCCGAGGCCAAGGAGCTTTTGTTCCTGAGGCCGACCGATGCGATCACGATGAATCGCTACCGTCTGCTGGCCGATGCCAAGGCTAAGGCCCTTGCTCTTGTGCCCGATTACAAACCGCCGGAGTCGGTCACTTTTAACCTGCCAGGACCTTCGGCCGCAACGGCCCTGAAGATGGCCGTCGACAGCTTTTTCCGCCTTGGTAAGGCGACAGCCTATGACGTCGTTGTGTCCAGTGCATTGGCCGATGTCTTGTCGGGTGGTGACACGGACATCACCGTGCCGACGGATGAAAAGACGCTTCTCACGTTCGAACGCGAGGCTTTCAGCAAGCTTGCTCGGCAGCCCGGTACATTGGCGCGTATTGAACACATGCTGACGACTGGAAAGCCCTTACGGAATTAACAGGCGCATACAATAATTGTTCAGGAAAAAGCATCATGGCCAGCTACAAGGCTCCATTGCGCGATATGCGCTTTGTCATTTTCGAACTCATGGATTGCGGCGACATTACCACTTTGCCTGGCTATGAGGAAGCAACGCCTGATCTCATCGATTCTGTTCTAGAGGAAGCGGCGCGCTTCTGCGAGCAAGTGCTTTTCCCTCTGAATCGTTCTGGTGATGAGGAAGGATGCGTTTTTGATAGCGGCGTGGTGCGGACCCCAAAGGGGTTTCAGGAAGCCTACAAGGCTTTCTGTGAAGCTGGTTGGCCAGGTATCACCTCTTCACCCGCTTATGGTGGGCAAGGGCTGCCCAAGATCGTGAATAGTCTGATCGAGGAAATGATCTGTTCCTCCAACCTCTCTTTCGGTCTTTACCCCGGCCTCAGCCATGGCGCCTGTGTCGCCTTGGAGAGCCATGGTTCGGAAGAGCTCAAGGATAAATATCTGCCGAAACTTGTGGAAGGCACGTGGTCCGGCACGATGTGCTTGACCGAGCCCCATTGCGGCACTGATCTCGGCCTGTCCCGCACGAAGGCGGTGCCCGCGGAGGATGGCACTTACAGAATTACTGGTACCAAAATCTTCATCTCGGCCGGCGAACATGATTTAACGGAAAATATCCTTCATCTCGTCCTGGCGCGCCTTCCCGATGCGCCTAAAGGGATTAAGGGCATCAGCCTTTTCCTCGTACCCAAATTTTTTGTTCATGATGACAACACGCTTGGGGCACGTAACGGCGTCTCATGCGGCTCGATCGAACATAAGATGGGTATCAAAGCTTCAGCCACTTGCGTCATCAATTTCGATGAAGCAACGGGCTGGCTGGTCGGTGAGCCGCACAAGGGCATGCGTGCCATGTTCACGATGATGAACACGGAACGCCTGGCTGTTGGTCTGCAAGGCCTTGGGATCGCCGAAGTTTCGTATCAGGGCGCTGTCGCTTATGCCCGTGAACGTTTACAAGGCCGTTCCCTGACCGGGGCAAAATATCCCGATAAGCCGGCCGATCCCATCATCGTTCATCCCGATATTCGCCGCATGTTGTTGACGCAGCGGGCTTATGCCGAAGGATGCCGTGCTTTCGGCATATGGGCGGCAAAGCATTTGGATCTCCGCAATCATCCTGATGCGACCGTGCGACAGGAAGCCGAAGAATTCGTCGCACTGGTGACGCCTGTCGTCAAAGCCTTGTTCACGGATCTTGGCTCGGAAGCAGCCAATCTCGGTATGCAAGTGTTTGGCGGTCACGGCTACATTCGCGAGCATGGCATGGAGCAATATGCACGCGACGTCCGTATTGCCCAGATTTATGAAGGGACCAATGGCGTTCAGGCTCTTGATTTCGTCGGCCGCAAGCTGCCCGCGGATATGGGGCGTTTGTTGCGCCGTTTCTTCCATCCCGTAGCCGCCTATATCGAGGAAAAATCTTCCGAAACGACACTGACGGAGTTTATCGATCCCCTCAATAAGGCGTTTACGCGCTTGCAACAGGCAACGATCAAGATTGCTCAAGCAGGGCTACGCAATCCTGATGAAGCAGGCGCGGCCGCCACGGATTATCTCCGTTTATTTGGCCTCACAGCCTTGGCCTACCTTTGGGCGCGTATGGCTGAAGTGAGCCTGCCGAAGATCGGTGCCGATGATACCGATGGATTTTACGTCGCCAAGGTCGGGACGGCACGTTTCTTCATGCAGCGCCTGCTGCCGCAAACAGGTGCGCTGTTTTCTTCCATCATGGCTGGCAGCAAATCAACGATGGCTTTCGACGAGGCTGCGTTTTGAACCCTGCCAGGGTCTGAAGGACGTATCATGAATCTTTGGTTCCGACTCCTCAATATCGTGCTCGGCAGCCTGGTACGGCGTCGCCTGACGTTCGAAGAGCAGTCCATTCTGCTTTTTCGCGTGATGCCGCATGATCTTGATCTCAATGTGCATATGAACAATGCCCGCTATTTGGCGCTGATGGATCTCGGGCGTATTGATTTTCTCCTCCGCTCCGGCGTGTGGCGGCGTGTACGAAAGCTGGGCGGTCACGCTGTCGTCGGTGGTCTTCTCGTGCGGTTCCGGCGACCCTTGGCGCCATTTCAGGCGGTAACCTTGACGACCGAATGTGTCTATTGGGACGAAAAATGGGTCTATTTTTCACATCAAATGAAGTCAGCGGGCAGGCTTGTCTGTTTGACCGTGGCCCGAACGGCTTTCATCCGTGACGGTGTTGTGTTGCCTCCTCACGAGGTCATACCCAAAGAGATCTCCTCTCGATCAGTCCCCGACTGGATTACACAATGGTCTGATCTTGATGGGAGTTTCGCGGGTCAGTTGGCATAAGTGATCGTTGGGGCCGTCGCGGAACGCAGGCAGGACAGGAGAGAACGTGAATGAAGGTGCTCGTCCCAATAAAGCGGGTCGTTGATTACAATGTCAAGATACGGGTCAAAGCGGATCATTCTGGCGTTGAAACAGCTAATGTCAAATATTCCGCGAACCCTTTCGACGAAATCGCCGTCGAGGAGGCCGTGCGGCTCAAAGAGGCCGGAATCGTTTCTGAGATTGTGGTTGTATCCATAGGAGCCGCCGCGGCTCAGGATGTCCTCCGCAATGCGCTCGCCCTAGGCGCCGATCGTGCAATATTGGTGCAGACCGATCATGAGATCCAGCCATTGGCGGTCGCCAAGCTTCTCAAGCTCTTGTGTCTGCAGGAGTCACCTCAGCTTGTCATTCTTGGCAAACAAGCCATCGATGATGATTCAAATCAGACCGGCCAAGCGTTGGCCGCTTTGCTGGACTGGCCACAAGGCACGTTCGCATCGAAACTTGTCATCAAGGACGGACGTGCTGAAGTCACGCGTGAAATAGACGGAGGCCTTGAGATCATATCGCTGGCTTTGCCGGCTGTGGTGACCACCGATCTGCGTCTGAACGAGCCTCGCTACCTGAGCCTGCCCAATATCATGAAGGCCAAGAAGAAGCCATTGGAGATCAGGCCTGTCGCCAGCTTCGATATCAATGTCGAGCCGCGTTTGATCACTGTAAGGGTCGAAGAGCCAATGCAACGCCAGGCCGGTATCAAGGTGGCGGATGTTGCGACTCTTCTGAACAAGCTGAAGCATGAAGCAAAGGTAATCTGAAATGCGGGCGCTGGTTTTAGCCGAACATGATGGCCACTCTCTACGGGGAGCTACGTTGAATGCGATCACAGCCGCTGCCAGCCTCGGAGGCAAGGTCGATCTTTTGGTCGCTGGCCATGATGTTCGTGCCATAGGCGAGGCAGGGACCACCATAGCCGGCGTCGATAAGGTTCTGATCGCAGACGACCCGGTATATGCTCACCCGCTTGCCGAGACGGTCGCGGCCTTGCTAATAGAACATGCGCGAAACTATGAAGCGATCGTCGCTGCTGCCACGACATTTGGCAAAAATGTGCTGCCGCGTGTTGCCGCAACGCTCGATGTCCAGCAAATTTCGGAGGTCACGGGCGTGGTCTCTCCGGATACGTTCATTCGTCCTATTTATGCGGGCAATGCACTGGCAACCGTGCGCTCACAGGATGCATTGAAAGTCATCACAATTCGCACGACAGCTTTTGAGCCTGCTGATGCCGAGACGGGTAGGGCGACCATTTCCCAGATCCCTGCGGTCCATGCGCCCATCAATGTGCAGTTCATTCGAGAGGAACTGACGACATCGGAGCGTCCGGATCTGACATCCGCACGGATTATCATTTCGGGCGGACGGGGCATGCAGAGTGGAGAAAATTTCAAGATGCTCGAACCGATCGCTGAGAAGTTGGGTGCGGCCATCGGTGCCAGCAGAGCCGCTGTTGATGCCGGTTTTGTATCCAATGATCTCCAGGTCGGCCAAACAGGCAAGATCGTCGCGCCGCAGCTTTATATCGCGGTTGGGATTTCCGGCGCCATTCAGCATCTTGCAGGGATGAGTGGCTCGAAGGTGATTGTCGCCATCAATAAAGACGAAGACGCTCCCATTTTTCAGGTCGCCGATTATGGTCTTGTTGGGGATCTGTTCAAGGTTTTACCCGAGTTGACCGCGTCACTTTCGGATTAGTAACTCCCGTTAGGTGATTTGGCAGGTAAATGTGGTCTGCTCCTCCCCGGGCCACAACAGGTGGGTCCTCTTCTCCCACGGAGGACCCACCTTCTGCAAGGCTCATATATGTTTAAGGGCGCTGTATGACACGAGAAGTCATGGAATTCGACATTGTGGTCGTTGGATCTGGCCCAGCAGGGTTGTCTGCCGCGATTCATGTCAAGCAGTTGAATAAAGATTTGAGCGTATGTGTGCTTGAGAAGGGTTCGGAAGTCGGAGCCCATATCCTGTCCGGAGCTGTCTTCGAGCCTGTTGCTCTCGACGAACTCATTCCCGACTGGCGTCATCGCGGAGCTCCTCTTCATACGGAAGCCACCGAAGATCGTTTCCTGTTCCTGACGGAGACGCGGGCGGTCCGTCTGCCGACGCCGCCGCTGATGCGTAATCACGGCAATTATATCATTAGCCTTGGCAATTTGTGCCGTTGGTTGGCGCAGCAGGCGGAGCAATTAGGGGTTGAAATCTACCCTGGCTTTGCGGCTGCTGAAGTTCTTTTTGATCAGGAAGGGGCCGTTGTCGGCGTTGCCACCGGCGATCTGGGTATCGGTAAAGACGGCCAGCCAACCGAGAATTATACAGCTGGCGTCGAGCTGCGCGCGCGCCAGACGATTTTTGCGGAAGGATGCCGTGGTTCGCTCACTCGAACGCTGTTTGAGCGCTTTCGGCTGCGCGAAGGGTGCGATCCGCAGACCTATGGTCTCGGGCTTAAAGAATTGTGGGAAGTCAATCCGGAAAGACATCGCCCTGGACTTATCGTTCACACAATCGGGTGGCCGCTGGATAATAAGACCTATGGCGGATCATTTCTCTATCATCTTGAGAACAATCAGGTCGCGGTCGGTTTCGTGGTGGGCCTCGGCTATACGAATCCTTATCTGTCACCCTTCAACGAATTCCAGAGATACAAGACACACCCGGCGGTGCGCGATACCTTTCAAGGGGGAAGACGGCTCGCTTACGGTGCCAGGGCTATTTCAGCCGGCGGATTGCAGTCAATACCAAAGCTCAGCTTTCCCGGCGGTGTTCTCGTTGGAGATACCGCAGGCTTCCTGAATGTTCCCAAGATTAAGGGAAGCCATACGGCCATGAAGTCTGGCATCACGGCAGCGAAGAGTGTTGTTGCTCTCCTGCAGGGATATGGCAGGGTGGCGGTCGGCTATCGACCGGCATTGCAGAAGACGTGGCTGTGGAAGGAACTGAGCGACGTCCGCAATATCAAGCCAGCGTTTAAATGGGGCTTATGGCCGGCCATGGCCTATTCGGCGTTCGATACTTATGTGTTGCGTGGCAATGCGCCTTGGACTCTGCATCACAAGCCAGATCATACGAGCTTGAAACGTGCCTCGCAGTGTCGTCAAATTTCCTATCCGAAGCCGGATAATGTCCTCAGTTTTGACCGGTTGTCCTCGGTTTTTATCACGAATACAAATCATGAGGAGAACCAACCATCGCACCTTCGCCTCAAGGATGACAGTGTGCCAATCGATGTCAATCTGGCACTCTACGATGCGCCGGAACAGCGTTATTGTCCGGCAGCTGTTTACGAAATCGTCGAAGGACCCGCGCTCAGAATCAATGCGCAAAATTGCATTCATTGCAAGACATGCGACATCAAGGATCCGAAACAGAATATCGTCTGGACCGTGCCTGAAGGCGGTGGCGGGCCTAATTATCCGAATATGTGAGGGGGAAAGGTATGTCTCTGCCTAGCGCGCTTCGCGACCGTCTCGATGTGCCGGCCATTATCGCGCCGATGTTTCTCATATCGGGACCAGATCTCGTCGTCGAAGCTTGCCGGGCCGGTTTGATAGGCACTTTTCCAGCGCTCAATCAGCGTACGACGCAAGGCTATTCGGATTGGCTGGATGAGATCGAGCACCGCCTTAAGGACGAGGCGGTGGCCCCCTTGTTTGGGGTCAATCTCATCGTTCACAAATCGAATCCACGCCTTGAGGCTGATCTCAAGGTCACGGCTTCCCATAAGGTGCCCGTCGTCATCACCTCACTCGGCGCTGTGCCCGATCTGGTCAAGGAGATCCATGCTTATGGAGGCCTCGTGTTTCATGATGTCATCAACACGCGGCATGCCGAAAAAGCCATAGAAGCGGGCGTGGATGGCATTATTGCTGTCGCCGCAGGGGCGGGGGGCCATGCTGGCACAATCAATCCGTTCGCGCTTGTTGCGGAAATTCGCTCTATCTTTGATGGCGCCATCGCTCTGGCCGGATCCCTGTCGACCGGCGCGCATATTGCTGCGGCACGGTTGCTGGGGGCCGATCTTGCCTATCTCGGTACGCGATTCATCGCCACAAGGGAGAGCCTTGCGCCTGATGCATACAAGCATATGCTGATCGATGCCAAGGCTTCGGACATCATCTATACGTCAGCGATCAGCGGTGTAAATGCCAACTTTCTGCGTCCGAGCATCCTTAAACGCGGTCTTGATCCGGACAATCTCATCTCAGCGGGACATTTGGATATGCAGAAGGAAGCTGGTGCCTGGAAGGACGTTTGGTCGGCTGGGCATGGCGTCGGTTCCATCCATGATATTCCTGCGACGGCTGATCTTTGTTTGAGATTGAAAGAGGAATATGCGCGGGCGTGTCATGCCTTAGCATCGTGAGGAACGATCGTAATGACAACAGAATCGCTCATATCAGTGGCTTCGGATAGAGAGAACACTGTTATCATAGACGACCGTGAAAACGGCATTCGTCTTTTGACGATCTCCCGTGTGGCGCGTCGGAACGCGCTGGATAGGAAGACCCATCAAGCCCTCACCAGTGCCCTGATCGCAGCAGATGCCGATGAATCCGTGCGTGTTGTTGTCCTGACAGGGGCAGGCAATGTCTTTACCAGTGGTAATGATCTTGCCGATTTTCAGAATGCGGCCGGTGATGACGCCGCCCGCGCGGGGCTGGATTTTTTGAAAGCCCTTTGCGCCTTTGCAAAGCCGCTTGTCGCAGCGGTGGAAGGTTATGCGATTGGCATTGGGACGACTTTGCTTCTTCATTGCGATTTCGCCTATGCCGGGCGCGGGACTCAATTTCGTCTTCCTTTTACGGCGCTCGGCTTGTGTCCGGAGGGAGGCTCAAGCTATCTTTTGCCACGAATTGCCGGAACCAAGCGCGCAGCAGATCTCTTAATGCTGGGGGAAACATTCACGGCTGAGAGAGCAGCTGATTCCGGTATTATTACCAGCATTACGGATGATGGTGGTTCTCTTCCATTGGCTCTAAACAAAGCTCATGTACTGGCGGGACTCTCTCCGCAAGCACTTACAATGACAAAGCATTTGCTCAAACAAAGTTTTGCTAAGGATCTCGAGCACACGCTGCAATTGGAAGCGGAAAGTTTCGACGCTTTGCGCCGAACCCCCTATGCGCAGGCAGTCTTTGCGGCTTTCTTTGCCAGTTGAACCTATTGATAAGCAACAGATCGAAGTCATCTCATAATACACAAGAATAGCGATATAAAAAAGCTTTCATGATAAGCAATATAGGGAGGAAATATGATGAAACGGTTTATTCGAAACGCATCATTGGGGGCCGTGGTAAGCCTTGCTGTCAGCATGTCGGGAGTGGCTCTGGCCGGAGACGTTTCAGGTATATGGATGCGGGATACAGGTGTATCAAAAGTTCGCTTTGCTAAATGTGGGAATAGTTTATGCGGCACCATTGTCTGGCTTAAGAATCAGAATGGGCCAGCGCATATTGGCCAGAAAGTGTTTTATGACATGAAGCCACTTGGTGAAAATCTCTGGGAAGGATCTGCTTTCAATCCGGAGGATGGCAAAACATATACGGGAAAGATGACACTATCCGGGACGGTTCTAACGACAAGTGGTTGCGGACTCGGTGGGCTGATTTGTAAATCAGCATCCTGGACACGCGCAGATTGATTGTTTCTTTTGGGTCCTTATAGACATATCGCCCGGCCTTGCCTTCGCCATTGGATCGGGAGCAGGCCCCCCTTTCGCCTTGCCAAACTGCATCCCAAACACGCTCAATGATGCGGTGAGGAGCCACAACGAGTGGAGGGCAGGGCGGGCATCTGTCTGGTTCAGCATCTAGCATACAGAAAATGGTCTGCTCCAGATCCGGCTCGCCTCAGGAACGCGAGACGCGAGCTAGGCAGTTTCACAATCGGGAGCGACCCGCACGGCTTGCATCCCCGAGACTATCGGCATATATGTTCATCTGAACATATATGGGAAAGATCGAATGGCCGGACGAACGGCTCCTAACATCACACCTTCCCGATCCCAGCGTGGTCGCCGGACGAAGGAAATGCCGAATGGGCGTAGCGTCCTTCTCGCCGCAGCAACCCAGGCGTTCGCGAATGATGGCTTTAAAAACGCCGACTTGCGCGGGATCGCTGCCGCCGCCGGCGTGAGCCCGAACCTTGTCCGCGTGCATTTCGGTAATAAATCAAAGCTTTGGGAGGTGTGTCTCGACGCGATCGTAGAAACTGTCAAGCCCACAATGGCCGAGGTGGCGGAGATTGCGGGTGATGACCAGAAAACCCTCGTCGAACGCCTGCGTGGGATCGTCGCGTGCCTCGCTGTCTTCTTCGCGTCGCACCCTGAGGTCCGTGAGTTCGTAACGCGCCACTTCGCAGACACGCCGGAACGCGCATCCTTGGTGACAAACCGCCTTTCGAAACCCGCTTATGAAACGTGCCGTGAGGTGTTTGCTGCTGGAATTCAGGCTGGAATCATCCGCAGTGCTCATCCCGCATTGTTTTTCGCACTCCTCAGCCGCGCGTCCAGCCAACCAGCCAGCTTCCCGATGCTCCTGAGCAGCCTCGCGCCGGAGATCGATACTGATGTCGCCCGCAATCTTATGACTGAGACGATCGTTGCAACACTGATTCATGAGCCTGCGAGTGTCTCAGTATGCCCTGAAGCAGGGCAATAATTTTCTCCGGTCATTTCCGCAAAGCCGTCCTCACGAATTCGGTCGAGACTTGGCCGGCATCGGCGATCGCTTGTCTGTGCCAAGCTCGACAGGAGTCTTGTTCAATGAAGAGACAACTGACCCTCATCCTTTTGGCTGCGTTTGGTACACCTGCATTCGCGCAGTCCGGACCGAGCGAGAGTGAGCAACAGATGGCGTGCATGGGCGATGCCTTGCGACTGTGTGCCGCCTATATCCCCGACCACGACAAGATCAGGGATTGCATGGCATCACAGCACAAGCAGCTTAGCCCCCAATGTCGCTCTGTTTTCGACGCGAGTGTGGAGGATCGCTCATCAGGCGCCACACGGAAACATTTGAATCCGTAACCGTCAAGGATGATCCGATGAGCGAATGGCCTGCCAGCGGTTTCACCCGCCAATGCTGCGACAGGGTGGTCATGAAAAAGGGATGGTTGCCGCTTAAGCTTGTGGCATATTGGCACCTTATTCACAGCCGGCTTCAATCGAGACGTCGCCAAGCATTGCTGTCCGCCTAGAGCCTGTCACCAGATTCGTTCATCACTCCTTTAACTTCAAAGATTCCGATGATGCGCATTTCCCATTTCGTATGTGCTGCACTGGCAGGCCTCCTCGTTCTTGCGGATGCTTCGTCACCTTTGCTGAGTCAGGAAAAATCGCCTTTGCTCTCGGCAGGGGCGAAGGCGCAAGCGGAGCTTCGTGGACTGATTGATCGCCTGCGCGGCAAAACGCTGCCGGATGGGATCGTCGGTACCAATGGCCGGGTCGAGGCGACGGAAGTCGATGTCTCGTCGAAATATGGCGGCCGGCTATCGGAACTCACCGTGAACGAAGGCGACGATGTCACCGCTGGAGAAATCGTCGCACGTATTAGTTCACCCGAGACCGAGGCGCAGCTGCGTGGCGCCCAGGCGCAAGTGTTGAAGGCTAAGCAGGCGCTGGCCGAGGCCAAGGCTCTGATCGCCCAGCGCGCCGGCGATCTTGACTTCGCCCAATCGGATTTCAACCGTGGCCAGGCGCTTGTCCGGCAAGGTTATCTGACAGAACAGACCTTTGATATGCGGCGCTCGCGCTATAATGTGGCACAGGCTGCCCTCGACGCGGCCAATGCCCAGCGCGACCAGGCCCAGTTCGCCATTGATGCCGCCGAGGCCGATGTCCAGCGGCTCGAAGCCATGCTCGTCGATCTCGTCCTGAGGGCACCGGTCAACGGGCGCGTGCTCTACAAACTGGTGCAGAATGGCGAGGTCGTCGCACCTGGCATGCGTGTCGTGACGCTGCTCAACCTCAGCGACGTCTATATGTCGATCTATCTGCCGGCGAGTCAGGCCGGCTCCCTCTCCCTCGGTGACGAGGCCCGCATCATCCTCGATCCGGCGCCCGAATATGTCATTCCCACGACGATCAGCTTCGTCGCGACCGAGGCGCAATTCACGCCGAAATCGGTCGAGACCGCCAGCGAGAGGGAAAAGCTGATGTTCCGTGTCAAGCTGCAGGCTGATCCGAAATTGCTCAACAAATATGTCAACCAGGTCAAGACGGGGGTACGTGGCGTGGGCTATGTGCGCACCAATGTCAAAACGCCCTGGCCGGACAATCTGCAAGTGAAGCTTCCTTAATAGGTGCGGATGCCGATCATGGAAGATTACGCGGCGCGCATAACGCAGGTTTCGCATCGCTACGGCAAGGTCGTCGCGCTCGATGATGTCACGATCGATATACCGCCACGCCAGATGGTCGGTCTGATCGGCCCCGATGGCGTCGGCAAATCCACCTTGCTCGCCCTGATCGCAGGCGTGCGGCAGATCCAGGAAGGCCATGTCCTCGTTTTCGGCGGCGATATGACCGAAAAAGCGCATCGCCGGAATATCTGCGCACGCATCGCTTATATGCCGCAAGGGCTCGGGCGCAATCTCTATCCTACCTTGAGCGTCTTCGAGAATATCGACTTCTTCGGCCGTCTGTTCGGCCAGAGCGCCGAGGCGCGCCGCGCGCATATGGACGAGCTTTTGAAGGCGACTGATTTAGCGCCCTTCACAGAACGGCCGGCAGGTAAGCTCTCGGGCGGCATGAAGCAGAAGCTCAGCCTGTGCTGCGCGCTGATGAACGACCCCGACCTTCTCATTCTCGACGAGCCGACGACCGGCGTCGATCCCCTCTCGCGCGGCCAGTTCTGGGATCTCATCAACACCATTCGCGCGCGGCGGCCGCAGATGAACGTGATCGTCGCGACGGCCTATATGGACGAGGCGGAACGGTTTGACTGGCTCGCCGCGATGAATGACGGCAAGGTCATTGCCACCGGCTCGCCACAGGAGATCCGCGACAAGGCGGGCGCCAAGACATTGGAAGCAGCCTTCATCGACCTGTTGCCGGAAACATTGCGCGCCCGCCATAAGCCGGTCATCGTGCCGCCGCGAAAAGTCGAGGACAACGAAACCCCGGCGATCGAAGCCGAAGGGCTGACACGCCGATTCGGCAATTTCGTCGCCGTCGACCACGTGAGTTTCCGCATCGGACGCGGCGAGATCTTCGGCTTCCTCGGCTCGAACGGCTGCGGCAAATCGACTACCATGAAAATGCTGACCGGGCTCCTGCCGGTGACCGAAGGCACGGCCAAATTGTTTGGCAAACCGATCGCGGCCGATGATATGGAGACGCGGCTCAGGACCGGCTACATGTCGCAGTCTTTCTCGCTTTATGGCGAACTGACTGTCCGGCAGAACCTCGAACTGCATGCCGAGCTCTATCATCTGCCCCCCAAAGAGGTGCCGGGCCGTATCAAAGAATTGCTCGAAACTTACGAACTGAGCAATGTCGCCGGGGAGTACCCAGCCAGCCTGCCGCTTGGCATCCGCCAGCGCCTGCAACTCGCGGTCGCGGTGCTGCACCGCCCGCCGCTCCTCATTCTCGATGAGCCGACGTCGGGCGTCGATCCCATCGCCCGCGATTCCTTCTGGAATGCACTGATCCGCCTGTCGCGCGAGGAAGGCGTGACGATCTTCCTTTCAACGCATTTCATGAACGAGGCGGAGCGCTGCGACCGCATCTCGCTCATGCATGCGGGCAGGGTGCTCGCCGTCGGCACGCCCAAGGAACTCGTCGAAAAGCGCCAGGCGCAATCGCTCGAGGACGCCTTCATCGATTATCTCGCCGAGGCGTCGCATCTCAAGCTCGGCGCTCCGGTCAAGGCGCCGCCAGCCGATGTGCAACTGGAACCCACCGCGCCAGCCGCTGGTAGAACACGGAACCAATATTTCGATCCCGGGCGCCTGTGGGCCTATGCGCGCCGCGAGGCCATGGAGATTTTGCGCGACCCGATCCGCCTCGTCTTTGCCTTGCTCGGCCCGCTGCTCCTGATGATTGCTTTCGGCTACGGCATTTCCTTCGACGTCGAGGATATCCGCTATGCCGTTTTCGATCAGGATCAATCGCCGGAAAGCCGCGACTTGCTCGAGAATTTTTCAGGCTCGCGCTATTTTCAGGAACAGCCGCCGGTCAAATCCGCGAGCGAGGAGGAACGCCGCCTGAGAACCGGCGAATTGCAGCTCGCTCTTGAAATCCCGCCCAGGTTCGGACGCGACCTCAAGCTGGGGCGGGTCCCCGAGGTCGGTGTTACCATTGACGGCGCCATGCCATTCCACGCCGAAACCACACGCGGCTATGTCGATGGCCTGAGCCTGCTCTATATCAAGGATCTTCTCCGGCACAGCCAGTTGCCGACCTTGCGCTCCATGCCGCTCACGATGGAAACGCGCTTTCGCTACAATCAGGCCTTCAAGAGCGTTAATGCCATGGTTCCGAGCGTCGTGGTCTTGATGCTCGTCCTCATTCCGGCGGTGATGTCCGCGGTCGCTGTCGTGCGTGAAAAGGAAACGGGATCGATCGCCAATTTCCGCTCGACGCCGACGACGAGTCTCGAATTCCTGACCGGGAAGCAATTGCCCTATGTCGCGGTCTCGATGGTGACTTTCGCCATTCTCGTCGCCGTCGCTCTGCTTCTGTTCCAGGTCCCCCTCAAGGGCTCGGTTCCCGCGCTCTTGGTCGGAACGTTGGTTTATGTCGCGGCAACGACGGGTCTTGGTCAGCTGATATCCACCTTTACGCGCACGCAGGTCGCGGCCGTCTTCGCCACCGCCATCCTGTCGGCCATTCCGGCGGTGAATTTTTCTGGCCTGCTCACACCGGTCTCTTCGCTGTCTGGTGGGGCGCGGCTGATCGGTCTTGGCTTTCCGGCCGCCTGGTATCATCCGATCAGCGTCGGCACCTTCACCAAGGGGCTCGGCTTTGCCGATCTGTGGCATTCGATGGTCGTGCTGGGGCTCTTCGCTTTGGTTTATCTCGTCGCCTCGCAATTCCTTTTGCAGAAGCAGGAGAAGTGACATGGTGGCTTCTCCGCAGCCGGCCCCGCCGAAACCACCCGCGCCCACAGCCACGATGCCGCGCTCCTTTTGGGCAAAAATTCTCCTCCATATCGAGAACATTTTCCATCTCACGACGAAGGAACTGCGCAGCATCCGCGCCGATCCCATCATGCTGATCCTCGTCGTCTATGCCTTCTCGCTCGCCGTCTATACGGTGGCCAATGGGGCCTCAACCGAGGCGCGCGACCTCACCATCGGCATCGTCGACGAGGACCATTCTGGCCTCTCGCGGCGCCTTCTGGATGCAATGACACCGCCGCTTTTCAAGAAAGCCGTCTCGATCACCGCCGATCAGATCGATCCGATGATGAATTCCGGCGAACTCGTCTTCGTGCTCGAAATTCCCCCGCGCTTCGAGCAGGACCTTCTCACCGGACACCCGACATCGGTGCAATTGAACGTCGATGCGACGGCGATGACGCAGG
The DNA here is from genome assembly GCF_000019845.1 of Beijerinckia indica subsp. indica ATCC 9039. Classification (NCBI taxonomy): domain Bacteria; kingdom Pseudomonadati; phylum Pseudomonadota; class Alphaproteobacteria; order Hyphomicrobiales; family Beijerinckiaceae; genus Beijerinckia; species Beijerinckia indica. Next base: position 1,972,710 of record NC_010581.1, on the reverse strand, counting down.
CCGGCAATGGCTCGGTCTATATCCAGAACATCGTCATGAATGAGACCGCCAAATATCTCATCTCTCGGGAGTTCAACATCCCGCTGCCGGTCAATTTCGTCACGCGCGTCAAGTTTAATCCCAATCTCGATTCGAGCTGGTTTACTTCGGTGATGCAAGTCGTGAACAATGTCACCATGCTCACGATCATTCTGACCGGCGCGGCGCTGATCCGCGAGCGCGAGCAGGGAACAGTCGAGCATCTGCTCGTCATGCCGCTCCTGCCGGCCGAGATCATGCTGTCGAAGATCATCGCCAACAGCCTCGTCATTCTCATCGCCGCAACCTGCTCCCTCATTTTCGTGGTGCAATGGTGGCTACAGGTCCCAATTCCCGGCTCGATTGCGCTGTTCTGCCTCGGAACCGCCGTCTATGCCATCACCGTTGCCGCCCTCGGCATCGTGCTGGGAACCATCGCTTCCACCATGGGCCAGTTCGGCCTTCTCGTCATTCCTGTCATGCTCATCATGCAACTGCTTTCGGGCAGCACGACCCCGATGGAAAGCATGCCGTCCTGGCTGCGTTATCTGATGCAGGTCATCAGCCCGACGCCGCATTTCGTTTCCTTCGCGCAGGGCGTTCTCTATCGCGGTGCTGATCTGACGATTCTCTGGCCGGATCTCGCCGCGGTCGCCGCCATCGGCATCGCCTATTTCACCTTTTCCCTACGCCGCTTTCGCCACGTCATTTTCGGCGCTTAGGGGCTAAGGAAAACGTAAAAGTAAATCGCAGACGGCCAGCTCAGCAGAGCGTTTCTGCGATATTTGCGCGCACTATCGCGGGGATGAGTCCGCATCCGGGATCTTCCATTCGAGTCAGACCTTTCCCATGGTCGCTCACATGGTCAGCCTCTTGGCATCGGCGTCATAACAGCACGCCGCGCGCAAAATGGCTTCGTTCCCATTGCCCCGTGTCTTCTCTCCTGCGAATGTATGTGCCGCGGCCGGTCGCGGAACAAATGCCACCTTTCTTCGGGCGAAAATGACGCACCCCCCTTTGGGAACTTTATCCTAGGCTGAGCGGTTTTGAGGGCAGGTTCACACCTGTGAGAAAACAGTCTGGCTTGGAAGAAGCCTGTGTCCTTTCAACGCATTGCAATAGGGCCGCCGCTTCGGCAAGATGCGTTGAATAAAGACTAGATATAACGTGGAAAATAACTAAATCATGATGAACTTATCTTCGATGTGGCGCCTGGTTGATGACCAACTGCCACATGGTTTGCTCCTTCCAAAAGAGCTGTAGGTTACCGGTTTTCTTGTGCGCTCGGCTGCGCGCAATTGAAGCAGGATGTATCCAATGCGCTCGTCCTCCAGAGTATCAGATCCGAAAGTGGATTGATCGAACTTCAGCGTCTGACGTCGAAGTGAAAACGATGATCCCTCCCGCACATAAATCCGGGAAGATTAAGGCTCTTTGCTCGTTACTTCATTTTTATCAATGAGGCTCACAATGATCATTGCCAATGACTATGCGCGTTCGCTCGCTCTTTCCCTTTCCTTGGTGATTGCAGGAGCAAGCTCGCTCTATGCGCAAACGCCGACCAAGGCCGCGCTTGCGACGCATGAGGATCAAAATGGCTTTCTCAATTTGCAGGCATTGACTTGTGCTGATCTGGCGACAACCAAGCCGGAGGAAGCTGAATATCTGATTACCTGGTATAGCGGATGGTATTCTGGTCTCACGAAGAAGCATTTCGCGCGTGTTTCGCGGACGGAGGCCGACGAGCATCATCTGGCCAATTACTGCAAAGAGCATTCTGAAGCGAAGGTCACCACGGCTCTTGATGTTCTCTTCAAGAAAGAGCTTGAAGAAGAGATGCGTGCGGAAAGGTAGAATTTCGGCACATCAACGATCATCAACACAGCCCCCAAAAGCGGTAATCCGCTTTTGGGGGTTTTATTTTGGGTGAAGTAAAAATCTGGAAGTCAGACCAAGAGGCGCTGAGAGCGACTGCTGATAGCGGCTCTTGGTGTCCGTTCATTCCGCGGCCTTCGGCGCCGAAATTTCAACGAGAGTGAAACTGCCTTCCTGCGTGCCACGCATTTCGATGTGGCGGCTGTGGAAGTGGATCAGACTGCTGCGATGGCCGATGGAGACGATCGTCGTCGCCGGCAGTTTTTCGACCAGGGTTTTATAGACCGTTGCTTCCAGCGTTTCGTCCATGGCCGAGGTCGCTTCGTCGAGGAACAACCAGTCGGGTTTGGCGAGGAGGGCGCGCGCGATGGCGAGACGTTGTTGCTCGCCGCCGGACAGGCGTTGTGCCCAGAGATCCTCGACATCGAGCTTATCGATGAGACGTTCGAGTTTCACCGCGCGCAAGGTCTCGCGAACCGTTTCTTCCTCAAAGGCAAGAGGGTCGGCTGGATAGGTGATGGCGGAGCGCAGGGTTCCTATCGGCATATAGGGCTTTTGCGGCAACAGCATCAAATGCTGATGATGCGGCCGCGCGATCGTGCCCTCGCCAAAGGGCCAGATGCCTGAAAGCGCACGCAGGAGAGTGGATTTGCCGGAACCCGACGGGCCGGTCAACAAGGCTGCCTCGCTCGGCCTGAAGGCAAGATTAGCGTTTTCGACGATTGCCGATCCATCCGGCAGGTGCAGCTTGAGATTTTCAAGGCCGAGATGGGTCATGATCTCGGCTTCGGGCAAAGCCTCCGTTGGAAACGATCCACGTGGCCTGAAGGTGCCGAGGCCCTGCGCCTTTTCAATCGCGGCATCAAAAGAGGTCAGACGATCCAGCACCGATTTGAATTCGGCCAGGGACACATAATAATTGATGAAGAAAGTCAGGGCCGAATTGACGCTCATGAAAGCCGACGCCGTCTGCGACATGACGCCAAAGGTTATCTTGCCAGCGAAATAAAACGGGGCCGCGAGGAAATAAGGAATGAACTGGCTCACCATGCCATAGGACGAGGTGAAGGCTGTCAGTTTTTTCCGGGTCGTGACGATCTGATAATAATTGCCAATAACAGAGGAGAAACGCTGCTTGAGCGTCGCCTTTTCAGCCTCTTCTCCGAGCAAGAGGGCAATCTGCTCGCCATATTCACGCAGGCGTGCGAGGGAGAAACGATAATCCGCCTCGAACCGCTGTTGCTTGAAGGCGAGGGTTGTCAGCGAACGGCCGAGAAGATGAGTCACGAAAGTGCCGACGCCAGCATAGAAAAGCGCCGCCCAGAACAGAAAACCCGGTACCGCTATATCGTAATAGGGCAGGGTGAAATTGGCCGATAGCGACCAGAGGATGATCGCATAGGAAACGAGCGAACTCAGCTTGGCGATCAAAAGAATGGTGAAAGTGTAGATACCGTAGCCGCTGGCCTGTCCACCATCGATGAAACGATAGATATCCTCGGAAATACGTTGGTCTGGATTGTCGCTAGTCGTTCCCAGAAGCTGCATCCGGTAATGGGTATGATTGTCCAGCCAGCGATCGACATAGAAATTATTGAGCCAGCTCCGCCAGCGTATGACCAGCGTCGAAGCGATGACATATTCCGTGACGACGGCGGCGATATAAATGAAAGCCCATGGGATGAAGACGTAAAAGAGCTGGATCCAGAATGTATGCTCGTCCTTGGCCTGGATGGCGTTGAACCAGTCGCGGCTGAAGAAGGAGAGGCGGATATCAATGCCGACCTCAGCCTGATTGAGCAGAACGAGAAAGACGATCATGGTCGCTGCAAGACGCCGTTCCATCGCACCGAATGCGGGAAAGGGCCAAACCCGCGCAATCGTTGGATCGCTGGTCTCGAAATAGCGATCGGCGATCTTGGTCATCGACCGCACGACCGGAATGAAGGAAACGGCATAGACGAGAATCGCGAACATCGCGACCGTCAACGGCAGGCTTTCTGGCAGGGCATAATCGGCAAGAGATTCTGGCCAAAGCCCGACCTTATCCAGGAGACAGAGAGAGCCGAAGATCACTGTCTCGACCGCGAAAATAGCCGCGAAAATTTTGAGGAAACTCGAGATCTGACGGCTTTGCCAAGTGGTCACCGCGCAAAGGGCGCTAGTCGCGGCCAGCAGCCAGACGAGCAGGTCTCCGGTATGGAATCCGGCGACGGCGCCGACTCCCGCGAAGAGGACGACGATCAAAGCGAGAAGCTGCATGGCCTGCCTTTGGAACGATCAAATGGATCGATTGGGAGCGTTTCCTACGCGGTAATGCGTTATTGAAACCCATTGTCGCGCGAAGGGATGAAGGCGCAAAGTGAAGAAAATGCGTTCGAGCGAAAAATCTCGACGATCAACCTATCGCCCGATTAGTAAACTAACCTTTACTAGATTGATATTTAAGGTTTTTCAAGAAAAATAGGAGTCGTCTGGCATCATGCGATTTTGCGCTTGAAGAGAGGCTGAACAACCTTCTGGCGGACGAGCGCAGTCAATCTGCCGGGAGGCAGCGTGCGGATTGGGACGACAGACAATGAGATTCGTCTCGGACGGAAAACGAAAAGCCTGACTTCAGCGGCGGAGGCATGAAGCCGCTGAAGTCAGGCTTAAGGTAAAGGCATTATGGTGCCGACGCGACGCCGGTCCTGATGATTGATTTCAATCTTCGTGGCCGTCCTCGACCGGCACCTGGGTTCCATTGACCGAGGCGGCGAGAACAGGCGAGGCTTTGAAGGTGAGAACCCGGCGTGGTTTGATCGGAACCTCGACGCCAGTCCGAGGATTGCGTCCGATCCGCTCCCGCTTGGCGCGCACGGAAAATAGGCCAAATGAACGGAGCTTGACCGTTTCGCCACGTAATAAGGCCTCGGAAATTTCCTCCAGCGCCATTTCAAAAATCTCGCGGGTTTGTGCGCGGGATAAAAAGGAACAGGACGTATAAATCGCGTCGAGCAGATCTGCCCTCGTCGCCGTCTTGCGTTGTTGCAGGGCTGTCAACTCGCCCTCAGACTCCCGATTCACTTTCATCTTCCTCCTAAGCGCTCTCCAGCATGTCGCACCTTTCCGGCGCGTTTTTCAGTGCATTCACTGGACCCGCGCCATGGCAGGCATCCAGCACTGAGAGAGCCTTCTCCTGTTTGGACTTTCCCTTTCAAGCCTCGGGGCTCGGAAGAATGTTCTTGGCCGCCATCAAGACTCACGCCAGTTTCATCGCGCGAACGAGACACGGGTCCATTTATAAAAAGAACTATAGAACATGGAGTTGCGTGAGAAGCTGTGAGACCTTCAAAAAGGTTTTAGGATTTGACCGAAAAACTGGAGCGGAGACAGGAGAACAGACAAAAAAAGACCCCGGCCGAAGCCGAGGTCCTGAAAAATCGAGGGCTATGACTGGGCTTAGAAATCCATACCGCCCATGCCGCCCATGCCGCCACCGCCCATCGGAGGAAGCGGAGCTTCCTTCTTCGGCGCTTCGGTGATCGTCGCCTCGGTGGTGATCAGGAGGCCGGCAATGGAAGCCGCATCTTGGAGCGCCGTGCGGACAACCTTGGTCGGGTCGATAATGCCGAGCTTGACCATGTCGCCATATTCGCCGGTCTGGGCATTGTAGCCGAAAGCATATTCGTTCGACTCGAGCAGCTTGCCAACCACGACCGCGCCGTCGCCGCCGGAATTGTCGACGATCTGCTTAGCCGGGGTCTGGATCGCCTTGCGGACGATTTCGATACCAGCCTTCTGGTCGGAATTATCCGTAGGCAGGTTTTCGAGCGCCTTGATCGCGCGGAGAAGAGCGACACCACCACCGGGGGAAACGCCTTCTTCGACCGCAGCGCGGGTCGCGTTGAGCGCGTCGTCGACGCGGTCCTTCTTTTCCTTCACTTCGACTTCGGTCGAGCCGCCGACACGCAGCACGGCGACGCCGCCAGCGAGCTTGGCGAGACGCTCCTGCATCTTTTCACGATCGTAATCGGAAGTGGTCTCGGCGATCTGAGCCTTGATCTGGGAGATACGGCCCTCGATGTCGTCCTTGTTGCCGGCGCCATCGATGATCGTCGTGGCTTCCTTGTCGATGCGGATGCGCTTGGCGCGGCCGAGCATGGCAAGCGTGACGTTCTCGAGCTTGATGCCGAGCTCTTCGGAGATCAGGGTGCCGCCGGTCAGGATGGCGATGTCTTCGAGCATGGCCTTGCGGCGATCACCGAAGCCCGGAGCCTTGACGGCCGCGACCTTGAGGCCACCGCGCAGCTTGTTGACGACGAGCGTGGCAAGAGCCTCACCTTCGACGTCCTCAGCGATGATGACGAGCGGCTTGCCGGTCTGCACGACGGCTTCGAGCACCGGCAGCATGGCTTGCAGCGAGGAGAGCTTTTTCTCGTGGACGAGGATATAGGGATCCTCGAGCTCGGCGATCATCTTCTCGGCATTGGTGATGAAGTAGGGGGAGAGATAGCCGCGATCGAACTGCATGCCTTCGACGACATCGAGCTCGGTCTCGAGGCTCTTGGCTTCCTCGACGGTGATGACACCCTCGTTGCCGACCTTCTGCATGGCGGTCGAGATCATGTCGCCGACGGACTTGTCGCCATTGGCCGAAATCGTGCCGACCTGGGCGATTTCGTCGTTCGAGGTGACCTTCTTGGAATTAGCCTTGAGGTCGGCGACGATCGCTTCGACGGCGTGGTCGATGCCGCGCTTCAGATCCATCGGGTTGAGGCCGGCGGCGACCGCCTTGGTGCCTTCCTTGACGATGGAAGCGGCGAGAATGGTGGCGGTGGTGGTGCCGTCGCCAGCCGCATCGTTCTGCTTGGAAGCGACTTCGCGCACGAGCTGCGCACCGAGATTTTCGAACTTGTCGGCGAGTTCGATCTCCTTGGCGACGCTCACGCCGTCCTTGGTGATGCGCGGCGCACCGAAGGATTTTTCGATGACGACGTTACGGCCTTTGGGGCCGAGGGTGACCTTGACCGCATTGGCCAGGATCTCGACGCCGCGCAGCATACGATCGCGGGCATCAGACGAGAAACGGACGTCTTTGGCTGCCATGTTGAAACTCCTGAATCGCTTTCGCGGAATTTATTGAGAAAAGATGAGGCTCTTGGGAGGACTCAGCCAACGACACCGAGAATGTCGCTCTCCTTCATGATGAGGAGATCCTGGCCATCAATCTTGACTTCGGTGCCCGACCATTTGCCGAACAAAATCTTGTCACCCGCCTTGACGTCGAGGGGGATCAGCTTGCCGCTCTCGTCGCGTCCGCCCGGTCCGACGGCGATGATCTCACCCTCTTGCGGCTTCTCCTTGGCGCTGTCGGGAATGATGATGCCACCCTTGGTCTTTTCCTCGCTCTCGAGGCGCTTGACCACGACACGGTCGTGCAAAGGACGAAAAGTCATTGTTTAATGCTTCCTTAAAAATTCGCGACGCACCGAATGCGAAAGGCGCCACCGCGAAGCTTGGCCGACTGAAGCTGTCTCTTGTTAGCACTCATGAATGGTGAGTGCTAAAGACTGCGTTTAATTAGGCAGAATGATTATTGCTGTCAAGCAAATCATCAGAATTGTTTCATTCTGAGCAAATTTTAATCAGACAGGATAAAGGCTTATGCCTGTGGGCTTTCCCTGGCGGGCTTGATGAGGCTGAAGAATGGAGAGGGGGAAGTATCGGTATCTTGGGAATCTGGGCGATGGGCGGGGACGCATCCATAAGCACCGGTTCGAGGACATCATCCCGATCCATGGGCGTGGGGCAGGGACCCTTTGGAAAATCATCCAACTGTCGGCTGGTTCAGCTTTAGTGAAAAGCCCTTTAGGCGACGCTTGGTTCCTTTAAACTAAAAATTCTTAATCGATTGATGACAGCTGTGTCTTGGTCGCGCTTTTAACTGGTCTTCTTCACTTTGCGTGCACCGACCAGAGCAATGGAGCGTGCCACCAATTGGAAAACTGAGTCTCATGGGAGCCTGAACCTGCAACCGCATAAACGTGCGGCGGATTACGCCTTGAATTGGCGCGGTTGACGACGCGGGAGGCACTGATGGTTCGACGGCTGCGCTTGATCACCGGTGTCATCCTCTTCACCTATGTCCTGACGCATTTTGTCAACCACAGCCTCGGGATTATTTCGATAGCGGCGATGGACACGATGTTGTCGGTGGTGTACCCGATTTGGTCATATCCGCCGGTCACGTTCGTTCTCTATGGCGCACTTATAATTCATGTGACGCTTGCGCTCTACGCGGTTTGGCAACGTCATTTGCTCAAGCTCCTGCCCGTCGAGGCCGCGCAATACATTCTCGGATTCACTGTGCCCTTGCTCCTTGCGGAGCATGTGACCAACACGCGCATTGCTGCTGCGTTCTATGGCGGGGATTTCGGTCATTACAAGAACCTGCTGACCTTCCTCTGGTACGGTCATCGCCTCAACGGTTTCTTGCAGATAGCCTTACTGTTCGCTGCCTGGACGCATGCCTGCATCGGGTTACGATTCTCGCTGCGCTTGCGGCCATGGTATGACACCGCCCAGCCATTTCTATATGCCGCGGCTCTCCTTGTGCCTGTCCTTGCGCTTTTCGGATATATCGCTGGCGGGCGAGAGATCGGCGTGGTGATTGCGCGGGACCCTGCTTACCTGGCCCGCACGCTTGCCAGCCAGCCGCCGCCGGAAGCGCGTCCTGCACTCTTCACCATCACTTGGAGCATTCGTTTCGTATTCCTCGGCGCCATTGCACTTGTGCTGATCGCTCGAATGGTGCGGCATGAATGGTGGCGCCGAAAAGGTGTCGCGCGTATCTCCTATCCGGGCGGGCGTTCTATTGAGGTTGTCCGTGGCTTTACGGTGCTCGAGGCAAGCCGCCTCCTTGGTGTACCGCACGCCTCGATCTGTGGCGGCAAAGGACGCTGCTCGACCTGCCGCGTGCGTGTGCGCGCCGCGCTCGGTGCGCTACCGGACCCATCTTCGGAGGAGCTCGACATCCTACATCGCATCGGCGACCCGCCAAACGTCCGTTTAGCCTGTCAGTTGCAGCCGCTCGGACCCATCGAGGTAACGCCGCTGCTGCCGGCGTTCGAACCTGCCCGCAAGGCTCTTCGGCATTCGATCTATGCACATGGTGGCGAACGGAGGATCGCGATCCTCTTTGCTGACCTCCGCGATTTTACGCATATCACCGAGACTAAACTTCCTTACGACGTCGTTTTCCTGCTGAACCGTTATTGCCAGGCCATGGGCGACAGCGTCGAAATGGCGGGTGGGCGCGTCGACAAGTTTATTGGAGATGGCGTTATGGCACTCTTCGGGTTGGAGACCGACGCTCCGGACGCGTGCCGACAAGCCCTGATTGCGGCGCGCCTCATGTCTATCCAGCTGGTGGAGTTGAACCGGGTTCTCGCCCCCGATCTTGATGCTCCACTCAGATTGGGGCTTGGCATCCATTTCGGTCCGGCGATCGTCGGCGAGATAGGTAACGGAGGAATGAAGGCGCTTACCGCGGTGGGCGATACGGTTAATACCGCAAGCCGTCTCGAGTCACTCTGCAAGCACTACGATTGCGAACTCGTCGTCTCGGAAGATCTCATCGCATGTTCTGGTGTGGACTTACAGGGCGCACGTCGGCAGGAGGTCGAGATCCGTGGTCATGCCAAGCTGCTCATGATCCACACCCTGAAAAGCGCCAATCAACTGCCCTGCGAACTTGCAAGTTGCTTGGTCAGCGAGCCAGCCCAGGAATAAATTCACGCGCCCTTCGGTCTAGACATTGGTCGGGAATGAAAGGGGAGGCTGCATGGATACCGGCATCGAAACCCACCCTCTGGACTTCGGGGTCACCAATTCACCTCATCTGAAGCGGATCAATTTAGCGCTCCAGGGTGGCGGCTCGCATGGAGCTTTTGCCTGGGGCGTGCTCGATCGGCTCCTTGAAGATGAACGTATCGACTTCGACGGTATCAGCGCCACGAGTGTTGGCGCGGTGAACGCAACGGTACTGGCTTATGGGCTGGCCGTCGGTGGGCGCACAGGCGCACGACAGGCGCTGACGAACTTTTGGCACCACCTTGCCTATCTAGCGTCGCTCAGCCCTCTACAGCCAACTCTGTTTGACCGGTTGATGGGCAACCACTCCCTCGACAAATCGCCGGTTTTCGTCCAATTCGACCTCTTGACCCGGTTGTTTTCACCCTACCAGTTCAACCCGTTCAACATCAATCCTCTGCGTTCCATCCTTTGCGATACGGTCGACTTTGACGCGATACGCAAGCCGCATTGTCCGATCAAGCTTTTTCTCTCGGCAACGAACGTAAGAACGGGAAAGATACGTGTGTTTGACAACGAAGAGATCGGACCCGACGCTGTTCTGGCTTCGGCTTGTCTTCCGTTTCTGTTCCAGGCGATCGAAATCGACGGTGAGTACTTTTGGGATGGTGGGTATATGGGCAATCCGGCAATCTTCCCACTCATCTATAATTGCGAAAGCCGAGACGTGGTGATTGTCCATATCAATCCCATCGAGCGCCCCGATGTGCCAAAAACAGCAGGCGAGATCCTGAATCGCATCAACGAAATCAGCTTCAACTCCTCGCTCATGCGTGAGATGCGCTCAGTCTGTTTCGTGACCAAGCTGATCGAGGAGCAGAAGATCCTGGACAACACCATGAAGCGCATGCTGATTCACAGTATCGAGGCAGACGATGTGATGCGAACGATGAGCGCGGGGAGTAAATTGAACGCTGACTGGGACCAGGTCAACAAGCTTATGAATGTCGGCCGCGAGCGGGCAGATGCTTGGCTTGCCGCCCACTTCGGCCAGCTAGGCAGGGAGTCGACGATCGACATCAGTGAGAAGTATCTCTGAACGACTTTATGCCAAGTCTCGCGATAGGGATGCTTGGTTCCTTGTCCCGAATTTTCGCCTTTTCAAAGGCATATCGAAAATTTCAGGTGTCTCCGTGAGTCACTCTTTATGACTTTTGGTATTATTGAATGAATATAAGACGCGGGCTGTCGGACCATAAAATTGAGCCGAGGCGGATGATCCACCTCGGCTCCAAGGAAATACGGAAAAGTCAAATCGCTTCCGGTGCCGGTTACGGAATGACGTTTCAAGGAATGGCAAGAGCGACGAAACGCACTTCACCCTGTCCGTTGGAGACGAGCAGCAAAGCTGATTTCTTGCCTTGCTCCTTCAGGCTCTGCAATTTCTTGTTGATCTCGGCCGGTGTCTTCACCGCGTCCTGATTGATTTCGACGACCAGTTCACCCGGCTGAATATGTTTTTCCGCCGCCGCCGATTCAGGATCGACATCGGTGATGACGACGCCCGATGCGACAGTGTCGCGGATCGCGAATTTCTGCCGAGCTTCGTCGGTCAGCGCAGACAGGCTCATCCCCAGGACACGCTGGCTCGCTGAGCCGAGCGCGCTTTCGTCGCGATCGGGCGTATTGAGCGAGGCCTGTTTCTCATTGTCCTCGAGACGGCCGAGCTTCACGTTTTTGGTGATCTCCTTGCCCTGACGGATCAGGACGACCGGCACGTCCTTGCCGACGGCGGCCATGGCGACGAGCTTGGGCAGATCACGCGATTCCTTGATTGCAGTGCCATCGAATTTGACGATGACGTCGCCAGCGGAGAGGCCAGCCGACTTGGCCGGTCCCTTGTCGTCCACGCCGGCGATCAACGCGCCGCGCGCCGTGCCGAGATTGAGGCTTTCGGCGATGGTGTCATCGACATTCTGGATGCGCACGCCAAGCCAGCCCCGGCGTGTTTCGCCAAATTTCTGCAATTGCTCCACAATCGGAACGACCATGGACGCAGGCGTCGCGAAACCGATGCCGATCGAGCCGCCGGAGGGCGACAGGATCGCTGTATTAATACCGATCACCTCACCGGCCATATTGAACAAGGGGCCACCGGAATTCCCCTTGTTGATGGCTGCATCGGTCTGGATATAATTGTCGTAAGGGCCGGAATCGATGTTGCGGTTGCGCGCCGAAACAATGCCCGCCGTCACCGTGCCGCCGAGCCCGAAGGGATTGCCGACGGCAATGACCCAATCACCGACCCGCATGACTTCACTGTCGCCGAATTTAACGGCCTTCAGGGGCTTCTCCGGCTTGACCTTGAGGACAGCCACATCGACCTTCGCATCCTTGCCGAGGACCTGCGCCTTGAGCTTTTGACCATCGGTAAAGATGACCGTCACCTCATTGGCATCGGCGATGACGTGATTATTGGTGATGATGATGCCGGCCGGATCGATGACGAAGCCAGAGCCCAGCGAATTCGAGCGGCGCTCATGCGGGCGCGGAACGGCACCGCCACCCCCACCACCGCCACGCTGCTGCCGGCGACGGAAAAATTCCTCGAACAGATCGTCGAACGGCGTGCCTGGCTCAAGCTGTGGCCCATTGCCGGGGCGCTTTTCGTCCACGGTCTGCGTCGCGGAAATATTGACGACCGCATCGCTGACGGCAGCCGAGAGATCGGCCAGGGATTCTGGTCCGCGCGCTTGTGCCTCGACCAAGGTAAAAGGCGGCAAAGAGGTCGTGGCCAGCATGAGTCCCGAAGTGAGGCTCAGTGCGAGGCTTGAGCCGAAGCGCAGCGCCCGGCCTCGCGCGGGTCGTACCGGTAGGGGGAAGGAAACGGGAAGGAACCTGCGGGCCAAACCCATGGAAATGATCTCCGATCGTGACGTGACGCCTCGTCTCGTTGAGGCTTTTGCAATCGAGCCAGGCTCTGAAGGGAAAGAACGGCTTTTTTAATAGTGTAGACCGTTTGCGCTGAAAAAAGCGCTTGGGAATTTCTCAACTCTCCGTGGAAACCACTTTTTGTCTCGCCGCACCATGAAAAACTGAAAAGGACGCATCATTCTTGCCCGATGAACCGCGATGAACGCCAATGCTCACGCTGATTTGTGGGCATCACCCGCTTCCCTGGCCGCGGCATATGATCACGATCTTGGCTTGAGCGGAGCTTGGCGAAGGTCCAGGATAAGCATAAACTTAACAATAAACTCTGAAAGAGAAACAAGCTTTCAATGAAACTGGGCACGCCTTTGTCATGGCATTGGCAGGACCTGGCCGGGGCTTATCCCCGGCGAGCGTCGCATTGACAGGCCTAAGGTCGCCAAGGCATCCGTGCATCTGTGGATAGGGTGTCATGGAGAAATATCATGAAGAGAATCAGATTCGTAATGGCAACCATCCTGGCCACGGGGCTGGGAGTACACAATCTGCTCGCCGCGGAGACCGCGAAAGAGGTCGCCAACGATAAAGTGGTGGCAGAAGATTTCGCCAAACTATCAAATGATGGTCATCTTGCTTTCGAAGATATCGAGCTGGCCCGTCAGGCGATTTATGATGGTGATACACAATCCGCGGTGAAGCTGGTGGCAGAGGCGCAACAAGCCCTAACGCGCGCGAAAGCCGACGATAGCCAGTTTTTGAAGGCTGCCTCCGAATTGTCGCCAGCACCAAAAACGTCGGCTGACGCCGCTAAGCCGGAGGCCGATGCGGCCAAGTCGGTTGCCTGGATCCCGGTCGATAGCGAATTCGTCCTGAATGAAAATCTGGCGGGCAGCCGCGTCAAAAGTGCCGCTGTCGCGACGGCCAATCGGCATTTACGGCAGGGCAAGGCTGGCAAGGCGCATGAGGTCTTGAAAGTCACGGGTGCAGAGGCGGATTTCATCCTGGTCGTCGCGCCATTGCAGGACACCATAGATACGGTCGCTCATGCGGCGAGCCTCTTGGAGTCCCACGATTATTACAACGCCAATCTGGCATTGAAGCAGGCGCAGGACGGGCTTCGTTTCATCTCCAAGGATGTGATCGCCACGCCGAAGAAGAAAGACGCGGCCAAGGAAGAGCCGAAAACCGGCGGGACCAAGCCTGAGGCGAAATAAAGCTTTTAAATCCCCAAAAGCCCGATACCGGTAAGGTGTCGGGCTTCTGCTCGCGTTCGAGACCCTTACTGTGCGGCGCGTCCTGAAGAGCTTCCGAGAAAACGGAAAAACTCGGACCCTGGATCGATGACCAGCTTGGTCGAGTCGGGTTTCAGACTCGTTTCATAGGCCTGCATCGAGCGATAAAAAGCGAAAAAATCCTGGTCTCGTCCGAACGCCTCGGCGAAAATACGGGCGCGCTGGGCGTCGCCTTCGCCGCGAATCTGTTCGCCTTGACGGCGTGCTTCGGCCTGGATGATCGTCACATCGCGATTGGCTTTGGCGGTGATCATTTGTGCCTGTTCCGACCCTTGTGCCCGATATTCCGCCGCTTCGCGGGCGCGCTCGGTCTGCATGCGGTTGAATACTTTTTCGGAAATCTGGCGTGGCAGGTCGGCGCGGCGTATGCGGACATCCACGACAGTGACGCCGAGACGATCGGCCTCCCGATTGACCTGATCACGGATCTTGACCATTAATTGCGCGCGTTCGTCACGCACGATCTGGGTGAGATTGGCCTCGCCGAGAACACGCCTTACCGCCGAATTCAAAATGTAGCCGAGCTGATTGGCTGCCCGCTCCACCGAGCCGACGCTCTGGTAGAAACGCAAGGGATCAATGATCCTGTAGCGTAGAAAAGCGTCCACCTCGATGCGCGTATTGTCGGAAGCAAGAACCTCCTGTTTCGCGGTTTCGACATCGAGAATACGATTGTCGAGAAAGACGGCGGTTTCGATGGAGGGAAGCTTGAAATACAAGCCAGGCTTGGTGACGAGACCACGACCGGGCAGGGGCTCGCCGAAGCGCAGAACCAGGGCTTGCTGTGTCTGCTGCACGATGAAGAACGTGCCACCGCCGAGAAGGACAAGGACAAGCAGCACGAGCGAAAGCGCGAGGCCGGACGGGTATTTCATTTCTGATCTCCCGCCTTGGGGGCCCGGGTCTCCGGCGCCTTGGTCTCGGTCTGGAAGTGATCGAGCGGCAGATAGGGGAGAACGCCCTGGACGGCTCCCTGGCCGGTCTTGGCGTCGATCAGCACCTTGTCCACACTGCCGAGAACCCGTTCGAGGGTTTCGAGATAAAGCCGCTCGCGTGTGATTTGCGGAGCCTTTTTATATTCATCGTAAATCTGGTTGAAGCGCGCCGCCTGGCCAGTCGCCTCGGCGATGGAACGGGCGCGATAACCTTCTGCTTCCTGCACGATTGCCGCCGCCGCGCCGCGTGCTTCCGGTACGATGCGATTGGCATAGGCTTCAGCCTCGTTGCGCATACGATCGAGATCCTGCTGCGCCGCTGTCACATCGCGAAAGGCGGCAATCACCTGCTCAGGTGGATCGACGGATTGCAATTGTACTTGCAAAATGAGAACGCCAGCTTTGTAGTCGTTGAGGACTTTCTGCATGAGCTCCTGCACCGCCGGCTCGATGACCTTGCGCTCGGCGGTCAGAATGCGCTGGATCTGGCTGCGCCCGATCACTTCGCGCATGGCGCTTTCAGCGACGGCTTTCACGGTTTCACGCTGATTGGCGACATTGAAGGCAAAATCCTCGGGGCGCAAAGGATCGATCTGCCAGACCACCACGAATTTCACATCGGCGATATTTTCATCGCCCGTCAGCATCAGGCTTTCCTCGGGCAGATCATATTGTGCCTGGGTATTGGGATGGCGGGCATCCGGCCGGATGGTAAAGCCGATATTGATCGTATTCCGATCGGTCACTTGCAGGATCTGCACGCTGCCGATGGGGAAGGGATAGTTGTAATTGAGGCCGGGATTCGCCCTGCTGGTAAAGCGTCCGAATGTCTTGTTGAGGCCGATCTCATTGGGCCGCACGGTATAGAAACCGGATGCGAGCCAAAGGAAGAGGAGGAGCAGCACAACGCCGATGCCGATATTGATATTCCAGCCGGTCGGAGGAAGTTGCCTCAATCTGTCCAGGCCGCGCCGGAGCCAATCTCCGAAATCGCTGGACGGAGGTTCCGGGCGCTGACCCCAAGGGCCTTCCGTTCCAGATTTCCAGGGATTCCCGCTCGGCTCCATGCCCTTCTCGCCATTGCCGCCGTTATTGCTCCAGGGCATTCATCTTTTCCAGGTTCGCTGCGCATAGAGGTCATGCATCGCCGGATATCCTTCCTGATGCGTTTTGTAAGTCAAGCAATCATGAGTGGATAGTCGCGCCGGCGCCAAGCTTCCGATGATAATCGACGAATTGGTAAGAGATTGTGTCGTTTGGACCCTGCAGTGGGCCTGATCGCTTCTCTTCCTCCCATTGTGACCAATCGATCGGAGGGAAGAATGTATCGCCTTTTGGATTCCCCTCGACAAGGGTGAGTTCGAGCCGTTCGACCCTTGGCAACAGAGCGGCGAAAAGCTCGCCGCCGCCGACCAGAATGATCGTCTTGGCGCCCATGATTCTGGCCCAATCGTGTGCGAGGCCGAGCGCGCCTTCAAGATCATGCGCGACCAAGACGCCGGGCGCGGCAAAGGTCTCGTCTCTCGTCAGGACAATGGTTTCGCGCCCGGGCAGGGCGCGGCCGATAGACTCGAAGGTTTTGCGCCCCATCAGCATGGGTTTGCCCCAGGTCCGCTCGCGAAAATGACGGCGATCACCAGGAAGATCCCAAGGCATGGCCTGATTCAGCCCGATGACGCGATTGTCGGCAAGGGCCGCGACGATTGTAAGAGGAAAGTCGTTATCCCCCAAGGCGGGATCCAGCTTATGATTGGGCAAGGAACGGAGAAACAGAGCTCTCACACGCTTCCTCGAGTCGTGTGAAAGCTCTGCCTCATCGAATGAGCCTTTTCTTGTCACTCAGCAAAAAGGCTTTGCTTGAAACGGCTTAGAGGGCCGCGAGTTGCGTGAGTGCCGCGCCGTCGAGACGGCAATTGGTCCATTGGTCCATGAGCCGCGCGCCAATGTGCTGGTAAAAGCCGATCGAGGGCGTGTTCCAGTCGAGCACGGACCATTCCAGACGCCCGAGATTTTCCGCCGCGCAGCGCTGCGCGAGACCGACGAGCAACGCCTTGCCAAGGCCATGGCCGCGATGGGCGGGCTGGATATAGAGATCCTCCAGCCAGATGCCGTGACGGCCTTTGAAGGTCGAGAACGTATAGAACCACACAGAGAAGCCGACGATCTCTCCAGCTTCCTCGACGAGATCGCAAAAGACTTTCGGATCTGGACAAAACAAGGCCTGGCCGAGGCTTTCCGCATTCGCCTCGACTTCGCCACTCAGTTTTTCATAAAGGGCGAGTTCATGGACGAGAGCCAGAATCGTGTCCTGATCTCGAATTTCGGCGCGACGGATGCGCATGGCCGCCGCCTGCGGCGAGAGATTTTCCCGTCTCATGTCGGCGGTCATACGAATAGCCTCATAGCGATCTTCGGGATTAATGCGCGTCGCCATGTTTCGCCTGGACGGCATGTTTGATTTCACGCGCGGCATCGATGGCGAGCTTGATCTGCGTTTCGCTCAAAGCCTTGTTGCCCTGAAGAGCCGCCTTCAGTTTTGGCATTTCGACATGGACGGCATCGGGAATTTCGCTGACGAAAGCGGTGAGCGCGGCGAGGGAGGCGACGAGGGCATCGAGTTTTTCCTCGATGGATTTGGTGTCGGACATGACGATCTCCGGAGGGAAGGACAGGCGCGCGAAGCCGTAAAGGACCCGCGGCGTCGAGAAAGCCTCTCTGTCTAAGGCTCTCTCGGGAGCCTGCATCCGATTTTTAGCGTTTTTCGATTCGCGGCGCTACTGGAACCGGGAGCGAGACTGTGCTTTCCCGCTTAACGGCAAGCGCATGCTTGTGATTGCACTGCGATGGACAGCGTTTGGAGCCGGGCTTATAAATGGCCTATACCATGGCGGAAGATGATCTTGGTGCCATAAGTCGGGCTTGGCGCCGACGAGGATCGAGTTCAAAACGCTTGTCCTAAAGCCAGCGATGTCGTGGCCTTGGCTCCGTCGTCTCTTCGCCAAGGTGCCGAAACCTGCCTGTTGGTCCTACCTCGTCGATCCTGCTGTCTTGATCCTTGGGTCATTGATCTCGCCGCTACAGGAGTTTTTCATGCCAGCCACTTCCCTGGCCGAACCTGTCTCCCCCATCGCTCCGGCTGGTGGGGACCAATCGGCTTTCTTGCGCCAGACCATGGTCGATTGCCAGGTGCGGACGTTCGATGTCACCGACCAGCGGCTTCTTGAAAGAATGCTCGAGGTCCCGCGCGAGAGTTTCCTGCCGGCTTCCCTGGCCCCGGTCGCTTATTCGGATAAGGTTTTGCGTCTAGCCCCGACGCATCCGGCTGGCGCTGAGCGTCACTTGTTGCCGCCCCTGATTCTTGCCCGTCTCATCCAGGGCGCGCAGGTCACGCCCAACGACCATGTTCTCGATATTGCGTCGGGCTCTGGCTATTCCACGGCGCTTCTCGCCGGCCTTGCCCATGATGTCGTGGCGCTTGAATCCGAACCGGAATGGGCCGCTTTCACCCGTAACGCCATCGCGGCTCATGGCCTTCAGACGGTATCCGTCGTCGAGGGGCCGCTAGCGGAAGGTGTACCCGCACAAGCTCCGTTCGATTTGATTCTCATCAATGGTGCCGTCGAAGCCCAACTCGAAACCCTCTTTGCGCAATTGCAGGAGGGAGGCCGTCTCCTGGCTCTCACTTACGAGGAGAACGACCCGACCAAGCGCGCGGGCAAGGCGGTTCGATTCGAGAAAATCGGCGGCGAAATCAGCCAACGCACGCTGTTTGATTTTTCTCTTCCAGTCCTTGAGGCCTTTGCGCGCGCGGAACAGTTCAAATTCTAGAATGTCTTCCCGATTTGTTGAATCGGGAAAAGATTTTGTCCGTTGAATGAGCGTGTTTTCAAGACCGGAGTGAAGAGGCTTCGTTTGAAAATGCGCTCTTTCTCTTCGTTTGAAGGCATCACAACCTGTCAAAAGAAGAGAACCTTCAAGAAGAAGGGAGCCAAGATCTCAACGTGAGTCGTTCAACGTGGATCTTGGCATAGAATCAATTTCCCACCGAAATCGCACACGATCATTCTCTGTCATGAGCGACTCTCTCTTGTAGAGTTGGCCATGTTTCAATGACGGGAACGATGATTGTGCCCGCGCATTCAAGATCTTCTGCCGATTTTGAAAGGGTTGGACAAAAGAGTCAGCAACCCTCATCGTTTGCGCGTTAATCGGAAAGGCTTGGCCGTGCTTTTGATGGTCATGCCAAGGTCGCAAATAGCGCCCTCGTGTTCCGGAATGTTGTTCTTCAATGTCTTCGGGCAGATACTCGCCCTTCGCCCGTTTTCTCGAATGTTCGCTGTTTCAAGGGCGCAACGAAAATTTGAGAGTGTTCCAACGTCGTTCTTGAGGGCCACTGGCATAAGGACTTGGATCGTGGCCTTCCGTAGGACTTTCGAAATCAATTTCGCGCATTCTCAAAAAGCTAGCGCATCGCAAGCGGGATCGATACAAAAGTAATGCTGGAGGTGATGCATCCGAGGCACAGTCCTTGGAGTCCTTGTTCGCGACGGACCAAAACACTGTAAATGGGATGGATTCTCTGGTAAAACCTCAGGCTATAGGTTAGGTCTTCTTAACACTCAGATGATGGGTTCATGGGAAGGCAGATATGGTAAGTGGAGATCTGGGATTGATTCCCGAATCCAGAGAGCCAGATTACAGCGGGATGGGATCGGGCTTGCGTAATGCCTCACATTGAACTTCGACGCAAAGCAGCTCTTTCCAGTACACGGGGCAAGCGTGATCGCGGATCGCTGTCATCGCGCAAGCTGCCGCATTATATGGCTGGTCTCGGCTTGGCCATAGGCCAGCTTCTCGCTTCTCCTTCCGCCATGGCGGAGAGTATGTCGAGCGCCTTGGCCAAGGCCTATACTAACAACCCAGATATGAATCAGGAACGTGCGTCGGTTCGTGCCGCTGATGAGGCTTTGCCTCAGGCCACCGCTGGCTGGCGGCCGAATGTCAGTGCGTCCGGTTCTTACGGCTATAATCACCTTTATTCACATCTGCCGACCGCTGGTACGGTCTTCAGCGGCACTTACAATGTCGATGTTGGGCAGGTTGGTGTTACTGCGACTCAGAATCTTTTCAACGGCAACCGGACGCTCAATACGGTGCGTCAGGCAGAGTCGAATATTCTGGGCGCGCGCGAGGGGATGCGCAATACAGAGCAGAATATTCTGCAATTTGGTGCCACGGCTTACATGAATGTGCTGCGCGATACGGCCATTCTCAATCTGCGGCGCAATAATATTATTGTGCTCGAGGAGCAATTGCGCCAGACGCGCGATCGTTTCAATGTCGGTGAAGTGACGAAAACCGATGTCGCGCAATCTGAATCGAGCCTCGCCTCAGCGCGATCGGATTATTTTGCAGCGCAGGCCAATCTGCAGACAAATATCGCCAATTACCGTCAGATCATCGGCGTCGAGCCCAAAAAGCTGGAGCCCGCCGCGACGATCGAGAAACTATTGCCCCGCAACGTGGACGCGGCCATAGATCTTGCCATGGCCGAACATCCGGCGGTGCAGGCGGCCCTTCATTCTGTGGACGCGGCCCAGGCTCAGGTCAAGATTGCCGAGGGCGCGCTCTATCCAAAAGTCGATTTTGTCGCTTCGACGCAGCGTGTTTTCAATAATAACGGTATTCCGGGCTATCCAAGCTTCAACGCTTCGGTCGTAGGCCAGGTCACTGTCCCGCTTTACGAAAATGGCGGCGCGACCTATTCGCAGATTCGCCAAGCCAAGGAAAGACTCGGCCAAGCCCAATTGCAGGCCGATTTGCAGCGGACACAAGTGAGGGCCTCTGTGGTCTCCAGTTGGAGCCAGCTCGAGACGGCGAAAGCGGTCATTCAATCGTCTCTCGCCGCGGTCAAAGCAGCGGAAATCGCTCTGAACGGCGTTCGGGAAGAGGCGAGGGTCGGTCAGCGCACGACGCTTGATGTCCTCAACGCACAGCAATTCCTGCTTAACACCCGGGTGAGCCTCGTGACCGCTCAGCGTGACCGAGTCGTCGCATCCTACGTCGTCATGTCGACCGTGGGTAAGTTGACTGCGGCCAATCTGCATCTGTCCGTCGTAGAATATGATCCGACTGTTCATTTCGAGCAGATCAAGGATAAATGGATCGGTGTCCGCACGCCTGACGGACGCTGATTCAGCGATCGCTTAACTGATTCTCGCCGTATATCCGTCAAGATTTACCTTATCAACCGGAAGAAAGAGGCGTGTTTCATTTTGATTCATGCCTTTTAGCTTTGATTTTGCTACCGCCAGACATTCCGGAGTGGGCGGATTTCATGTAAAAATTATAAATATTTTCAATGCTTTAAAATGGGACGCCGGTGATTCGGTTTCGCTGCCTAGCTTAAGCTTATCTTGAAAAAATGGATGATTAACACGTTAACCTTAAGTAAAAATGCTTGCGTCATTCGCTTCCTGAGCTTGCCTTGAGGGTCAAGCTGAGACTAGTTTACAAAAAGTAAATGCTGGAGCGGGTGACAAGGAATTCTCTACGGCGAGCCTGATGCCTGTCCCTATTGAAGCGTAACCCTTGTTGGAAAGCGTAAGAGGCCATGAGCGCAGCAAGCACCGTCGCAAAAGACAACCATGAGGCCGAATCCAAGGCGAATGAACCTTCGATGGAGGACATTTTGGCTTCAATCCGCAGGATCATTGCTGATGACCAGGGAACGCCAGGCCAAGCTGGCGCCTCTGCTGCCGCGCTCCGTGCGTCAGGCTATTCGCCATCGGATGCTGTCGTGCAGGCCGCTGGCGGTGAACTGGCCCTTGCAGGGTCTCTGATTTCTCCAGAAACCAACGCCTCCGTAAATGCGTCCTTCCTTGCCTTGTTTGGAAGCCGTTTCGTTCAGCAATCGGATGTTATTATTGCCATGACGCAGGATATGCTCAAGCCCATGCTGAAAGCTTGGCTTGATGAATATCTACCGTCCCTGGTCGAACGTCTGGTAAAGGCGGAAATCGAACGGGTCGCGCGTGGGGAATAATCCTTAAATTGCCGAAGCAGATGCTCTTTATGACTGTAGGGAGCGAACCTTTTTCCTAAAGGATCTTGTCTGCTATAAGGCTCTCCCGATGAATTTTTAAAAGAAAGCCTTTCCGCTTGTCATCGGCGGAAAGGCTTTCTTTTATTAACCCGTCTGTGACGATGAATTGAGGCTCATAGGGCCACTTTGTGAACTTGATGTGATAAGATCGCAACCTTCGCGCTGGACCTAGAGTATTTTCATGATTCATTGCATCATGAAAATACTCTAGTCTCTTGAATAGGCGTGGTTCTCAGTTCCGCGAACGAATAATGGGGAAACCCGACGGGCCTCGCCTATCGGCCTCATGTTAGAAAACATGGGCAAGATCAAGGATTTCGTATCGCGAGGCGATTTACTCTCAACACATCTTGCTCGAAAAGTTCCGTCATCGCCGGCCCGCAAGAGGCTGGCAAAGGCGGCGGAGCGCAAGATTAAAGGCGAATGGTGGGGATGATGGAAAAGACTTTCGATCCGAAATCGGTCGAAGGCAAGATCGCGGCGCTTTGGGAAGAAACCGGTGTGTTTCGCGCGGGGCAGCCGGACAGGGCCGGGGCTCCGACTTTCTGCATCGTCATCCCGCCACCCAATGTCACCGGCACATTGCATATGGGCCATGCGCTCAACAATACATTGCAGGATATTCTCTGCCGTTTCGAGCGCATGCGTGGCAAGGATGTCCTGTGGCAACCGGGCATGGACCATGCGGGTATTGCCACGCAGATGGTCGTTGAACGGCGGCTGATGGAGCATCAGGAGCCTGATCGCCGCACCCTGGGCCGACAGAAATTTCTGGAAAAGGTCTGGGCTTGGAAGGAGGAATCAGGCGGCGCCATCATTTCGCAATTGAAGCGGCTCGGCGCGTCTTGTGATTGGTCACGCGAACGGTTCACCATGGATGAAGGCCTGTCGCGCGCCGTCATCAAAGTGTTCGTGCGACTCTATAAAGAAGGGCTGATCTACAAGGACAAACGCCTCGTCAATTGGCATCCGGGGTTGCAGACCGCCATTTCCGATCTCGAAGTGGCGCAGGTCGAGACCAAGGGGGCTCTCTATTATTTCAAATATCCGGTCGTTGACGATACGGGTGCCAAAACCGGCACCTATATTACCGTCGCGACGACGCGGCCGGAAACCATGTTGGGCGATGCCGCCGTTGCGGTGCATCCCGATGATGAACGCTATCGCGCTTTGCAGGGGGCAAAGGTCCGCTTGCCGCTCGTCGGGCGCATCATTCCTATCGTCGCCGATGCCTATTCCGACCCGGAAAAGGGAACCGGCGCGGTCAAGATCACACCTGCCCATGATTTCAATGATTTCGAGGTTGGCCGCCGGCATAATCTGCCGCTGATCAATCTTTTCGATGCCGAGGCGAAATTATCATTGCAGGAGAATGAGGAATTTCTTGAAGGCCTCGACGATTCGATCGATGCCGGGCTCATTATCGATCATCTAGACGGTCTGACGCGTGAGGCCGCGCGTGAGCGCATCGTCGCCATGATGGAGGAGCGTGGTCTCGTCGAAAAGATCGAGCCGCATCCGCATATGGTTCCGCATGACGAGAAGACCAAGACCGTCATCATAGAGCCTTATCTGACCGATCAATGGTACGTGGATGCGAAGACCTTGGCGCAGCCGGCACTCGCCGCCGTGCGGGATGGGCGGACGGGCTTCATCCCGAAAAATTGGGAAAAGACCTATTTCGAATGGCTGGACAATATCCAGCCCTGGTGCATTTCCAGGCAGCTTTGGTGGGGTCATCAGATTCCGGCCTGGTATGGGCCGGATGGTCATGTGTTCGTCGAGGCCTCGGCGACCGAGGCGGAACTCGCAGCCCTTGCCCATTATGGGACCCCAACCAGCCTGATTCGCGACGAGGATGTGCTGGATACCTGGTTCTCATCCGCGCTCTGGCCTTTCTCGACGCTTGGCTGGCCGGATGAGACGGCGGAATTGAAGCGCTATTATCCGACCAATGTGCTGGTCACGGGCTTCGACATCATCTTCTTCTGGGTTGCGCGGATGATGATGATGGGCCTGCATTTCCTCGGCGAAGTCCCGTTCCGCGACGTCTATATTCATGCCCTGGTTCGCGATGAAAAAGGCGCGAAAATGTCGAAAACGAAGGGCAATGTGATTGATCCCCTGAATCTCGTCGATCAATATGGGGCCGATGCCTTGCGTTTCACGCTCGCCTCCATGGCGGCGCCCGGACGCGACATCAAGCTTTCGACGCAACGCGTCGAGGGCTACCGCAATTTCGTGACCAAGCTGTGGAACGCCGCCCGTTTCGCCGAGGTCAATCGCTGTGTCTTGAAGCCGGATTTCGATCCGCGCAAAGTGTCGCTGACCCTTAATCAGTGGATTGTCGCCGAGGCCGCCAATACGATTGAATCGATCACAACCGCGATCGAGATCTATCGCTTCGATGATGCCGCCAATGCGGCCTACCGGTTCGTCTGGAATATTTTCTGCGATTGGTATCTCGAACTGGCGAAACCCCTTTTACAGACCAACGATGCGGGTTCCACAGAAAATCTCGTGCCTGACGTGGCGGGGGGAGATGAGACACGGGCGACGGTTGCCTTCATTCTCGACCTGATTGTGAAGCTCCTGCATCCCTTCATGCCCTATGTGACCGAGGAATTGTTCTCCTTTGCTCACCAAGGACAAGTCCTCGCGGTTGCCGAATGGCCACGGCTTCTCGGCTGCGCCAATCCGCAAGCTGAGGCCGAAATCGGTTTTCTGGTGGCGCTTGTCTCCGAATTGCGCTCAGTGCGTTCAGAAATGAACGTGCCTCCGGGCGCGCAAATCCCGCTCGTTGTCGTCGGCGCGTCGGAAGAGCGTGTTGCGCAAGTGCTGCGCTCGGGGGACACGCTCAAAAAGCTCGCCCGCCTCTCCGAAATCACTTTCCTGACCGAGGCACCGCTGCAATCGGTGCAGACCATCGTGCAGCAGACGACATTCGCTCTGCCGCTCGCGGGCATTATCGATTTTGATGTCGAGAAACGCCGTCTCGTCAAGGAAATCGGCAAGCTGGAGCAAGAGGCGCAAAAGATGACCGCCAAGCTCGACAATGCCGATTTCATCGCCCGCGCGCCGGAGGAAGTGGTCGAGGAAAACCGCGAAAGGCGGGACGACATGCTGGCCAAGAAGGAAAAGCTTGAAGCGGCACTCAAGCGTTTTGGTTAGAAAATTTTCGGCGCTTTGAAGGATCATCTTCAAAGCCCCGACCGGCCCTTTTCAGGGGAGATCCTTGCCGACCGGGTGGACAGCATATTACCCGGGCAGACCTCCGCCGCCACGCTCGCTTGCCGAGCGCTGGTGCAGGGTATGGCGACGATCGTGCTGAACGATAGGCTAGCGCCGTCCAAACCGGAGGATATTCCGGCCGCGGTGAGGCTCCTCGTCCAGGGATTGGGCGCGTGTATTAAGTAACGTTGGCAAGCATGTGGCCCGGAGTTCCAGTCGTGGTTGTTCAGGCGACAAGGGGATCAGTCTTGGCGGCCCGGCTCATCGACCCATTCCCTCCAGGCCGGCCATTCCAGGATCAAATCGGCAAAACTCCCATAGCCGCCGCGATTGGGATGAACGCCATCTCCAATCGCTGCTTCCTGGAGCCAAACATCTTCGGCTGTCAGCCAATCCCAAGGTGACAGAAAGGGGATGGCGAGGTCATGGCATAGGGCCTCGAACTGCGCGGAGAGGTTTTTGACACGCTCATCCCGCGAGAAATCCCTGCTCGGAGGGGGCCCGATCATCAAGGTGGGCAGCCATTCTTTTGCCCGCTGCAGAATGCAGCGGGCATTCTCGACAGATTGTGTTTCCGCCACGCGTGTGCGGCCGGGTTCAATGAATGCGCAATCATTGACACCGAAGGAAAACACGAGCCGTCCGTCATGTTCTGGTGAGAGTCGAGCCCTGGCCTCACGTTCCCAACGCTCGGCAATATCCGTACTCGTATTGCCACGTATGCCGAGATTGTAGAGCGTAATATCGCGCCCGCGCTGCCGCGCCTCCGCGCAAATGCGACCGGGCCATCCCAGGCAATCATCATCGCCTGTTCCGTTGACATAACTGTCGCCGATGAAACAAATTCTCATCGTTCAAGAAGTCCCGTTTGTCTCGCCCGGCTCGATCAGAATGGCGCGGAGATCATTGACATTGGTCAGCGTCGGGCCGGTGCGCAGCAGATCACCCAATTGGTCATAGAGGGTATAGCTGTCGTGCTCAAGGAGCTTTGCCAAAGGGTCGAGGCCTGCCTCCCGTGCCCGCGCGAGTGTGTTGGGCGTGATGAAAGCGCCGGCGGCATCTTCCGTTCCATCGATTCCATCCGTATCTCCGGCAAGAGCCCAGATGTTTGCATCGCCTTGCAAAGTCACCGCGAGAGCCAGCAAAAATTCCATATTGCGGCCACCACGACCAGCCTTGCCTTTCGAGATCGTCACCGTCGTCTCACCACCCGAGAGCAAAAGGGCAGGGGCCTTGATCGGCAGGCCATGCGCCGCCACGCTGCGGGCCATACCGGCCATAATGATCCCCATTTCGCGGGCTTCTCCTTCGAGCGCATCGCCGAGGATGAGGGGCGTGAGGCCGAGGTCTCGGGCTTTTTCGGCGCAGGCGCTCAAGGCCATGAGCGGTGTGGCGATGAGGCGGAAATCCACCGTGGAAAATTGGGCGGGCTTGGGTGTTTCGTCGGCGGCACGTTGCAAATGGTCGGCGACATTGGGGGGCAGTTCGAGACCGTATCGAGCGACGATCGCCTGGGCATCGGCAAATGTGCTGGCGTCGGGATAAGTGGGGCCGCTGGCGATCGCCGCCGGATCATCGCCCGGAATATCGCTGATCGCCAAAGTCACGAGCCGCGCCGGAGCTGACGCGGCGGCGAGCCGCCCGCCTTTGATCGCCGAGAGATGTTTGCGGACGATATTCATTTCCGCGATGGTCGCGCCGCTGGCGAGCAAAGCGCGATTGACCGCCTGTTTATCGGCCAGCGTCAGACCCTCAGCCGGTAAAGCGAGCAGTGAGGAGCCGCCGCCCGACATCAGGGCGATGACCAGATCATCGGGCTTCAGTCCTTGAACGGCGGCAAGCACACGGCGCGCGGCGGCCTCACCGGCGGCGTCCGGCACCGGATGCGAAGCCTCGACGATTTCAATCTTTCGCGTCGGAACCGCATGGCCGTAACGGGTGATGACGAGACCTGACAGCGAGATAGTGGGCCAGGCCTCGGCCAATGCGTCTTCCAATGCGGCGGCCATCAAGGCCGAGGATTTGCCGGCACCGACAACGATGCAACGGCCTGAACGCGGCGGCTCGGGCAGATAATTTTTAAGAACCTTGCGGGGATCGGCCGCGGCGACGGCGGTATCGAAAATTTCGCGCAAAATTTGGCGTGCTCGCGCATCAGCCTTCGAATCAAAAGTCTTGTTCGGGGCGTCCAACGGCATGAATCCTACCCAATCTTCTCGTTTTTTATCTCAATAACCACATCGGAGGTGAGATGAGCTTTCAGGAGCCTGTCCCGACGCCTTCTCTTGGCGCAGATCGCAGGCCATTGAAATTACTTTATCTGGGTATGATCTCTAGCTCCGATTTGGCCTTCCGACCTTAACCGTTTCTTGCCAAGAATGAGGTGCCAAAGCCTATCACATGATCTTGATCTTCCAATCGTTTGGCCCCAAGTGGTGCCCACTTGGGTTCGACGCGGCAGCAAGGCATGCAAAGCGATGCAGAAACGGTTGAGTGAGCGCGGGCAGAATATCGAGCAGAAGCACCAGGACCAGAAACGTTTCGATCTCGCGGCGCGGGCGGCTTGGCTCGCTTATGCGCTTGGCCGGACTCAGGATGAAATCGCGGCGGAATTGAATGTTTCGCGCCAGAACGCGCAGCGTCTCATCGCGCTCGCCAGCGCGGCCGGCCTCGTCAAATTCCGCCTCGATCATCCGCTCGCCGATTGCATCGCCAAAGCGCAGAAACTGCGGGATAAATTCAGCCTCAAACATGTCGAGGTCGTCCCCTCGGCGCAAAGCGATGAGGACAATAGGCTTTCCGTGGGGATCGCCGTGGCCTCCTATATCGAGACTCTTCTCTCGCAGACGGAGCCGCAGATTCTGTGTCTTGGTACCGGCCGCACCTTACGCTCGGCCGTGCATCAAATGCCCCTGATGGAAAAGCCGAAGCACAAGATCGTATCCCTCATCGGCACGGTGGGACCCGATGGTCGCGCAAGTCCCTATGATGTCGTCATGCGGCTTGCCGACCGTGTTGGGGCACAATGCTACCCCCTGCCCATGCCGGTCCTGGCCGATGGCCCTGAAGAACGACGCATGCTCCAGTCCCAGAAGGGTTTGCGCGCCCTTCATGATCTCGCCGAAGAGGCACGGACATGGATCGTGGGCGTCGGCGACCTTGGATCCCAAGCCTCCCTGCATGTCGATGGATTTATCACAGACGAGGAACTTGCCGAATTGCAGGCCAAGGGCGCGGTTGGAGAAATTCTCGGCTGGGCTTTCGATGGGCAAGGTGGACCGGTCAAGACCTCGATCCATGACAGGCTGATCGCCGTGGGGCTTGCCACGCCCATCGCCTCGCACCGAACGATTATCGCGGCGAGCGTCGGCGCGCATAAGATCGCCCCCTTGCTCGGCGCGCTCCGAGGCGGGTTGGTCAATGGCGTGCTCACGGATGAGAGGACGGCGCAAACCTTGATCGAAGCGCCTTGAAAGAGAGAGGGCTTGAAAGAAAGAGGGAAACTCATCAGCCCGAGCTCTTGATCGTGGATCAGGTTTCCCTCTTTCGGCGGAGCGTGATCAATGCCATTCTCGACGGGGAAAGAGAGCATGGGAGAGGTGATCTCGACGCTGGAGCCGTCGAGACGTGAACAAAAAAGACCAAGGGAAGGGACAAATGACGGCGTTGATCCAGCCGATCCGGCTCGCCGATAAAATCGCGCAATATATCGAACGGCTTATTCTGGAAGGCGTTTTGCGTGCCGGGGAAAGATTGAGCTCCGAGCGTGACCTTGCCGAAAAGCTCGGTGTCTCGCGGCCTTCCCTGCGCGATGGGATCGCACGGCTCGAACAAAGGGGATTATTGGTGACGACAAAGGCCGGAACTTTCGTGGCGGATTTCATGGCACCATTGTCCGAACCCCTCGCCGCATTATTCAGCAACGAACCGCGTATGTTGAAGGATTATTTCGAATTTCGCCGTTTGCTCGAAGGACAGGGAGCAGCGTTCGCGGCCGAACGCGCGACGGATATCGATCGAGAAAAGATCAGTGCCTGCCTTGAGCACATGCGTGTTTTGCATGAACTGGATGATCCACGCGACGAGGCTCAGCAGGATGTCGATCTGCATATCCTGATTTACGAGGCGACGCATAATCTCGTTTTACAGCATACGATGCGCATGTTCTCGGATATGCTGAAAAAAGGGATCTTCTACAGCAGGATCAGGCTCTACGAACGTCCCGAAGTCCGAGCCGCCATGCTGGAACAACATATTTCATTGGCGACGGCCATTCTCGAAGGTCGACCGCGAGAGGCCGAAGCGGCGGCCCATGCGCATATCGATTATACCGCACGCGCCACGGCCATCATGGCTGAGGAAGACGAGCGCCTTGCGGCTTCCCAGCTCCGCCTGAATCGTGAGGATCTCGTTGCTGAATAGAATGAATCGGACCTTGCGATAGCCAATGGGTGGACCCAAACGCATTCTCATTCTCGGGCCCAGTGGGGCCGGTAAGTCAACACTCGCGCGTGCCATCGGCAAGCGGCTCAACATTCCCGTTGTGCATCTCGATGCCATCAACTGGAATCCAGGATGGGTGCAAGCGGACACAGAAAGCTTCCGTGAACGGGTGGCTGAATGGGCCATGCAGGATGCATGGGTTATGGATGGCAATTATACGAACCATCTTGATCTTCGCATGCCACGAGCGGAAGCGGTCATCTGGCTTGATCTGCCGCGCTCCGTCTATTTTCCGCGTGCCGTGTGGAGGTCGATCCGCCATTATGGGCGCGAGCGGGGTGATGTTGGTGTCGGGAACCGAGAACGGTTCGAACTGTCATTTCTTCTCGATTGGGTATGGACCTACCCCAAGCGAAGTCGCGCTCACCATGCAGAACTCATGGCCAACCCGCCGGCGGAGATAAGCGGGATCATTTTGAAATCGCGCAAGGAGGTGGCGAGGTTCACAAAGACTCTGCCAAATTCTTTAGAGATAAGGCATAGCCAGGATCAGCGATAATCCCATTGTCCGCCGACACCCAATTCGGCATCGCCATTCATGCCGGTCGAGCCCTGCACCTTCAGGTTGCGCGTTATGTCGATATCCACCGTCGCCCGGCTCGAACTCGGCGTCGTGCCCTGGGTTACGCCAAGATAGATCCGATCATTCAGCCTTTTGCCGAGACCGAATTGTGTGCCACCACTTGAACTGGTTCCGATGTCGAGATTATCGAGGCCGAGCGATTTGCGCAGGGAATTGAGCGCGCTTGAGCCACCGCCTGAAAATTGCGCCACGGTCTGGGCCACCTGAATGGCCTGGCTGGCGGTGAGCGAGCCGGTCGAGCGGCCAAACAGAAGTCGCGCCAGAATTTCATCCTGCGGCAGATCCGGGGTCGAGCTGAAACTGACCTTGGGCTCGGAGGCCGTCCCGGTTACCAGGATTTTCGCGGTAATATCCGTGCTGCTGGTTTCCGTGGTGAAATTGAGGTCCGGATCGGTCGAACCGTTAAAGGCGATATGGCCTTCGGTAAAGGTCAGGCGGCGGCCGAGCACGTCGAACTGGCCGCGCTGGAGATCGAAGGCGCCTTCGGTGACTGGCGCGGCGCTGGTGCCGTGAATACGCAGATTGCCGTTCAATTCCGCCGTCATGCCCATGCCACGGACGAACACATTATTCGGTGCCGCGATGGTGAGATCGAGATCGGCAATGAAAGGCTGTTTGTTCGCGCGCTTTTGTTTCTGTTTCGCGGCAGCGGCTTGACGCTTGGCGATCGGATGATCAGACGGCACATTGACATGGCGTACATGCAACAGCTCCGCGCTGCCGCCCGGCAATTGCTCCTGAATATTGATATCGAGCGCCTTAACGTCGATATGGCCGGCAATTTTGGGTCTTTGCGCCAGCGCTCCGGTGAGGCCAAGCTTGCCGTTGGCGACAAAATGCATCAGATCGCTCGAAATGAGCACGGCATTGGTCATAGCAAAATTGAGCGTGCCGGGAAAATTCGCCCCCGGATCGACCAGCACTTGTCCCTGACCTTGCAGGCTGCCACCTGATGCTGTCTTGGCGGTGAAGGAGGTGATTTTCACCTCACGGCCGGCTGCCGTCGCCGTGACATTGATCGGATCCAGTTTGACGCCATTGATGACATCTTCAAATGTGCCATTGGCAAGCCGCATGGTGCCATAGATCAAGGGCTGCGACGTTGTTCCTTTTACGTCGGCGTCGAAGGTGGCTTGGCCTGTCACCCGCATGCCGGACGTGGCGAGCAGAGCATTGACTTGTTCCAGGGCTAACCCACCCCTGACTTTGAGGGCGAGTTCGCCAGCGCCGATCGGCACCGAGCCATTGATGAGGGTCGGGGCGGTGTCGAGCCCGATAATGCGCGCGTCGAGGCTCATTCTTTTGCCGTCGAGTTGACCGCTGGCACGCGCATCGAGCGGTCTCAGGCCCGACTGCATCATTTGCGGCATTGTGAATTGATTGACTGAGACGGCATAGCGCCCAGAGGGGGCAGCGGTGGGACCTGTCAGCGTGACGGTTCCGTTGAGTGTGCCGTGCAAATCGAGATCGGGCGAGGCAGCCTTGGCCAGGGCCAAAGGGAGGTCCTTGGCGGTGACATCGAGATCGAGCGTGTCGTCGACGCGGCCGCGCAAGGTGAGCAGGCCGCGATTGGCGGCGAGCACCAGCCGATCCACGCTCAACACGCCATTGCGCCAGAGGAATTGAGAAGGCCCATTGAGCGTCGCGGTGACATCGGAACGCGACAGCCGCAGGCTTTTCAAGGTCACGGCTTTCTGCTCCGTGCTGGCGGTCAACGACCCATTGGCCGCGAGCTTGCCTCCGAAACCCTCCGCGGCGAGCGCGAGATCGCTCGATTGTTTGCTCGATGTGGCGTTCAATCGCAGGGTTTCGAGCCGGGTGCCCTGGGACTCGAGGCCCGAAAGGTCCGCCTTACCGTCGAGCAGCAGAAGGTTTTGGGGATCAGTGACGCGGAGATCGACTGTGGCGGAAGCCAGCTTGTGTGTGTCATAGCGCAGGTTTGAGGCCGTGCCCTTGCCCTCGAAGATCGGCTTGCCATCCTGCATCGAGGCGGCAATATCGGCATCCAGGCTGCCGCCGAGTGTGGTCAAAGCGAATGGTGAGAGATCGCCAAGATCTGAGGCCTTAATACGGACTTGTCCGGCAAGGGCACCATCGGCCGCGCGTGTGCCCTGACCCGCAAGGGTCGCGGAACCGATGGCGAGATCGAGGCCATCGAGCGCATAGGACCCATCGGGACGGGCCAGGATCTGGCCACCGCCCTTGGCGGGCTTGCCGCCGATTGTGCCTGAAAGGGCCAGATGGCCTTGCGGATGGCCGATCAGATCCGCGCTTTCAACCGTCAGCCGCAGATCCTCGATCTTTTGCCCCATGGCCTGGCCTTGCGGCACTTGGAGCGAGAGATCGAGACCCGGCGCATTCAGTCCGCCCGTGATGGCGGCAGCGATTGCTCCCTTGCCGGCGAGACGGGAATCGAGAAGGGATAAATCGGCCAAAGCCAGATTGAGCTTGAGATCGGAGGTCTGGTGATCGACCGCGCCATTGGCATCAAGTGTCAGACCTTGCGCATCGAGCTTGAACTTCTGGACAGAGAGCGTGCCATCTTGCGCGCGCGACAGGAAACCCTTGAATGTGGCGGCCTTGAACGGACGATCCACTGCGGGAATGTCCATCTTTATGTCCTGCATTTTGCCTGACAGATTAATGTCGACCCGGCTCAGATCCGGCGCGCCATCGAATTGCGCGGCAAGCTGCATCGTGCCACTGACCGGACGGCCGACGAGCGGACCAAAGGCCGCGAGATCGAGCCGTGTCATTTGCATGGTGCCATTGAAGGCGCCGCCACCGATCTTGCCCTTGAAAAGGGCTTCAAGTGGCAGGAAATCGAGCCTGGCGGCGGTCCAGGTCACCTGATGATTTTCGGAAATGAGACCATCGGCTGAAAAATGGGCCTCCTTGCCAATGGACTGCGCGATTTTCGCCGAATCCGCCCGTAGGCCGGTTGCCGCGGCGTCGATCCGCAGGGCGAGGGGATCCGTGCCTTTGGCTTGCGTATGCGCGGCAATGGTGATCGCCTGCGCGCCATAGCCCGAGGCGGCAGGATCATGGATTGTCGCCTGCGTTTCGAGAAGTGGCTTGGCGAGGGACCCACGCGCGGTGCCAGCCAGTTGCAGGCCAGACCAGGAAAGACCTTGCGCCAACGCACCGAATTGTTTCGCGCCAGCGCCTTTAAAAGTGAAGGCGAGGTCGGACTGATCCTGCGCGAGATCGAGTATCCCATGTGTCTCGGCCTTGATCGCGGCGAGGTCGAGTAAGACGCTTTCGAGCGCGAGTGTCTTCTTGTCCTTGATCGTCAGGGCGCCCGTCAGTTTCGATGAGCCGGCAACGAGCGGCGCAATATTTTCCTGGAGCAAGGGGCCAAGATCGCCATCGAGGGTGAACGTCGAGCGTATGCCCTCCGCTGTCCCCCGTAATTGCGCCGACCCTTTCAGCCTTTCGACTGTGTCGGCGGTCAGCACCAGCGTACTGTCCCAATTTTTGAGCGTGCCTTTGCCTTGAATGGCGAGAGCCAGGGCTGGCTCGTCACGCAGATCGAGGAGGGTGCCAATGAGGCCACCGGCCGGTTCTGAAGCGTTGACATCGAGATCGAGGGCCTCGGTGCCAGGAACAAAATGCAGATTCGCCGCGAAACGGCCGGGCACATCCTTGCGGTCGAGTTGGAGTTGCAAGCCCTGAGCGGCATTGGCAAGAGACGCTGACCCTTCAAGAGACAGGCTCGCCGCCTGGCCGAGCACCACCGCGTCGAGATCGATTATTGCGATGGCAAGACGATCAAGGCGTAGCGGCGGCAATGAAGGCAAAGAGAAAGGCTTGTCACTGGCCGGTGTGGGTTGGCTCGCGGGGAAGCGAGCAAGATGAATGCGATCGGCCGTCAGTGCGTCGATATGGACGGTCAGGGCCAGAAGAGCGGAAGGGCTCCAGCGAAGGGCCGCATTGTCGATTTCGGCAAAAATGCCCTGGCTGTCGGCGGCTGTAATATGATCGATCCGCATATCGAACGGCACGAAACCTTCAATACGACCGATTGCGATCTTCTGATCGGCGGAGGAAAGCTGGCGGGACAAGAAAGAGGCAAGCGCATCCTTGCCCGGACGCGTCTGCACGCTGAGAAGAATGAGGCTCGACACGCCGGCCAAGGCAGCGACGGCGACGCCAGATCGTATGAGAAGCCGCCTCAAAATGCCTGTCCTATGCTGATATAGACGCCGTAATGGGAATCGCCTGGTTGCCGGTCAATCGGTACGCCCACATCAAGGCGTATGGGACCGACCGGTGTATAATAGCGCAGGCCGAGGCCTGCCGCATAACGGATGGTGCTGAGCGTGGGCAGTGAGCCACGAAAAGCCTCGCCTGCGTCGATGAAGGGCACGATGCCGATCGTATCGGTGATCCTGGCGCGCAATTCGGCCGAGGCCATGAAGAAGCTGAGCCCGCCGATCAGATTATTATAGCCATCATGCGGGCTTGCCTGCTGATAGCCGAACCCCCGCAAAGTGCCGCCGCCGCCAATATAGAAACGTCGTTGCGGCGGCACGGCATAGAGATTGGCGCCTACAATGCTGCCAGCACCCACCCGGCCGGCGACAATATAGCGGCGATCCTCGTCAAGTGCGTGATAGGCGGAGACCACAGCTTTTCCCATAACCGGGCCGGGGCCGTTCTGCCCGAGCGAAGCAAAGGGTTCGAGCGTCGCCGTGATGCGCATGCCACGCGAGGGATCAAGCGGTGAATCCGTGGTATCATAAAGAAGATCGAAAGGAACACCAGCGGTGAAATCATTGCGCGGATAGAGCGGATTATCCTGACTGCGCGAATATTCGATATCGGCGCCGATCTGCAGAGACAGTTCATCAGAGAACCGATGACGGACGCCGCCCTGAAAAGTCGCGGCCTCGCGCACATAGGCGCTGGTGACCTCGCGCAGGATGGCGGCCTGGGCGATCAGTTCATCCTGTGGCGTGATGATATCGGGCTTGTTGAAAGTCGCCGCGAGCTTGTAACCGAGCCTATTGGCATTGGGCACGCCGTAGAGCGCGCCGCCATACCAGGAGCCGTAACCGTCGATGCGCAGGCTCTCGCCATGGCCCCAGAGGTTGCGGTCGCCCCAAAAAACATTGACGGCGCCACCTTCCGTATTCGAATATTTGGCATTGGCGCCGACGAAATGCGGCAGACGCTCGATGACATCGATGGTTACCGGCAATTCTCCATGTGAATCAAGCTGCTGTGCCTCTTGGATTCGCACCGCACCGACGGCTGGAAGCGCAACGAGCCGCCTGCGGATCCGCGCCAGCCGGTCGGGTGAATAAGGCTCGCCGCGCTCGATATCGATCTGGCGTTCGACGAAATTCCGGTCGAGGTCCTGCGTTCCCTTCACCTCGATATGGCCGAAACGACCACTTGGACCTGGATCGACAGTAAAGGTCATGTCGAGTTCCCGGGTCGCGTGATCGGCGACAATGTCCCGACTGGCGATCTTGGCGAAGGGATGGCCTTCGTTACGCAAGTGATCGACGATCGCCTGTTCCGCCCGAAACACCTGGTCAGCCGAGGCCGGTTGGCCGGGATCGAGCCGCAAATCATGGGTCGAGGGCATATCCTTGAGCGGCTGTTTGGAGGCGGCGTTCAAAATGGTGAGCTTGCCATAATTGAAGCGCTGTCCGGTCACGACATGAATCGTGACCGGCACGGGCCCGGCCTTGCGGGCTTTCTCCACGGCGGCGAAGGCTTCCAATTGATCGGGCGGAAAGCCTGCCACTTTGATCTGGCTCACCCCCGCGAAATAGCCTTGCCCATAAAGGGCGGCACGCAATCTTGGTCGATCGGCGATGGCGCGGCGGATGAGACCGGCCACGCCTGAAGGGGTTACTTCCTGCAGGCTTTTCAGATTGGAGGCGTCGGTCAGGGTCGATGTCAGGGAATCATCGCCCGAGACGGTGATCGTGACCTCATAAGGAACGCCATCGAAGAGAGGTTTCTTCTGATCGTTCTGGTCGGATTGGCCGTTCGGATTGAACCAGGAAAAGAACTGATTGAAGAAAGTCGGATCGTCATCGGCGCGCAGATCAGTCGCGGCGAGGATCTGGGCCGCGAAAGTCGTCAGGATCAGGGCACAGGCCGTTGAAACGGAGCGCAAAACCGCTCCTTGCCCGGGGAAATATCTTTCCCTCATGCCTGTTCCAAGATCATCGAAGTCATTGCAGGACCGAACTTGATATTCACCGATTGGGTGCGATCGGTTTGAAAGCACAAAAGAGTCCTGAAACCGGCTTTTGTGCGTGAGAAACGCGTTGTGGGGGCTGCGGTACTCCGCTGGGAAAAGATATTAAAACAGGAGTTTATAATTCTTTTCGCAATTTACCATGTCCAGACGGATCAATGAATAAAGTTAATGAAATCCGACCTCTCGAAAGGGGCGCGGAAATTTTGTTTTTAAGTAAAAGACTCCACTATAAATCAAGTGCTTATGAAGTTTTCAAAACCCAATGGATGAACCTGCAATGGGTCCAGAGCCTGTATCAGGCTGGCTTGATCACCGGTCACTGGTTTTTGAAGGAGAATTAGCTCGGAGATTGGGTTTGCAGCCATTTTTGCGCGGCTGCTTCATCTTCCTGCTTGGCGCTGACCCAACCGCCTGCACCATCCACATGGAGATGCTGCTTTTTCCAGAATGGCGCCTCGGTTTTGAGAAAATCCATGAGGAAATTCGTCGCCTCGAAAGCTTCGGCGCGATGCAGCCCCGTGGCGGCTACGAGGACGATCGGCTCGCCCGGCGTGATCATGCCGAATCGATGGATCACCACCACGTCCTCGATCGGCCAGCGGCGGCGGGCCTCGGTGATAATTCGGCCGATTTCCTCTTCCGCCATACCCGGATAATGCTCGATTTCGAGAGACTGCAGGACGCCTCCCTCGTCGCGGCAAAGGCCGGTGAAGGTCACGAGCGCGCCAAGATCCTTGCGGTCTTGCGTCAGGGGCAGGCATTCCTGTACGGGGTCGAAAATTTCTTTTTGAATTTTGACGATGGTCTGGCCGCTCAAATGCTTAGCCTCCAGTCATGGGAGGAAAGAAGGCGACTTCGTGAGCGTTGCCGATCATGGCGTCGGGCTTGGCGTGAACATGGTCCAGGGCGGCCCGGATCGTCTTTTCATTATCGAAGGCCGTTGCATAGCCTTCTCCACGGCCGCGCAGCCAGTTCACGAGATCACCGACCGTCTTGACGCTGTCCGGCGGTGTTATGTCTTCCTCGCTCTTGCCAATGCGTTCGCGCACCCACGAAAAATAAAGCGCTTTCATATTGCCGCTCGTCGATACCTGCCTTGATCGGCGCGCTTTATTCGTCAATCACATGCTTGACCCCAGCGCGCAGATAATCCCAACCCGTATAGAGGGTAAGCAGCGCGGAGGCCCAGAACAAGGCAAGGCCGATCACGATCGTGCCAGGAAGGACCCTTTCACCCGCCGGGCCAGCGATGAGAAAACCGAGCGCCACGAGCTGCACCGTGGTCTTCCATTTGGCGACTTTGCTGACCGGCACGGGCACTTTGAGTTCGGCGAGATATTCTCGTAAGCCCGAGACGAGGATTTCTCGGCAGAGAATGACGACGGCGGCGCAAAGTGAATAGCTGCGCAACGTATGATCGGCCACCAGCATGACGATCACCGCGGCGACGAGAAGCTTATCGGCGATCGGATCGAGCATACGGCCGAGGGACGATTGCTGAGCGAGCGCGCGAGCGAGATAGCCGTCAAGAAAGTCGGTGATTCCGGCCACGATGAAGAGGCCGAGCGCTGTCCAGCGCATAATATCGAATTCCGACCAGAACAGGCAGCCGACGACCAGTGGCACAGCAACCAGCCGTCCATAAGTCAAAATATTGGGCAGGCTCCAGGTCCCCCCATAGCCTCGCGAGATCGTGGTAATCGCCATGCCTCTATTTGCCACGCTCGTGGAAAAAATCATAGATGAGCTTTGCGCTTGCGGCGTTGATCCCCGGGACTTTTTCGAGATCGGGCAAAGCCGCGCGGGAAATCGCCTTAGCCGTGCCGAAGGCATTCAGCAAGGCACGCTTGCGGGCGGGTCCAATGCCGGCAATCTCGTCCAGCGGGCTTTTGGTAAATTCCTTGCGCCGTTTCGCCCGATGTGTGCCAATGGCGAAACGGTGGGCCTCGTCACGCAGGCGTTGCACGAAATAGAGCGCTGGATCGCGCGGCGGCAGTCGAAAGGGCGGGCGGCCGGTCACAAAGAAGGTTTCGCGTCCGGCGTCGCGATCAACACCCTTGGCGATGGACGCCAGCGCGACATTATCGATGCCGAGCTCGTCGAGGATCGCGCGCGCCGCATCGAACTGACCCTGGCCGCCGTCGATCAGGATGAGATCCGGCCATTGCGGAAAAGCCTCGTTCTTTTCCGAAGGGGGAGCCTCCTCGCTCTCGGCCTCGGGTGAGGGCGCGATGGGATCCTCGCGCAGCAGACGGCTGAAACGGCGGCGCAGGACTTCACGCATCATGCCGTAATCATCGCCGGGCGTCAGCTCCTCGCCCTTGATGTTGAACGTCCGGTAATGGGTCTTCATGAAGCCCGAGGGACCAGCGACGATCATCGCGCCGACCGCATTGGTCCCCATAATGTGGGAATTATCGTACACTTCGACACGCCGCAAAACACGCTCAAGGCCAAAGGCCTTTGCCAGTTCGGCAAGGAGTTTTTCCTGCGAGGCCTGTTCCGACAATTGGCGGCTGAGCGTCTCACGCCCGTTTTGGCGGGCTGCCTCGACGAGATCTTTCTTTTCGCCGCGTTGCGGCACGGCAATCTCGACCTTGTGTCCGCTGCGCTCGCTGAGTGCCTGCGCCAGCACATCGGCATTTTCAATCTCTTCCGAGAGAAGAAGGAGCCGGGCAGCGGGTTTGTCCGAATAAAATTGCGCGAGAAAGGCGTCGAGAACCTCACTCAAGGAAAGGCTTTTGTCCGCACGCGGAAAATAGGCGCGATTGCCCCAATTCTGCGACGCGCGGAAGAAGAAGACTTCGACGCAGAAATGCCCGGCCTCTTCGACGATGGCGAAGACATCGGCCTCCTCGACGGTTTTCGGATTAATGCCTTGCGCGCCCTGGATGGTGGAAAGTGCGCTGATTCGATCGCGCAGGCGGGCGGCCTGTTCGAAGGCAAGATTTTCAGCGGCCTGTTCCATTTCCCGGGCGAGAAGTTCGCGCACCGCGCGGCTCTTACCGGAGAGGAAGTCACGCGCCTCAGAGGCCAGATGATCATAATCGTGGAGGCTGATCTCGCCAGTGCAGGGCGCAGAACAGCGCTTGATTTGATAGAGCAAGCAAGGCCGTGTCCGGTTCTCGTAATAGCTATCCGTGCAGGAGCGCAGAAGAAAGGCCCTCTGCAAAGCGTTCAAGGTTCGGTTGACGGCCCAGACGCTCGCGAAGGGACCGAAATAATCGCCCTTGCGGCTGCGCGCGCCGCGATGCTTGGTGAGTTGCGGCGCCTCATGATCGCGGCTGAGCAGAATATAGGGAAAGGATTTGTCATCGCGCATCAAGACGTTGAAGCGCGGCTTCATCTGCTTGATATAATTTGTTTCGAGCAGCAAGGCTTCTGTCTCTGTCGCGGTCGAGACGAAGACCATGGAGGCTGTCAGGCTGATCATTCTGGCAATGCGGTTGGTATGACCGCCCTCGCGCAGATAATTCGCAATTCTCTTGCGGACGCTTTTCGCCTTGCCGACGTATAAAACCTCGCCGCTCTCGCCGATCATCCGATAGACGCCTGGGCCATGCGGCGCATGTTGCCAATAATGGCGGATGACCGCGACGCCGCGCCGGACCTCGGTGTCAGCGGCTGCCTTTTCTTCTTCTCCCAGGATGAGATCAGAGCCCATATCCGCCAAAGGAAGCACAGACAAGAGCTCGTCCGGCGCTTCCAAATCCTCGGCGTCGAAAGGAGGGGGAGCATCGGTCGGCTCAACACCAGCTTCACCGACTATGATTTTGCGAATACGGGCCATGGCGTAGATTTAAGGGAGCGGATGAAGAGTGAAAAGAGCTTTCCCAGGCTTACGAGGGTCGTGGTTCAGACTGCAGCCTTCTGTGAATGTAGTACCGCTGCTGCGCGAGCTTGATCCAGGCTTGCGGCTAGACCTTGGTTAAAAATCGGTTTAGCTGTGAACAGGAGATTAAGAAGCGGTTAGGCCGCACCTTTTCAGTGGCGGGGAGATCATGGATCGATCGGTTTCATGCGCGCGCGCCCAGCGTGTTTCTTTCCTTGGCAAGGTGCCGCTCCGGGCCAGTGTCTTTGGCTGTCTCTTGGCCAGTGTCCTTGCGGGGCTCGTTTCCGGTTGTGTCCAATCCACGACGCAGGCCCCGCCGATCGGGTCGGCTGATATGCGCATTCCACGTAAGGAAGGCATGAGCCCGCGCGGGGCAAGCGTGGCGCTTGCCAGTTTCAATGGTGCACCTGCTCCCGTTGCTGACCGGTTCCAATATTTCTTTGGCCAGGCCGCCGAGAAACGGGACATCGAACTTATCGACAGCGCCAAAGCCCATTATCTGGTGCGCGGCTATTTGAGCGCGACGCCGGAAGACGGGGACATTTTGGTCGCGGCGGTCTGGGATATTTTCGATTCCGGCAAGCAGCGTTTGCAGCGCATGAAGAATATACGATTGCTGAAAGGCGGTGTCGCCGATCCCTGGTCAGCCATAACCGATCAAACGCTGCAGGATCTTTCGACGAGCGCAGCAGAAAACCTTGCAGCCTTTCTGAGCAATATGCCCGAAGCGCAACCCATGGTGGCGCAAGCCGATACCGGGCCGAGATCGGCCCCCATGGAAGGCCGTGCCGTGGGCACGACGCCATCAAACCAGATCACAGCTGGCTCCAGGTTTCGCTAGAGCATCAGAATTCTTGGTTTGATGGTGTTGCCTTTCGGCAGCACACCAATTCTAAAAGCATCGGAGCCAGCGTTTTCGGGCCTCTCCATGAGGGCCGCTATTATTGATCACAGGACAAGACAGCATTGTCTATGAATCCAAGGTTTGGAAACAATAGTATCATGCATTTAGCGAAACAATCTCTATTCGCTTTTCATGATCTTTCTTGTTGAACGAGCTGCTGTTCAACCCTTGAGCCTGCGAAGGCGTTTGCAATCTTTTGACTTGACAGAAAATCTTGATAGAACCACTGCCGTTTCCCATGAAGTTGGTCTACAGCGTGGACACGGAATGTGGAATCGACATCTGGGCCGGACAGAGCACCGTGTTCATGCTGCATGCAGGAATAGGGTGGTTTTTCGGTTGCTGCTCCCGCGGAATGTCTCGATAAAACGGGCTTACCGGCCTTCGATTATCGGTTTGTCAATGTCCCATGAATTATCCCCCTCTCTGTGAAACGCCCTTGAGAAGCGCCTTTTTCAGAAGCGCCTTTTTCGCGTGCTCGGCCAACCTTACCTCTCACGGGCAAGGTCTCTCCGAATGCGTCGTTCGCCTCTTGGGTATTATTCCTTAAGTGGGATTTGAAAGTTGTGCTTCAAGATTTTGAAAACACATCGAACTTATCATGAAGGTGGCGCAGTTCCTCTGGTTTGATGTTCCAAATTCTTGAAATTTCGCAAGATTTTCGAGATGCCGCCATGGGCGGAGACTGAAATCCTGCTTTGGCCGGCTGACCGGCCTTGATTCTTTGAGAAAGCGAGAAGCTGATGAAACGTTTTCTGATCTCCACCTTGGCTGTTCTGGCGCTTGGCGGGATTGCGCATGCCGATCCGATCGGCGAATGGCGTGTCGCCGACGGCAGCGCGACTGTGCAGATCAAGAAATGCGGCAGCGGGATCTGTGGATTCGTGGCCTCGACCAAAGATGCTCCGGGTAAGGATGTGAAGAATCCAGATCCGGCCAAACGTAATCGCTCGGTGCTGGGCATCGAGGTCTTGATCAGCCTGAAACCGAATGGCGACAATATCTGGAGCGGATACGTCTATAATGCCGAGGAAGGGCAGATCTACACGGCAACCGTTTCCCTGGCGGGGCAGGGCGTCCTGCGGATCGATGGTTGCGTCCCCAATGGTGGCATCTGTGGTCACGAGACCTGGACGCGTATCAAGTAGGACGAACCGTGGCGCCGAAAGTGGCTGTGATATTTTTTAGCATTGCTTTCGGAACAAGATCTGGATGACTGGCGCCGCTTATAACGGTCGTCTATGGCGATCGTTGCGATCGATGGTCCTTTCTTAAAGGGAAAATCGAGGCCGTTTATGTTCAACTAGAGGCAAACCAGTCAGGTTTGCTTCGGCGTCGGAATGTCGAATGCGATGATCATCCTTGCCGGAAATTCCAATCGTCCTCTTAGCGAGGCTATTGCCGCCTATCTCAGTATTCCCCTGACGAGATGTCAGGTTCGGCGCTTCGCCGATATGGAAGTCTTCGTCGAGATTCAGGAAAATGT
The DNA here is from genome assembly GCF_000019845.1 of Beijerinckia indica subsp. indica ATCC 9039. Taxonomy (NCBI): domain Bacteria; kingdom Pseudomonadati; phylum Pseudomonadota; class Alphaproteobacteria; order Hyphomicrobiales; family Beijerinckiaceae; genus Beijerinckia; species Beijerinckia indica. Next base: position 1,929,998 of record NC_010581.1, on the reverse strand, counting down.
GCGCGGCGAGGACGCATTCATCATTCAGTCGACATCGTTTCCAACCAATGACCATTTGATGGAAGCGTTGATCATGACCGATGCCTTGCGTCGGGCCTCGGCCAGACGCATCACGACAGTGATTCCCTATTTCGGTTATGCACGGCAAGATCGCAAGTCAGGGTCGCGCACGCCGATTTCGGCGAAGCTGGTCGCCAATCTCATCACCCGCGCGGGCGCCGACCGCGTGCTGACCGTCGATCTTCATGCTGGCCAGATTCAAGGCTTTTTCGATATTCCGACCGATAATTTATTCGCGGCGCCCGTGATGGTCCGTGACATCAAGGAAAGGTTGGAATTGAGCAATGTCATGGTCGTCTCGCCGGATGTCGGCGGTGTGGTCCGCGCCCGCGCGCTGGCGAAACGCATCGACGCTCCCTTGTCGATCGTCGATAAGCGACGGGAACGGGCCGGCGAATCCGAAGTGATGAATATTATCGGCGATGTGTCTGGTAAGAGCTGCATTCTCGTTGATGATATCGTCGATTCCGGCGGCACCCTCTGCAATGCTGCGGAAGCTCTCCTGAAGAATGGCGCCAAGGAAGTCTATGCCTATATCACCCATGGCGTTCTGTCCGGAGGCGCTGTCGCGCGTATCGCGGCCTCGTCTCTCAAGGAACTGGTGGTGACGGACACGATCCTGGCGACGGAGGCAGTGCGCGTCGCAAAAAATATCAGGGTTGTGTCCATTGCGCCCCTGATCGGCGAAGCGATCGGCCGGACTTCCAAGGAAGAGAGCGTTTCGAGCCTTTTCGACTAACGCGGCCGTCCCCCATTTAACCGAAAATCCTGCGTCAAATTTCTCCCTGGAGAGACGTCTCCTTTTGGTTTGATGCTGTAACGCCGCTTCGTTTTTCAGGCCTTGCCGATGGATGTCCATTGGCGAGGCCTTTTCGTTTTCTGGTTCAATGTCACGGTCGTCTCTCTTGGATTGGCATATTGAGGAGCCTCTTGACTATAATATACAAAAATTATAGACTTTATGAAATTAAAGGATCCGCCCGGGTCCCTCGAAAACTGTCACAGAGAGGCATTACCGTACCGCATGGCTTCGTCCATCCGACGGTCTTGATTCTAGAGGAGGTTTCATGTCGGACGCTTATGCTATTCAAATCGCGGGGAGCACAGTAGGTATCGTCGCGCGCGACCGGCAAGACAAGACTTTCAATTTCTTTGCGGCGACCCGTGAATTCAACGCGCTGGAAGGATGCCGTTTTCTCGACCCCATCGCGGCGGAACAAGCGGCTCGTCATTTGCGCAAACACGGCAGCCCACCGTCTCAGCGGCGCGTGCAGATTTAAGAAATGCTCAACCCCTTGCTTGGCCGGACGAATTGCAACTTTTCCGTCTCGCTGTCGTTTTATGCCAAAGGCTGCAAGGAGGACGTGTTTCCCATGGCAAGCCATGGATCGATCTCGTGAACCCTTTTCGAGGCTTGATTTCGGGCTTGGTGTGGCCGCGTCATGAAACTCCCTTCAGCCGATAAGGGAGCAAATGAAATGTCCATGTTTGAGGATCGTGAAAAAGCCTACGAACGCCTCTTCGTAAACCAACAAGATGAGCTATTTCGCGCAAGGACGCTACGGAATCGGCGCTTTGCTCAATGGGTCGGCAAGAAGCTCGCCTTGTCCGAGAAGGAGCAGGCGATCTATGTCGACGATATGGTCGCTTATGGTGTCCTGGAAAACGACACGAGCCTGATCGAAAAGGCATGGGACGATATCAAAAAGGCTCATGTCATCGCCGATAAACAGGATTTGATCTCTCAACTCAATTTGTCGTGATCATTTCTTGTAAACACGAAGAATCGAGTTTGAATCCGTAGGATAACAAAGCCCTGGTCCGCCCAGGGCTTTTGTTTTCGGTTGGAAACTTTGTGTCAAAAATGCATAAGGAACACATTGACCTGAAGATGCATCGGATCCGCTCCCGAACCTCGGTCTGGTGCCGTGTCGTGCCACCCTTCCTTGAGATTATACATGCCCCTCGCTCTTTTCGCGCTGGCCTTGGCTTCCTTTGGTATTGGGACGAGTGAATTCGTCATCATGGGCATCTTGCCGGAAATCGCCCGTGATCTCACGGTGACGATTCCGCAAGCCGGTCTCCTGGTGACTGCCTATGCCCTGACGGTGACATTCGCGGGGCCGGTCGTTGCTCTGCTGGCGGCTCGTCTGCCGCAAAAAACCGCCTTGCTCGGGCTTCTCTGCCTGTTTCTCCTCGGCAATCTTTTTTGTGCCCTGGCGCCGCAATTTTCTCTTCTCTTGATAGCGCGGATCTTCACGGCTCTCGCCCATGCGGCCTTTTACGGAAATGGCGTCGTCGTCGCCGCGAGCTTGGTTCCGCCCCATCGCCGCAGTCAGGCGATCGCCTTGATGTTTTCAGGAATGACATTGGCCAATATTATTGGTGTCCCGGTCGGCACGATGATCGGCCTCGCACAAGGTTGGCGTGCGACATTCTGGGCGATTATTCCTTTCCTTGGTGTGGCCGGCATTGCCTTGGCCATTCTGTTGCCGAGGAAAGGTCAGGAGAGAGCGGCTGGCCGTTTGGTCGATGAATTGATCGTCTTGCGCCGGCCGCAGGTCCTGCTGACACTTTTAGCCAGTGTCTTTATCGCCGCGAGCCTGTTCTGTGTCTTGACCTATATTTCGCCTCTGCTCGCCACCGTGACGGGCATGGATGAAACCCAGATTTCGAGCGCGCTTCTGCTCTTTGGTGGTGGAACCTTTTTCGGCATTTTTGTCGGTGGCCGGCTGGCGGATTGGCGCCAAATGACGACGATCGTCGGGACATTTGTCGTACTCGGTGCCCTTTATGCGGTCTTCGCGTTTTCTGCTACTTCTATCCCGTCCACCTATCTGACCATTTTTCTGCTGGGTTTCGTCAGTTTCGCGAATGGCCCTGGCATGCAGGCGCGGGTTATCGACAAGGCAAGCGAGGCACCCAATATTGGAGCCTCATTGATTCACAGTTCCTATAATTTTGGCAATGGCGCCGGGGCTTGGCTGGGTGGCGCGGCCTTGGCCTCGGGCATGAGCTATGGACATTTGCCCTGGCTTTCCGTCGGCTTGGTGGTGGCAGCCTTGGCGACGCTCGGCATCGCCCATGAACTCGAACGCAATGCCGAGAATGCCGGAGGTCTCGATCCGGAGGCCTTGTCCTGAGGCACAGCCTCAGGTCCAGCTGGCCCACTCTCATCGAGAGGGACTGGCAGGACATCGGAACGGGAATCGTGCAGAAACGCTCAACGGCGTGGAGCAAAAATCTGGCTTGGTCCGAGCGGGGCGAGATCTTATGATCAGGCGCTCGTTCGCCGGCCCGGTTTCCGCCGCGCATGACATGATCTGAGACCAGACTTCTGATCAGGATCAAAGCGACCTTCGAGGCTTTTGTAAACCGATCAATCGATCCCAAGGGGTGCTCCAGTCGGGATCAGATGCTTCAACGCGTGAGGGATTATGACAACCGCAGAAACGCTTCCGGCTTCCGCCGCTCCAGACCTTGTTGCCGCTTTCAAGAATGCGATGCGGCGGCTCGCCGCCAGTGTTACCGTCGTAACGACCAGCAAGGACAAGGAACGTTTCGGCATTACCGCGACGGCGGTGACATCAGTGACAACGCAGCCCCCGGCTGTTCTCGTATGCGTCAATCGCACGACAAGTGTCCATTCCATCCTTCAGTTGGGCACGCCCTTCTGTGTCAATCTCCTGCATCACCAGCATGTCGATATTTCGAATGCCTTCGGCGGTTTTCTCAAATGCGATGATAAATTCGCTTTTGGGAGCTGGCAGGATAACGAGCATAGCGTGCCTTTTCTCGTCGATGCCCAAGCCAATCTGTTCTGCACCGTTGATGGTCTGTTCGATTATGGCACGCATACGATCGTCATTGGCAAGGTCGAATCGATCCTCACGACAGGCGATGTGGCACCGCTGATCTATCAGAATGGTGGCTATTTGGGGCACGGCTGATAGCTGGTGAGGGAAAATAGCGCCGGCGGCACGATTATCCCTTGAATGAGGGATGTTGATCATTGGTTCAGCGGTCATCTCGATGATCGCTGGTATAACGAAGCGTAAAGATTTCTTAACGCTAAATTAACCACAGCTTGCTTAGATGAAGGGACAGATTCTGAGAGGCGCCCTTCGTGACAGCTGCGGTTCGCTCCCGTCCTTCCCTTCGTTTTCGTGGCCGTTCCTTCCACGCCATGGTGTTGGCGCCGGAGGTCCCGGTCGCGGCTTGGTTCACCGATCTTGATGAATGGATTCAGCGTTCGCCTGGTTTCTTTCAGGGCCGGCCGGTGGTTCTCGATGTCTCGAATTTGAGCCTGAGCCGATCCGCCCTTGCTGATCTTTTGCAGGAATTCAGTGCCCGGGGCATTCGCATCATGGGCCTCGAAGGGGCCGATCTTTCGGGCCATGACCTGCAAATGCCGCCGGTTCTGCGCGGCGGCCGGCGCGAGAATGTCATCGATCTCTTCGCCGGCGAGGAAGCGCAGGCTTCCGGCAAAATCAATAGCCAGATCCAAGAAGGCGACGCGCATGATGTCGAATCTGCGGGTGCTTTGCTGATCGAGACACCGGTACGCTCCGGTCAAAGCATCATGCATCTTGAGGGCGATGTGATCGTCGTCGGCTCGGTTGCCTCGGGTGCGGAAATCATCGCCGGCGGTTCGATCCATATTTACGGCGCCTTGCGGGGGCGCGCGATAGCGGGCGCGCAAGGGCGCAAGGCCAGAATCTTTTGCCGGAAATTCGAGGCGGAGCTGTTGTCGATCGACGGCTATTACATGACCGCTGACACCGTCGAGCCGCATTTGCTGGGGCGTCCTGTCCAGGTTTGGCTCGAAGGGGATCGATTGATGGTGTCCATCCAGGATTGATGTGTTTGCGAGGACGGCCGGCGTCAGGAAGGTCCGCTTCTCTTGATTTTAACGTGTGGTTTTCAGCAAGTCCTGTGACTTTCTGAAAGTGGCTCTAGGGGAGGCCAGAATGGCCAAGGTTTTGGTCGTGACGTCCGGCAAGGGCGGAGTAGGCAAAACGACGTCGAGCGCGGCCCTGGGCACAGCGCTCGCGCAAATGGGTCAAAGGGTGGTCGTCGTCGATTTCGACGTCGGATTGCGTAATCTTGATCTGGTGATGGGCGCTGAGCGCCGCGTGGTCTTCGATCTCATCAATGTCGTGCAGGGCGAGGCCAAGCTCGCTCAAGCCCTGATCCGCGACAAGAGGTTGGATAATCTTTCGTTGCTTCCGGCTTCGCAGACACGCGACAAGGAAGCCTTGACGGAAGAGGGGGTTGGCCGGGTCATCGCCGAGTTGAAGGAAAAGTTCGACTGGGTGGTCTGCGATAGCCCCGCCGGGATCGAACGCGGGGCGACCCTCGCCATGCGTTACGCCGATCTCGCCGTGGTCGTCGCCAATCCCGAAGTCTCTTCCGTTCGCGATTCCGACCGGATCATCGGATTGCTCGATTCAAAAACGCTCAAGGCCGAAAAGGGCGAGCCGCTTGAAAAGCATCTCCTCTTGACCCGTTATGACGCCATGCGGGCAGAGCGTCGCGAAATGCTGGCTGTCGAGGATGTTCTCGAAATCCTTTCCATCCCGCTGCTCGGCATTATTCCCGAAAGCGAGGAGGTTCTGCGGGCGTCCAATGTTGGCGCGCCGGTCACGCTCAACAATCCCGGTTGCGCCCCCTCGCGGGCCTATCAGGACGCGGCGCGGCGCTTGACCGGAGAGATGGTCACCATGTCGGTGCCCCGTGATAAAAAGGGCAGCCTCCTCGGCAAGCTGTTCGGACGGAGGGCCGCATGAGTCTGTTCGATTTCTTCAGGCGCCCAACGTCGGCGCCCGTCGCCCGTGAGCGGCTGCAAATCCTGCTCGCCCATGAGCGCGCGGTCATTGGCCGTTCCGATCTGATCGCGATCCTGCGGGAGGAAATCCTCGCAGTCATCGCGAAACATGTCACGATGGAACCGGAAAAGGTTAATGTGAAAATGGAGCGAGGCGACACCGTTTCGACGCTGGAAGTCGAGGTCGAGGTGCCGACTTCCGCCACCGCTCGTGCCGGCAAAAAGGTGGTCGAAGCGGCTTGATCGTCACTCGTATCGCTTGGCTCTTGAGATCATTTTCTGATGAAGCGGAGCGCATACACCACCCTCATGGGGTAGCGTATGCGCTCTGAGCATTTATAGTGTTGGATCATCACTGTTCCAGAATGTTCGCTTTTTTAAGTTTTAAGCTCCGGGAAGACGGAGTTCGCTCAAATTGCTCTAAAGACGGATTTCATCCGCGTCCCAGGCGTAGCAATTATCCGCCGTGGCTTCGAAATCACCCAGATAGATATATTCTTCAAGCGCCATCACGATATGGTCGCATTCCGTACCAGTGGGACTTTTCCAGATCGTCAGGGCAGGGCGTCTTTCGGTCGCGACGGCATTGATGGCCGCGAGGACAGCCGGATGCGTGCTGAGGGCCTTGGCTTCGCTCAAGGGAATATCATTGTCCTCGACGATCTTCGGGTCGCGATAAGTGCGCTTCTTGGTCATGGCGATCCTTGCGTACAATGAGAGGGAAAGGTGATAGCCGATCGGCTGAGCTTCGACGCGGCCGGTCTTGTGGCTTTCTCTCCAGGCGAAGCCCGTGCCATTTTCCTCCTCGGGAGGCTCGATCTCGATCGAGACGGCGTATGCGATCAGAGAGTGCGTCCAGTCTGATCCCTGATTTCCGGTAGCGCGGCCACCTCGCCAGCGCCTTTCTGGCCGGTGGTGTCATCGCTTATGATGGCGAAAGGTCGAGATTTTTCTAGGCAGAGGCCTTGCTCGCCACAATTTCATTCCCACCGCCGGATCTTTGTCAATGCACTCCAATTTGCTTCATGTCGTAGGTGTTTATTCGAATGCGCGCCGGTATCAGTCCCGTATCCGGCTGCTGCGCGAATGGATCGGGCACATGCTCGATTCCGGTGTTCAACTTACGGTCGTCGAACATGCTTTCGGTGAGCGCGCCTACGAACTTGATCCCAATGATTCAACGCTTCGCCATGTCAAGATCGTGCAAGTCCGTGGAGGGCCGGAACAAGAACTTTGGCTGAAGGAAGGGCTCGTCAATCTTGGTATTGGCCATTTGCCGGAGGATGCGAAATATATTTGCTGGGAAGATGCCGATATCCGGCATGTGCGCGCCGATTGGGCCTCCGAGACCGTGCATATGTTGCAGCATTATCGTGTCGGGCAAACCTGGTCGCATTCAATGGATCTTGGCCCCAATGGTGAATGTCTTACCAATGAATGGGGCCATGATATTGATCGCAGTTTTTGCGCGGCCTGGCTTGCCGGCGATGTCGATATGCCTGAAGAAGCCTATGGGGAAAAGCGGCAATCGCGTGCCTTGCTCACGACGGGGAAGGGCAAGAAGGATTGGCGACAGCACTATGGATATTCTTGGGCGATCCGCCGCGATGCTTTGCGCGGAATCGGCCGTCTGATTGATTGGATGGTGACGGGTTCCGCCGATTATCACATGGCACTCGGCTTTTGTGGCAAGCTCGACAGTATCACCGAGAAAGAATTGAACGATCAACGCGCCACACCGCTGTCAGCAGGCTATATCCGACGCTTGCGGGAATTTGCCCGGCGGTGTGAGCTCTCTGTCAAACAGGATATCGGCTGCGTTTCTGGCACAGTGCTGCATGGATTTCATGGGCCGAAGAAGAACCGTTTCTATATCAGCCGCAAGGATATTCTGATTGAAAGCGGCTTCGATCCCGATATCGATCTGACCCAGGATGTCCACGGCCTCCCGGTGCTCGTCGGCGACAACCGGATCTTGCGTGATGGCTTGCGGCGTTATCATGTCCAGCGCAACGAGGATTCGATCGAGGTGTAAGTCTGAGAGGTTCAGGCCCGAATGAGGGCGGGCCTTGTGCCGGACTATCGTAGGCGCGTCGACAAGAGATCCGGCGCCGAAAAAGCCAGCGCCCCTCATCCAAGCGGCCGATGCCATTGCCGGGATCCGGAGTGCACCGGCCGGGAAGCCCCGATGTGATGACCTGACTGCGAGGTTGTTTAGGCTCGCGTGGGCACTCAAATATAATACGCGGAGCCAAATAGGAGGTCACTCCGAAAATTTGGAATGAAGAGGCCGAGTTCCATTCATTTTGAAGCGGGATGAATTGGTTTCGAACAATTATCCCGCTTTAAGCCTTTTTGCCGCGTATCGCTACGCAAGACCAGCTTCCACATTTGGCCCGATACGCTTCGGCAGAGAAACTGTGCCGCGTTCAAGCCCTTCTCAGATCAAGCGTGGCTTTGAAAAAGTTGGATCTTTTCTCAACGGTAATTTTTTTCCACCGCGCTCATGAGCGTTTTTGATTTATTGGCCTCGCAATAATTGATGACCTTTTTCGTGTTTCGCTCGACGTAACGTAAATCCACCGTCGAGAGATTCTTGCTGGCGCTGAAATAACCGCCCATCCATGAAGCGAGAATGGCGGCTCTTTCGGCGTCGGAATCGAGAAATTGCTTGCATGTCACGAGCGACATATCGATCATGACTTGTGCTTTGGCTGGAATGGCGGAAATGGTCATCATCGCTGCAGCAAATAGAGCAAGTTTACGCATCTTGTGTTCCCCGTTCGGCTTGATGATTCACTTCGCTGCTTTGTCGACGGCCCGTGTAAGTCCGGCCATCACAGATTCTTTCGGATTGGAAGCGCACCATTGCTTCACATTCGCCACGTTGCGTGCATAGGCATCAAAATCGACCGTTGTGTAACCCGCCTTCTGATTGAACCAGCCGCTCAACCAGGCTGAAAAGATTTTGGAATCATCCGCTGACATAGCCAGATAGTCGTCGCAGGTGATACGAGTGGTGTCGACGAGGATCTGCGCCTGAACCGAGGCTGGCACCAGCAGGCACGCCAGAACGAAACCGATTGCCGACTTTTTCATGGTTTGTCTCTCCCCTAAAAATTATCGTTGGAACAAAACTATGTCATAACGACAGCTCGAGCGTAATGAGAAGATTTGTTTCCGGCAAGACCCATGCAGAGCAATGTTTGTCTTTCTTTCGATTGAAATACAGAACAGAAAATACGGAAAACTGGTGCTGGATAAAGCTTTTAGGTGCAAGCATAAGCATTTTTAAGCTATGAAATAGCAGACATGTGGCCTCTCCAATAGCGACGAGCAGTTGAGAGATTGTCGCCTGCTCAAGGCCGCGTGCAATGAGAGGCTTAGGAATAGCCGATGTCCAGACCGTCGAGTGTCGTGCTCAACGCAAATTGCAGATCGTTGACGATGAAGAATCCGTTGACATTGATCTCGACGCGGTGACCTTGCTTTTCGAATTCCCATGATTGGATCGAATTATCGAATGACTGATGTTGCCGAATGCAATTATGGGCATGAAGATCTGTTCCGTGAGAAGGCCATCGTACAACCATTGCTGGATTTCTGGTAGCCCCCTTATTGTCTTCTCAATGATACATTCCGGTTCTACGCTATCATCAATAATCAGCCTTCAATATCGAGATCGCGATACAAGGGGGGACTATGAAAAAGATCTTGATCGGCGCTTTGTTGCTCGCCACACCGCTTTGTATCCGTCAAGCCATGGCGGATGTTCCCCTGTCCGGTTATTTCATCGCGGGGCAGGCCTGTCCGGCTTTGCAATCGATCAAGAAAGACACAAATCCCGGTTCGATCACGACGAAAGAGCATTATGCCTATCCCCTCACGGCAAAGAATAAACCAGCGGCGTCGCATTATTTGATCGAAGTCGAGGGCGCGGACCCTCTGCGGCGCTGGGTCGCCGTGACCTGTGGGGAATATGTCATTCCGGTTGATGGCTCGGTTTCCCCTGGCCCCGTGGTTTTTCAACCAGACACCGGAGGCGGGCGTCCGACGCAAAAGGCGGAATATGTTCTCGCCATAAGCTGGCAGCCGGCTTTCTGCGAAGGCAAGCCTGACAAACCTGAGTGCAAGACGCAGACAGCCAATCGTTTCGATACCGATCATTTCACTTTGCATGGCCTTTGGCCGCAGCCCCTGACGAATATATTCTGTCACGTCTCGCCGGAACTCGTCAGTGCGGATAAAAATGGTGATTGGGACAAACTTCCCGAGCCGAATCTCGATGAGACGACACGCAAGAGCCTGGAAGAAGTCATGCCGGGCATGATGTCTCATCTGGAACGCCATGAATGGATCAAACACGGCACCTGCTTCAACGGGGAGACCGCCGACACATATTTTTCACGCGCTCTCACGCTCGCGAACCAACTCAATACATCCAAGGTGCGCGGGCTGTTTGCCAGTCACATCGGGTCCGAAATTACGATTCAGCAGATCAAGGACGCTTTCGACGATAGTTTTGGCGATGGCGCGGGGGATCGCGTGCGTGTTGCCTGTAAGCGAGACGGGACGCGAAACCTGATCGGCGAGCTCACGATCGGCCTCGTCGGCGAAATCGACGAAAATGCCTCGCTCGCCAATTTGATCGCTGCCTCGTCACCAACCGATCCCGGTTGCCCTCGTGGCATTGTCGATCCTGTCGGTTTTCAATGAAGACGGCGCGCTTGCTTAGGGCAATATGAGACTTCGAAAGTGTTGCACCGTTCAAGCCTGCGACCAATGGCTTGGGACCTTCGATTTTGCACGACGATCGGGCTTATTCATTCTAAAATGCAGCGTGGGTGTCGATGAACCTGCGCATGAGCCACATTGTCAATTGGTCATGCTCTAGTTAGGTCTATAGATATGATTTAATTGAAGAGAATGTCATCAAGCGGCGCATCATGGCAATTCATAAGACCTTTCCGAGAGAAACCAGAAAAACCGGTAGCAGCCGCGGAACCATTTCGACCGGTGAGCCCTGGCTTCTTGGTGCGAGTGCCGCAGGTTCCCAGCCTGTTATAAAGATCTCGCCCGGACATCTGGGTGTTTCGATCTGGAGCCATTCCCTTTTTGCCAATTCGAATGATTCTGTCCTTCGTGAATTCCTGGCGCGTGCTTTCAGCGTTGCGGAAATCACGGAGGCAGAAATCCGTAAACAGGATGCTTTTGGACGGCTCCACTATCGGGCATCGGCAGATGCCGCCACGCTTTTGCGCAAGCTCGGCCGTGCCTTGCGAGGAGGCGATGCGGATTCAGCCTCTCTTGCCTCCTCGGCTGACAGGGTCAATCCGGCACCTTTCGACGTGGATGCGCTCTATCTTCCGGTAGCAGGTGTGGCGCCGCTCCGGATCTTTCGGGTCGGCTCCTCATTATCCAGTTGGCGTGTCCGCCAATTGAGTGATGGCGAGGTACGTCTCGTCCATCCGGTTTTGTTCAATCGCAAGGACATCGCCTATCGTCTGGAGGAAGAGCTTGCGGTCATTCTCGGGATCGAGACCTTTAGCGCCAGCATTTTGACCGCAAGTGTATCGATCCGTTTCGACCCTGATAGGCTAGAGTTGGAGCGCCTGGTTCGTGAGCTCGAAAAATCCTGGCCGCGTTTGTTGCATGGCTTGGAAGCGCCACCATCCCGTAAAAGATTGGCCGTAGCGGGTGGCTTGCTGGCGCTTTCCTATACAGGGCAATATTTTGTTCCCGCCGTAAAGCCTTTCGCCATTTTGGGTGTCGCTCTTTATAGCGCGCCCAATCTGATGCGTGCGTTACAGCAGCTCACGCATTTTCATATCGGTGTTCCCGCGCTGCGCGCCATGGGATTGACGTTGATGCTGATCAGCGCGCGGCCCTTCGCGACGACCGTGGCCGCCACGCTGCTCCAATTATGGAGGCATATTAGCTACGCAACGGCCAAGCGCGCACAACGCCGCCTCTTTGCCGCGCATCGACGGCGCTCCATTGTCGCGCGCCTCTTGCGGGAGGATGGTCTCGAGATCAAGATCGATACTGACGCGCTTGCCCCTGGTGACTTCATCCTTGTGCGTGAGGGTGAGATGATGCCTGTCGATGGCGTCGTAGTTTCGGGCTTCGCCGCGGTGGATGAGGAGTCTCTTTCCGGCAGCATCGACGTTATAGATAAAGCGCCGGGCGATCGGGTCTTCGCAACCAGCTTTATTCGTGCCGGATATCTGACCTTACGCGTTGAAACCATTGGGGAGGACACGGCCGCTGGCTCTATCGGCGCGCAATTGCCGCATGCGCAAATCGGCCGATTGCCTTCATCCGATGAGGTGGAGCGTATCGCGGACCGTAATGCCAAGCCAGCTTTGGCTCTGGCCGCCATTAATCTCGCCGTCACCGGAGTGATCCACCGGTCTCAGGGCATCATGCGTCCTGACTATGTGACAGCTCCGCTGATGACGACCCAATTGACCACGCTGCATAATCTTGCGAACGGATTGAGCCAGGGCATCTTTGTTCGCAACCCTTCCGTGCTCGATCAGTTCGCCTCGGCCGATACTTATGTGTTCGATGATGCTTGCGATCTGGAGCGGAGAACGATCGAAGTCTCTGCAATCATCGCGGCTGACGGGTTTTCAGAAGATACGGTTCTCGGCTATGCCGCTGCGGCATGTTCCGGTCTCCATAATGAGCGCACAACGGCTCTTGTGACCGAATGCAGCCGGCGGGGCACCCTGATTCCGGCGATCAGCAACGGTTCTCGTCATGCCGGCGTTGTGCGCTATCTCGATGATCATAGTCATCTCATCGAGATAGCGGCGCCGGCCTATATCGCTTCCGCCGAAACCCGTATCCCGCAGGATGTCACGGACAGGCTTCAGGCTTTTGCTGGTGTATCGGATCACCGCGATTTTGGGGATGTGAGCAGGATCTCCACGTCTGCGGACCCGTCGCTGCGTCCGCTTTGGGTATTACGAGATGGCGTCGTGCTCGGTGTTCTGATCTTCCGTCGTCAGGGCAAGTTGGAAGCGACGGACGTGATCGCGGCTCTCAAGAAGCGCAGCAGGAAAGCCCAATTCATCCACATGTCCAGCCGCCCCCAAGCGGAGGCCGAAGCGAAAGCCGACACAATAGGCATCTCGAAGGTGTTCGGTGATCTCGACCAGGCCGGAAAAGTTCGCGTGCTCGAAGATCTCGGCGGGCACTCGGTATGGATTGGCAATGGCGCTTCGCCCAGATCGATTTCCCTGATCAAGGCGAGTACCATCAGCATTTCCGTGGGCGGGCTTGCCAGCGTGGCATCGGATGCGGCTGACGTCACCTTGCTTCAACCAGGACTGGCGGGCCTTGTTCCGCTCAAGGCGATTGAAAGCGCTCATCGCACCCGGATCGAAGCCGATTATCGCGTGGTCTATACGGCCAATTTCATTGGCACCATGGGCGCGATCGCGGCGGATTTCGGTGGCCTCAAATCCGGACTGATCTCGAATGCCGCTGTTGCCATGATCTTCCTCAGTCATTGGAAGCGGCTTCAAGATTTGATTGCGCAATCAGAAGCACGCAGCGCAATGCTTCTCTCGTCCTTTCACAAAGAAGACGACCTTCCAGTCGCGTAGCTTCTTAGCTCTTTCAGCGAGAAGAAAAATGAGCGGATCACAAATGTTTCCCCGCGTATGATAGGAAGGCAAAGGCCGGCGAGAATTTCTCCTCACCGGCCTCCGTTTGGTGTTTGCCAAAGAGTATGCGACTGATCTCCGTGAAGATCAGCCTGCCGAGTGACTGCTTGCTTCTCAAAAGAGTCTGATCGACCCCGAAGCGGTCGCCGATTACGCTGCTTGCGCACCGGTATGGACGATCGTTCCGACATGCTCGCCACGCAGTGCGGCGGTAATCCGGCCCGGCACGAGCCCGTTCACGACCTGCACGCGCTCGAGCTGGCGCGCGGTTGCCATGACTTCGAGAAGAGCACGGTCGAAAGGCAAGGTGCCTTCGACCTTGGCAAGGTCGGCCGCACGCGTCTCTTTGAGCAAATGCGCTTTCTCGCCACCGGGGGCATTGGGATCGGTGTCATACACCCCATCCACGTCCTCCACGATCGTGAGACCGGCCGCTCCCAGCGCATCCGCGATGAGGAATGCGCCTGTATCGGCCCGGTGAGGAGGGATTCGCGACGTCGGGAACTCATGGTGGTGATAGGGGGGAAAAGCACTGCCCACAACGGCTCGGGCGGCTGTGAGGTGGATCGCAAGCTGGTTCGCGACGGTGGGGTGCTCAATATAGGAGACGCCCTCTGGCGCGAGCAGCGACGCGAGAATGTGGCCGTTTTGACCAGCCTCGGTCGCGGCGAGCGGGGCCAGCGACCCAACCGGCAGGCCGAGATCAAGGCCAACGCCATAGAGATGGCGGGCGCGGATGCCGGCGCCGGTCAGGATGAGCAGGCGGTGCTCGGGGAGGAGCTTCCGGATCTCTTCCACGACCGGAAGAATCGCTTCCGGACCGCGATCCATGATGGAGCGGCCGCCGATCTTTATGACCTGTAGCCAGGGGAGGAGTCGGATCGGGCGCTTGGCGGAGACGGGGCGGGTGAGGTCGCGGTCGAGGAGGGTCTGGCGCGCGAGCGGCGAGGCGACATGCTTGATGGTGTTGGCAGCGTTGGTCATGACAATGGTTCCTCAGCGCGCGGTGATGATGGTGCCAACGTGCTCGCCAGCGAGCGCGCGGGTCAGGTTGCCGGGGACGAGGCCATTCACAACCTGAACCTGGTGGATGTGGCGTGCTTGCTGGAGCAGATCGAGCATCGGGAACTCGAGGATCGAGTCGTGCAGCCCCTGCGCCTTCATCTCGTCAACTGAGATTTTTGGGATGAATTTGGCATCCTTGGAGGTTTTTGGATTGGCTGTATAAAGGCCGTCCTCATCCTTCACGAAGATCATCGCCTTGCAGCCGAATTGTTCGGCGATGAGAAAACATCCAGCGTCGGTGCGGTAAGGCGGGATGACATCGCCGGGAGCGGGGAGCATCCAGAGGCCATAGGGTGGCATGCCGCTGAAGAGGACAGCGTTTACCTCGGCGAGGTAAAGCGGAACCGCCGAGAGCCCTGCACCCTCTACGGCCGGGATGCCGTATTTTGCAAGGAGCTGCCCCAGTATGATGGCGTTCTGATTAGCGACAGAGGCGCCGAGCTGCGAGAGCACACCCGCTGGCAGGTTAAGCCCCGCCGCAATCGAATACAGATGCCGAGCCCTTGTCCCTGCGCCGGTTCCGATCAGCAATTGGTGGCTTTTGCGGACCTCGACGATTTCGTCCAAGAGCGGATAGAGACCCGCGCGGCCACGGTCGATAACGCTCTGACCACCGATCTTAATCACCGTGGCGTCCGGCAGGATCTGGAAGTCCGCCGCCTTGGATGCCTCCGCGAGAAGGTGCGGGTCGGTCAGCGACCGCTGCATGAGGAGCGCCTCGAGCTCCGCCGTTGTGCTGGCCATTAAGAAATCCTTTCGCCGTAATACGCATTATTTTTGTACCAGAAACTTTGCTACAACTTACAGAACTATCCTGCAACATGTAATAATTACGTATATCACGTGAAAATGATGTATTGTGTAGAGCAAGATATACAGCTTCCAAACGATTGACTCGAAATGGTTGGCTTTTCCCACCCACTGGATGCTGTATCGGATTGGATCTACTGGCCCTGTTGAGCATGGATACAGCAACGAATGATCGTTACGAAATCATTGATGGGACGATATGTTTGTTAATGATCAGCTTATTGACAAGCGTCCAAATGTTTCGGCGCAAAAATTCATAATGCGAGGGACTGTATACTGTGGTGCTTGGGTCGGTTTGGTGAGTGCCGTGCTACGGTATGACGTGTGGCGTGAAGAAGAGGGTACATTTGGGCCTTTGGAGCATTCCGATTGGACTATTCGGTCATGGACACTGTAGGTTCGTGCAGGACAGGAAAATTCATCGACCGCGCGATAAAACATTTGGCATTGGCTTCATGATGAAGTTTAAGCGCTTGGGCAGAATCTGAGCCTCTCGCAATCGTGACACATGGCCGAAGGACGACTTGCGAGAACCGGCCGGTTCCATCAGCGTCCTCGATCATAAGGCCTTCTGCTTGGTCTTCGTAAGCAACCACGACGATACCGGCATCAGCGCAGAGATGCAGATACCAAAGCTGATGGCACGCTGAGAGTGACCCAACCAGCAGTTCCTCGGGATTCCACCGGTCCACCTCGCCGCGGAAAGCCAGATCCGCTGATCCGAGGATTGCAGGCTTGTCCGGAACATGGAGTTCGTGGCTTCTCCCATAGCTTCCATAGGAAGCGGTTCCTGAGCCCCTGTTCCCTGACCACCTCAACCTCACTTCATATCGGTGAACTTTCTCAGGCATGACAGCCTCCGATCATCCTGCCCAATGGGCATGAGCACTTCCAGACAGCGGTTCAGGCGGATCCGTTTCGCGCGCAATTTTTAAAATTGACGCCTTATGGCGTCGATCTGAAATATTTTCATGACACTCTTGACATATATAAATTTATATTTTCTATAAATTTAATATATTTATATGCTGATGCGTCCAGGCACGGTTGTAGCGGTACTGGATGATAGGCCTGCCGAGCTAGAGGGCGGCGATGCGAATTTCATCGATTAAGAGTTCTTCTGATGTAACGCGCGGCGCGTCACGGCAATGAATAAGATCTTTTCAAAGGCCACAAAAAAAGATGGAGCCGATCGCGGAGTTTTTTTGAATGCCGAGCCATGGGTGCTCGATGCGGCAAGCGCTACTCGCGCACAGCCTCTCGTGCGCATCGTACCCGGCAGGCAGGACCTTTCAATCTGGAGCAAAACTCTTTTCGCGGATTCGCCCGACTCTCTTATTCGGGAATTTCTTGCGCGCGTCTTCAGCGTTGAAGAAGTCAATGAGGTTGAAATCCAACGGCGGGATGCCTTTGGACGGCTGCGTTACAAGAGGTCAGCCGATAAAGCCGGCATCTGGCGCAAGCTCGGTCGCGCTTTGCACGGAGCCGACACGGCACATTCATCCGTAGGGCACACGATAGCAGCCGCCAGTTCTGTGCCTCTTGGGATCGACGCGCTTTATCTCCCTGAACATTCTATCGGGCCCATCCGGATCTATCGTGTCGGCTCATCCTTATCCAGTTGGCGTATCCGTCGTCGGCAGGGTAATGGAGCAATCTGCCTCGCTCATCCGGTTCTGTTCAATCGCAAGGACATCGCCTATCGCCTGGAAGAGGAGCTTGCCGCGATCCTCGGCGTCGAGGCTTATAGAACGAATATTCTGACCGCGAGCGTTTCGATCCGTTTTGATCCGCATACAATCGATTTGGATCTGCTGGTGCGGCAGCTTGAAAAATCCTGGCCGCGTTTGTTAAACGGCTTGGAAGGGCCACCGTCCAGCAAAAGATTGGTGGCCTCCGGCGGCTTGCTGGCGCTTTCCTACACCGGGCAATATCTTGTTCCGGCGGTCAAACCTATCGCCGTTCTGGGTGTCGCTCTTTATGGCGCCCCCAATGTGATCAATGCCACGAAACAGATCGCGCATTTCAGGATCGGGCTCCCGGCGCTCTATTCGGCGGGCTTGGTTTTCATGTTGATTGGCGGGATGCCCTTCGCCTCGTCCGTCATGGCCGTGTTGATGCAAGTCTGGAAACATCTCGGCTACGGGACGGCCAAACGCGCCCAGCGGCGCCTTTTTGCGATCCATCGTCGGCGTGCGGCTAAGGCGCGTCTCCTTCACGGCGATGGCTTGGAGATCTCCGTCGATGTTGATTCTCTCGCTGCTGGTGATCGCATTCTTGTGCGAGAGGGCGAGGTCATCCCGGTTGATGGCATTGTCACTGCTGGTTTCGCGGCCGTGGACGAGGAATTTCTGTCCGGCGCGGTCGGCGCTATCGATAAGATCCCTGGCGACCCGGTCTATGCCGCCAGCATCATTCGCGGTGGCTCCCTGATAGTGCGCGTTGAGAAAATTGGTGAGAACACGGCTGCTGGATCTATCGGAGCGCGGTTACCGCATACACAGATCGACTTCCTGCCGTCCTCGGCCGATGCGCAACGGATCGCCAATCGTAATGCCACGCCAGCGCTTGCGGCCGCGGCGATCAATCTTGCGGTGACTGGCCTGATGCGCCCTTCGCAAGCTCTCATCCGTCCTGATTATCTGACAGCGCCACAGATGACGGCGCAATTAGGCGCGCTGCATAATCTCGCCGATGGATTGAGCCGCGGCATTTATTTTCGTGATCCGGCCGCGCTCGACCGGCTCGCTGCGACCGATACTTATGTCTTTGATGATGACTGCGATTTGGAGCGTAGACAAATCGAGGTCGCGGCGGTCATTGCCGTCGCTGGCCTCTCCGAGGATGTCATTCTTGGTTATACTGCTGCGGCCTTTCCCGTCACACAGAATGAACGGACCATTGCGCTCTTTGCCGAAGCCGGTCGACGCGATGCGCCGATCCCGGCCGTCAGCGAACGGACCCGCCATGCGGGTGTCGTCCGCTATCTCGATGGTCATGCCCACCTCATCGAGATCGCGGCGCCGGCCTATATCGAAGCCAGAGACCTTCCTGTTCCACGTGAGGTGAAAGACAGGCTCGCGGCTTTCGCCGAGGCGCTGGATGATCATGACAAGTATGGACGAGAGGGAGACGAGGGAACGCGCAGAGATTTCGCGCATCAGGAGCCCTTGCGTCCGGCCTTTGTTTTGCGCGATGGCGTCATACTCGGTGTCGTGATCTTGAGGCGGCAAGGCAAACTCGAGGCACGAGACGTCATAACCGCTCTCAAGGCACACAATAAACGCACGCGTTTCATTCATATTTCCAGCCGGCCTCAGGAAGAGGCACAGGAAAGGGCGGAAAGAGTCGGGATTTCGACAGTGTTCGGTAATCTAGACCATGCGGGGAAAATCCGCACGCTCGAGAGGCTGGGTCATCGGATCGTTTGGGTCGGCGACGGTGCAGCGCCTGGGTCGCTTTCTCTGATCAAAATCAGCGCCGTCAGTATTTCCGTTGGCGGGCTCGCAACCATCGCGTCAGATGCGGCGGATATTACCCTATTGCAGCCGGGATTGGCGGGTCTAGTTCCCCTCAGGAGCATCGGCCGCGCTCATCGCTCGCGGATCGAGGCCGATTATCGCATGGTCTATGCCGCCAATCTCATTGGAGCCGCAGGGGGATTTGCTGCGGGTTTCGGCAGCCTTGAATCCGGCCTGGTTTCCCATGCTGCCACTGGCATTATCTTCATCCGCCATTGGAAACGGCTTCATGATCTGGTGTCGCGCTTGGAAAAGCGACGCACGACGCTCCTTTCTTCCATTCATATGGAAAGTGATCAGCCGATCGCGCAAATCTCAGGGGATATCAAAGGCGAAGAAAGATTGATCGATTACCGCGACCTCAACGCAATCGTGGAACCCGATTCCTCGGGGGAGGGGATTTAGATCCTACTCCACGTTGGCTGTTTGCATGATCTCTTTGAAGAAAATGGATAAAATCTAGTTTTCGCAGCCCAAAAACATTCTTTTTTGCATGAAATTAAAACATCTCCATGACACTCTTGACACGCTCATAAATACATTCTTTCTATATATTTAATCAATTAAGCTAGGGCGTGATGTCGAGGGCAGCGATGCGGATTTCCATCATCAATATTGGCGCGGTGGCGGGGGTCGCCATAGCTCTTGCTCTGCTCATCACCAAGAACAGCGAAGGGGGCGCCGCCCATTATTTATTGAACGTTTCCTATGATCCAACGCGCGAACTTTATCGCGATATCAATCCGCGTTTTGTCGAGAAATATGAGGCCGAGACCGGGTCGAGCGTTGGGATCAAGCAATCGCATGGCGGCTCGTCCTATCAGGCGCGTCTGGTCGCCACGGGTGAACTCCAGGCCGATGTCGTCACATTGGGCCTGCCGTCCGATGTCGAAGGGCTGCACAAGCGGGGGCTGCTCGCTGATGGATGGGACCAGCGTCTGCCACATGCGTCCCAGCCCTATGTTTCGACAATCGTCTTCGTGGTGCGCAAGGGAAATCCCCATGCCATTCACGACTGGCCGGACCTGTTGAAGTCTGGGATCGATGTCATTGTTCCCGATCCTAAAACCTCCGGCAATGGAAAAGCGGCGGCGCTCGCCGCCTGGGGCGCGGTCGTCACACGCGGTGGCAGCGAGAAGGAAGCGCGCGACTTTCTGAAGGCGCTTTACGATCACGCCCCTTTCCTCGATCCGGCGGCGCGCTCGGCCGGGGTCGCCTTTGCGATCGAAAAGATCGGTGATGTTCATCTCGCCTGGGAAAATGAAGGCCTGCGCGAAATCGAACAATCGCAGGGCGCTGTCGAGATTGTCTATCCGCCGACCAGCTTGCGTATCGAACCGACTGTTGCTTGGGTTGATAGCAATGTCAGCAAACATGGCACCGAGAAAATAGCCCGCGCCTATCTGGAATTCCTGTTTAGTGATGAGGCTCAGGAAATCATCGCGCGCAACGGCTATCGGCCGTCCAACCCCGACATATTGGCGAAACACGCGGATCGTCTGCCTGACATCAACCTTTTTCCGATTACTGCCATCGCGCGGGACTGGGCCGATGCTCAGCAGAAGTTCTTCGCGGAAAACGGCATTATCGACACGATCTATGTTCCCAAGCCTCGCACAAATTGATGCGTTATCCCGGCGTCGCCAATGTTTTCGTCTCTCGCGTGTAGGCGCGGAAGCTACGGCAACGACTTTGAATATTGCCTTTGAGAATTTTCCGCGCGGCTTTCGCTCGTCTCAGTTCAGAGAGAGCCGCCATTTCAAGGAAAAAACATGACAGACGCGGCCCTTTCGCCTTCTCCACCAGCTATTGATACGAACTGGTTCAGTTTGGATAGGCTGAGAATTTTTCGCGCGGATGTCCTCGCTGGCGTCACCGTCGCCGCGATTTCACTGCCGCAAAGCATGGCCTATGCGCTGATAGCCGGTGTGGATCCGCGTTTCGGTCTTTACACGGCAATAGTCTTTACCGCAGTGGCGGCGCTTTTCGGCTCCTCGAGACATTTGATCAATGGCCCAACGGGCGCCGTTTCGCTTGTCGTCTTCAGCGCCCTCGCTATTTTCGAACCCGAGGTCAAACTCGATTCCTATGAAGCGATGTTTCTCCTCGCGATCATGATCGGCGTGGTGCAGATCTTTATCGGCGTGACCAAGCTCGGCGATATTACCCGTTATATTTCGGAATCCGTGATCATCGGTTTCATCACTGGCGCTGCGACCTTGACAATCATCGGCCAAGTCGCCAACGCGCTTGGCGTCAAGGCGCAAGGTTCAGGTCATCAGCATGTCCTCGAACGTCTCTTTCTGACTCTGACGCAACCGGCGCCATATAATTACCATGCGATGACGATCAGTGGTTTGGCCATTGTGCTGGCGCTGCTTTCGCGCCGCTTGGTGAAATATTTGAGATTGCCTCAGCTCGATATGTTTTTCGTGCTGATTATCGTCTCGCTCGTGGCTTATTTCGCGGGCTGGTCGATCACGCCACCGGGCGGCAAGCCCGCTATTCCGCTGATCGAGACGGTTCCTTCGAGCCTTCCCGGACCCCATATTCCGGAAGTGCGGCTCCAATGGGCGCTCGACATGAGCTTTAGCGCGACCGCGATCGCTATTCTCGGCTTGCTTGAAGCTCTGGCGATCGCCAAGGCGATCGCTCATAAATCGCGCCAGCAGCTTGATTATAATCGTCAGTGTTTGGCCGAGGGAATCGGCAATCTCGTCGGGGGATTCTTCCGGTGCATGCCGGGGGCTGGGTCTCTATCGCGCACGGCGATCAATTATCAGGCGGGCGCAATGACGCGGTTTTCAGGCCTTTATACCGCGCTCGTCGTCGCCCTCACCGTGATGATCTTCGCGCCCTTGACGGCCTATATTCCCAAGGCTGCGCTTGCTGGCCTGCTCGTCGTCTCCGCGGCACGGCTGATTGATATCGAACGTTTACGCTATACTTTGCGGGGCTCACGCTATGATGCGATCCTATTGATCGCAACAGCCTTTTCCGCGATCGCGATCAGCATCGAATTCGCCATTCTCATCGGATCAGCGGTGTCGATCGCCTGGTATCTGACACGGGCCTCCAAACTCAAAGCGGCCGAATTGATTGTGACGCCGGAACGCGTCGTGCGCGCGCGAATCGAAACCGATCCGCCAAGCCAGGGCGTGCTTATTTACGATATCGAAGGCGAATTATTCTTTGGAGCAGCCCCCGATCTCGAACGTTATCTCGAAAAGGCTTTGCATCAGGCGTGGAAACAGAACATCAAATATATCGTCCTGCGCCTGAAGCGTGTGCGTAACCCAGATGTCGTCGCGCTCGAAGTGTTGGATACATTCTTGAAGGATGCGAAACGCGAGAACCTGACCGTCTTGCTAGCGGGCATACGTCCGGATTTGTTCAACGCGCTTCAACAAATCGGAATTGCCGAGCGATTGGGGACGGATTTTATTTTCCCAGAGGAAGCGGAAGATTATTCCGCGACGCTTCGAGCGATCAGAAACGCTTATGCGTTGGCTGCCCGCGACGCGAAGAAGGCTGGATCCTCGGATTGGATCGAGTTCAAGGGAACTCAGCTCGCTTATTATCTCGTTTGAGGTGGGGCGAATATGTTCTGGCGGGCGGGCTTGCGCCTTCCGCCGGACGCCCTCGCTTTAAGAGAAGCGAAGGCAACAATTCGGTGTCATTCGGCCTTTTTGGCTGTGATGAATTCTGCCTTGTGCAGTAAGGCTTCGACCTCTTGGCGGAGCTCATTTTTCTTCTTATCGGTCAAGAGCAGCCGTGCCCATAAAGGCGCTTCCGCGTAAAGCTCGACGATCTTCTCCAGAAATTTCACCTCGATAAGGACTGGATCGACCGTAATATGGAGGGTTTCCTCGTTTTCCTTCCAAAGATAGGAAACGGTGGTCGAGGATTGCTGGGCATTTTCCTCTATTTTTTCTTCCACCACCTTGCGCTTTTCTTCCGTCAAGGGGTTATCAATAGCGAACTCAAAGATTTTTATTTTCTTCATCTCTACATCACTATAGCGGCTCGCGCCTGTGACGGCGATGGCCTGACGGATTTGGTCTTTGCGCGAAGGACAGAACGATCGGCGCGTTTACGATTATGCGCAATAGCGCTTCGTTTTTGAAGCTTTTGCTTCGAAGTTTGTTGCGCCTTTTTACTTGCGGTGCGACGCGCGGGCGCTTCGGGATTCCACCATGAGAGCAGACGCGTCCACTCGGAGGATAAGACATTGATCAGGATGCTCCCAAGTTTCTTGAGGATCATCCCCATCCAGTCGAAGCTGAATTTCGCGGATAAGGTCTTCATGATGTCCAGCGTCTTCTTCCGCAAGGCCTTGCAGGAAAAACTGCTGAAGAACAGGACCAGTGACGCAATACCGGCGATGACGCCGATCAAAATGACAAGCCCATCATTTTCAACCATTCCCAGGGAAATGGTGAAGATCGCCGCTGCATGCTGCAGATTGAAACCGAACATCGGAAAGGCAATGGCCAGTGCCAGCAGAAAGAGCAAAACGCCGAGAATGCGTTGTGCAGCCGGATGGTTCGCCCAGATCAAACGCGGCTTTGTAGCCATTTCCGCTTTTTCGAGAAACGGGAGAATGATGTGAATGATGACCGCGAGCGAGCGGCGTGGCACCGATTTCTCGAGAATGAATTTCGGAAGCTTGAATTCGCTTTTGCCAGCAATCATTTGTCCGGCGATCATACCGGCGGGCACTCCGGCCAAGTCGGAGGTTCCGGGCATGGGAACGATCCCAGGCATGGAAAAAAACATCAAGGATGTGCCGTTCGGCGCATGTCCGATGGAATCGAGAATATGTTTGACGGAAAAGTGTTCGACTTTTGGATTTTTCGACAGAATCTCACGCAGGACCTGTGAAGCGCGAACGGAAGGACCCTGGATATTCGCATTCGAGGAGAGAACAGTGCTTGTTGGTTCGACCACTACAGCATTCCTCTTTCGTTTCCCTTCTCAATTGCGAGCTTGGCGAGACAACGTGGCCACTCAATTGAGACTTTTGCTTGCTTAGAAGGGTACGAATTGGTCCTAATCGACATACATTTCAGTTTTTTGTCGGTGCATGCCTGAAGCAGAAAAAATCATCCGCCCTGGAATATTTTGGCCATCCCGCAAATACACGCCATAGTCGGAAATGTTTCATGACAATGACACGATCAATGGCGACGAGTTTGGAAAAGCCTCCTTATGCTCTTTATCCACTAAGTTTATAAAAATAGTGGATATTCCATAGAGCTATAACGCAGCGCTTATTCCCTGTCAAACGATCTTATCCCACAAGGCTCAGCGCATGATGCGCTTCTTGCGTGACAACGCGGTGAATGGGGTTAAGGTCCACGCTAAAGGTGCCAGCGTTCGGTTCGAACGCGCATCACCGCGCTCTCGAAAGGAATTCCGTTCGAAAGTTTATGCTATATCTTTCTGATTATGGGAAGAGGTTTTTTAAGGAACCCGTACCTTGACCTTAGCGCCTTTCGCCCTTGGCTGCCTCGGAGTGGGCTGGAAAGGCTCTGAAACCCTGGCTTGATTGGGCGCCCAATGAGGGGCAGACAAGTTGAGCATGGCCTCGCGGCTCTTCAGGCGCAGCGCCACTTGATAGGCTTCATTGATAAGCCGTGATTTCTGCTCTGCAATATCTTTGAAGTCTTGAACCAGAGAGGCCACTCGATCTGGATGATATTCAAAGATTTTCTTGCGATAGGCGATCTTTATTTCATCAATGGAAGCGGTAGAAGGAACCTCGAGAACTTTGAACCACTCCGGTTTATCTGCCGTGGAAAAAGCTTTCTGTGCGGTCTCTTCTTGATGTTTTCTTGAGGTATTATTTAGTTTCTTTTTAGTGTCGTATCTGGCTTTTATTTCTTTTGCGACAGAAAGAGAAACATAACCCACCACGGCGGAGACCATGACCGCAATATATTCAGGCTGAACTCTTATATTGGAAACAAACTTCTGCAGTATCTCTTTGCTCGGCCTCACGAAGTTTTTCTCCCCATTCATTTGGTGAGCGACAACATAGGAGTGTGGCAGTCCCTGAGACTTCGAGCATGTAAAGCGACGGATCGCTTCATTGTCCATATAAAGAGTAAGGAAGGAATGCGGTCGGCCTTGGTTTCCCTCGACGCCACCAGCCTTGGAACACCCTCATCTCTTCAATCGTGAAAGCAGAAATGCCATGCTTGGCAAGTCTGCTACCACGAGCAGCGTGCTGGGATCAATCGACTGATGAAACTTCACGAGAGGAGGGGTCTATCCCCGAGGTTTGTCAAAATTGACAAGGCCTTTCCACCCCTCGGGATGGCCTTGAGATCAGCTCAATAATCTTTTGCCAATCGAGGAGCTTAAGAAGCCATGGTGCGCGGTAGGAATGATGACAGGAATAAGCCGCAAATGACGATTTTCCATCAGCGAGCAGACCTGTCACCGTTGCCTTATCCACTCAATCATGCGAGCGGGATCGGAGCGATATTACTCTTGTTCCAGATCTTCTTCGTCTTCCACCGTTTCCTCTTCCGCCGCAGAAGCTTCGTGTGTCCGGCTCAAGGCGACTTCCAGGCCATCCTTGGCGCCATCGACGAGGCCACGGCGAAGGACACTGTCCTCAGGCAGTAATTCGGTCAGAAAAACGGCGCTGAATACGACACCAAAGGATACGCCATAGGCGGCTTTGTAAACACCAGCCGAGAGGGTCCCGCGTACTTTCTTGGCTGCGATTTTGGCCGATTCGCGCGCATCCGTTGCCGCTTCTCCAAGCGATACCGCGGCGGATTCCAGTGCGTCTCCCAAAACGGAAAGAGCGTTTGTTTCAACTGTTGGTTCCGCAGTCGTGCTCATTGATTCAATCTCCTTTTTATCGATGAAAAACCCGGTAGGAGAGGCCTACCGTTACGGTTTAAGATGAGTAATGATATTCCCACGGCATTCCCCAACGCAACAATCTTATTATGCATTATTTGAGCATAACTTGCTTCAAGTCAGTGCCGAATGAGAAAATTTGGCTACCTGGATAGTGAAGGCACCCTGTGCGGGCCTATGCCAGCCGCACAGTTCGGGGACGCTGTAAATGCGGATATCCTTTCGGATAAGTTCGATGCGATTATAAAGGCTTATCGTATCGCTCATACGTCCGAATGAATGTAACGAGAATGCTATAGCCGAACGCCCGGCCAGTATGGGGTGACCGGCAATATCCGATCCCCCAATTTGATCTGTTTCACTCCGAAAGTGAAAGCACGGCGAGGTTTGTGTCATGGCCACCACCTCGGCAATTTACGGGCTTTGCTTGGACTGATCACACTTAATGGATCACAGTCTTGGAAATTGAGCTCGCATTGGCGAATTTCAGATCGACCGATTCGATCGAGCTTCGCATTTCTGGAATCATGTCAGGATGCCGGTTTCTCTGCAACAGCAGCCAAGCGAGCCCGATCGCCATGTAAGTGAGAAACACCCCAAAGAGAATCTTGTTCGCGAATTCCATGGGCGGGAACAAGTCGCTTCCTGGTATTCCGACCGTGCCGACGAAGGGGAGGAGCATAAAGCCCCCGCCTAACAGCGAAAACAGAATTGCGCTCACGCTCAACTTACCGATGCTCGAGAGATACACCGGAGCGGCAATCGAAATCAGCATATAGACCAACAAAAAGCCAAAGCTGCACAATGTGCCGAAATAGCCCTGGCTTTCGAAGGCACTGACGCCAACAAGATAAAGACCGGTCGGTACGAGGAAGGTGATCAACGCGGAAAGGAACACCGCAATATAGGGCGTTTCATTCTTTTCATGCGCCTCACCCAGCGCGTCAGAGAACAGGCCATGCCGCGCCATCGAGAAGACGACTCGGGCCGTCGAATTAACCGCCGCCAGCGTGCAGGAGAAGAAGCTCAACAGGATACCGATATTGATCAAGACGCCGAGGAATTTGAAACCCATGAGATTGGCGAGAAAATCGATCGGCGCCTCGGTCTTGCCGAGATCGGCTCCGGTGCCCTCAAAGCCCATGACGACGACATAAGTCATAAAGATGAATACGAGGCCGGAGATGACCACGCTCTGGATGACCGAACGCGGGATAGCCCGCAAAGGATCCTTGGCTTCGTCGCCAAGCGACGTGGAGCTTTCGAAACCGGAAAAGCCGAAGACGACCAGAACGATACCGGCTAGGACACCGCCTGGGGTTGCGCCCTCGAGGGTCAACTGTTTTGTATCCAAGGCAAAGCCCTTGTTCATCCAAATGAGGATGCCAAGCATGAGAATTGCCAGAAGGGATACGCCTTCGAAGACCAACATCATCTTGGCCGAAAGCTGAATGTCCCGGAAGGCGATATAACACGCGCCAAGCGCGCCAATGGCGAACAGAACTAGGATATGAGTATGAATGCCGATTTGGCCGAGTAGCAAGCTACCGATGATTCCAAACCCGCAGAGAGTGGACATGCCGGTGACCATATAGGCAAACAGCAACGCCCAGCCACCGAGCACACCGGCTGTGGGTCCGAGGCCCTTGACGATGTAAGTATAGAGCGAGCCGGGAGAAGCCGAACGACGGGCGAATTGATTGATATTGAAGCTGACCAGAACAAGACCCGTCATGCCCATGAGAAAGCTGAGCCAGGTCCCGTTACCGGCTGTGGCGTAGATTAAGCCGAGAATGGCTGCCGGCACTGTGGAGGGTGCGATGACAGAAACCGATTGCGCTAGAACTTCGGTGTAAGACAGGCAATTGCTTCTGAGTTCACGAGGAGCGGTGGCTGGCTGGACCAGTTTGGAGTCTCCAACGTCAATTATTTTGTTTTGTGCAGTCATCGCCATCCACTTTTCTTGTGAGGATCACCATTTGCTGTTGCGTGATGATTGGTTTTTGAGCCACCGGCTCGCTGGAAAGGAATTCGCGCCAAAGAGCTATTTTCTACTATATTTATGGGCTATATTGATTTATGTGAAACTTTTGAGAATATGTCAATTATGTAACAAAGAGCTTGCATTTAGGCAAATATTTTGTGACGTCAATGTGACTAAGGGTGAAAATTTTGAGAAAGGAGATCCGGAGTTCGTGAAACAACGGTCGAGACACCGTCAGCCGTCACGTCTCTTCATTCAAGACTGAAGAAGATATTCCCTGTTCGGAATAGCTTTAAGTATAACAATACTTATCAAAACTATAGAAATTCTGCGATCGAGATAAGCCACACGTGGAACAGCTCGTAAATTCTACTGTGACTTGAGTTCATCTGGAGTGAATATCACATGGTCATTTTCAGAGAAAAAATCCCACGTGCTTCCTCCGCATGATGATATACTGTTGATTCAGCAAACAACAGGCCAGTCTGCCGTGGCGCTTGATCGCGAACGGGATGTGATGATCGCCGCACCCATTCTCCATTGGACATAAGCGGCAATACGGATAAATCTTCTGACTATTGTATCTTACCTTGGGTTTCCATCGGCAATGTTCGTCTGCTTCGTTCGCATGTGTCTTCCCCTCACGAGGACAAAACAAAATCCCAGGGCGCACATGACGGTCGCAAGCCATTGCTTCTTGATCCTTGTTTCCTTCCTCCTTGGGTCTGGCCTCGTTGAATCCGGTCTCATGGGAGCCGGACACGTCCTCGCCGCGGAAAAGGATGCAGAGCCGAGCGTCGACAAGAGCCAATATAATTTGTTCAATCCGACCCCTGAATCGGCCATGCGCGGTTTCGCGCCCAATCGGCCGAGCAGGGGAAATACTCCAATCACAGTCGATGCCGGCCATTTCCAATATGAGACAGACCTTTATAATTATACGGAATCCCGTGGCCAAAGTCAGACAGTCCGCACGGGTGTCGCCACCGATCCGGTTCTGATCTTTGGATTGACCAATCAAATGGATTTTTGGGTCGGGGTCGGCGGTCTGGTTAATCAATGGACCAGGGATTGGTCGAATGGTCCCGCCCAGACGACCCGCGGCACCAGCTATGGTGATACGGTCTTAAGCATCAGATACAATCTCATCGGCAATGATGGCGGTGATTTCGCCTTGGGTCTCATCCCTTATGTCAAGATCCCCACAGCCACGCGCGATGCCGGAGGCAACCGACTCGTCGAAGGCGGTATCGATATTCCCATGCAAGTGAGCTTACCCGGGGATTTCAGCATGGGTTTCATGACCGAGCTCGATATTCTGGTCAACAACAACGACAGCCGACGTCATGCTGCTTTCACCAATATCATCAATTTCAGTCATGCGGTTCCCTTTATCGACAAACTGACAGCGACCTTGGAATTCTTTTCCTCCGTCAGCGCCGATAAGGGAACACCGAACATCTTTACCGCCGATTTCTGTTTTGGTTATCTCGTGACAGATACTCTTCAACTTGATGCAGCCACCTATATTGGGCTGAACAAGGATACACCGACATTTCAGGTTTATGCGGGTATTTCGCAACGTTTCTGAATGTGTTGTCGCTTCCATTTTTCTGTAGACGTGGCTGGTCACGGCGATGCCGGGGCTGTTTTAACGATATGTGGAGGGGGGCATAATGCCCTCATTCGTCCACTGTGATCAGATCCTCGACGTGCAGATGCAGGGCCTTGGCGACGCGCGCCAGGACGGCAGCGGTTCCAACGCGAGCGCCACTCTCCATGCCCGCCAGAGCGCTTTGCGAAATGCCCGCGCGCTCGGCGAGCACAGTTTGTGTCAGGCCGCGCTTGCGGCGCCAGAAGGCGAGAGGCGTCGCGGCCTCGGCAAGGGCCAGGGCCTCTGCCGGCGTCAGGCGCTCTTCCTCGCCATGCGCCAGGGCCGCGAGGGTTTGGACATGTGCCGCCGCGTCGGCAGCATCGCGCAGGGCCTGGAATTCATCGAAAGGCAAGAGGACCAGCTTTTCCCCGCCCGGCGTCATGATGATCTGATGAGCCATAGTGCTTTCCCCTATTCGTAAACGTGCCGCGCGCGCTGATTTTGGTGACGAAAATTTCCATGTCGGTTTCCTCGAAAATCACGCGGTAGTCGCCGACGCGCAAGCGCATGGCCGTGGAGCCGACGAGTTGGGTGACATCGCCCGCGCCCGTCTGCGCATAGCGCTCGATCTTGGCGACGATGCGCTTGGCATCGGAGCGATAGGTCCGGAGATCGGCAGCAGCGGAGCGGGAGAAGGAAAGTGTTTTCATGCCGTGAATATCACGATATGCGATAATATAGGCAAAAATATCTCATTTTGCAATATTGTGTGAGGATCATCAAGGGCGCGGAACCGCCTTTGCCGCCGGATGAACCGCGGCGTTATCGGCCAGATGGACAGTGGCGATGATGGTGGCGGCAATATCGTCTCGCGCCACGCAGCAGGGGGCACCAATATTTGGTTCATCCCGATTAAGGGCACATCGATTCGGCGCTAAACAGTAGCGGAGATGCCGAATACTGCATCAATGGTGCTGTCTTGCATCCGAATAACAAGGATACAATACGATCGGTCTGGTCTTTTAAGTCATGGCGTAGGCAAAGCAGGGTTTTGTCTGCTCTTTGCAGCAGAACAGAGCGTGAGCTCATCGCACGGATTTACCGTGCATGTTCGCGCGTTGTTCTGCTCATTTCTACCGGATTCTATAGCCATCTATTTAGCAACAATTATCAGTCACTTAGATGGTGGGCGCGACAGGGATTGAACCTGTGACCCCTCCCGTGTGAAGGGAGTGCTCTCCCGCTGAGCTACGCGCCCATCCTGTGCCTTTGTACGAGCTTTTTCCCTTTACGCAAGCGATAAGCTTCGAGTCAAGATCATGTCGTGCCTCAAAGCAATTTCTCACCAATACGAAAGGTCACCGTCAATGACTCCGCATGAACGAGCATCCTGCCGACGCTCAGCGTGCCGATCCTGGTTCCTCGCGGCAATCCGCCCCAGCTCGCCATGCCATGCGGGGCCGGATTGTGGCTTCACGCATAAGGGCTAAGGACACAAGCCCACAGCAATTCCCTCCATAAGAGCTGGAAAGGCTTTACAATTTATCCGTGTAATAGAATATTGTATGGATTCAAAAGCGACCTTTGCCGTATGATCATCAAAAAATTTCGATAGCCTTATTCGGTCGTGCCAAGTGGCTATTTTGATTAAAGCGCGATGAAAAACTTTTGATCACGGTTTTCTCGGTGGTGAAAATCGTGGTCGATGCCTTGGCGCCTAATGGTCGCCCCTTATTGCTTTCAATCATTTTTATTGTGTCGCAGCGACTCCGTGGTTATGGCGAATTTGCTAAACCAATCCAGGGTCGCGCAAGGCAATCCTAATTATAAGATCCCCGCAACAGGTTCCTTCATGTCGATTCTTGCTTCGATCCAACGGCAGGTCACGCCGATCCATCCGGAAGGGTACCCCTTCATTGGCGGTTTCGCTGTCGCGACTCTCGTGCTCAGCTGGCTCTGGAGTCCGCTCGG